>JAAERL010000061.1 GCA_024230435.1 Desulfobacteraceae bacterium
CATCGCGCACACCATGATCAGAGAGGAATGAAATGATGTGCCTGTATAACTTCACGATAGCTAAAGTTTTTAGAAGCTTTTGCCTCATTTTCATTTTCGGCAGGACTGCCGCCTCAGTCGGTATGTCGTCAAAATGACTTGTTCTTGGCGAATCAGATTGACCAGAGAGATCGTTTTTACTAAATTTCCATGCTGCCAATGGACACACTGTGTTCCGGGCTTCGAAAATGGCTCAAAACTAGATGCAGAATATGTTTCATTTGCAAGCTTTGGCCCCGTTTACATTTTCAGCAGGGTAGCAACTGTCATGGATGTAGGCAATAAGGGTTAATTTGACTGAAGAAGAATAACAAAAGGTCATTTTACTGCATTGCCATTTGGAAGGGCTAAGATCCCGGCTTTCGTTGTTGACATGCTTCAGTCATACAGATGCTACACTTGCAATCTTAAATAGAGATGATGTATTATGTAAAAAATTCCATCCAACCAAGGTTTCATCATGGAAAATCAAAGTGTATTTTGTTCATGGCTACATTTC
>JAAERL010000062.1 GCA_024230435.1 Desulfobacteraceae bacterium
CAGGGGGCGATTTTTCCTTGCGTATGAAGCAGCTTCTTTGGTGCAAAGCCGCTAATACGACCACAGATTTTGACAATTTTTATGCTACGGAGGGCAACAGCCTTGGATCAGCCATTAAATTTTGGGGGAAGGGTTATAAATCGTTGATCGATTCGCCCAAAATTTTTGGTGAAGCCTGTATTGTGACTAATATGACTAAAATTAAGGCAAAATTGTCAGATTGTGGTAAGGTTTACATGTGGAGGGGCTATGCTAAAGATCATAAAGCTGGCACATATCGCTTGTATAACCCAACTACAAGGAAAATGATAATGTCGCGAGATGTCGTATTTCTTCGCAAATCAACGAAGGAATATGAGGCTGAAAGGCTTGAGAATCATTGCCGAACTTTCAGATATCAGTTTTCATCAAAGTCTGAAGAAGACGAAAGCAACGATGATGATTTGAAACCAGAATTGGTCTCTATAGACGACAGCGATGATCTAGGGGAACATGAGAATTTGAACCAACAATCACAGGTTCATTTTCCACCGGTTGTAAATACAGTTCCCAATGATGATACTATTTCAGCTCGCGTATCAAGTGGTTTGCGTGGTGTTTTGCAGACCAATTCAAACCTTCAAGATCCAAAGGTTCATCGCGCGCTGAGACAGCTTGAAGGTTCCTTTATTAACCCCAAAGGAACTGATTTGTTAAATCGTGCCAATGACACTGGCACTCACAATGTCGCGGAAGAATTGCAGGCGGATCAAACGTCTGAGACTCCAAATACCCCTTTGGAATCTCAAATGGGCC
>JAAERL010000063.1 GCA_024230435.1 Desulfobacteraceae bacterium
AAAAACCAATAGTGATAATCCAGCTACCGGCAAATGAGATGATCAAATGATGATTGCATTTGAATCACGGTTTTATTCGTTCGCTTAAAATTGGGGGGATGGCGAACCTGGATGTTAATTTTAATCTGAAATATCCGCCTCTGTTGGAATAGTGCAGCTCTGATTTTAAAGTGATTGATAATTGCTTTCGACTTCAATGGAGGTTTTTATGCTGCCGTTATCCGCCAACGCATCGAAGTTTACCTTTTCAACCAGAGACAAGGCTTTTTCCGTTGTCTCTTTTTCTGCAAATGAATCGATATCCAATTTGTATGAAGTCAAACTGGATCTTGTGTCACAAATTAAAGTTCCTGCAGCCGATATCATAGGAAAGCCCGCCCTGTTTACCATAAAAAGTGAAGAAGGTAACCGGCATTTTCACGGAATAATTTATGAAGTCATAGAAAAGTGCCCCATAGGACGATTCTATAATTTTGAAGTAACCTTGTCGCACCCGGCTGTATTGCTCAAGCATCGCCAGGACTGCCGCATTTTCCAAGACCTTACCGTGCCCGAAATTGTGGCCCAGGTGATGAAAAACGGGGGCATTAGCGCCGATCTTTTCGAATTCCGGACAGTGAACAAGTATCCTAAACGCGAGTACTGCGTTCAATATCGTGAAACAGACTGGCGTTTTATAAAGCGCCTGCTTGCCGAAGAAGGCATTTTTTTCTTTTTTGAACATCATCCTAGCAAGCTTATAATGGTCTTTGGCGACAGTACGGTCAACTACATGCCCATCTGCGGAAATGCTAAAATTCTTTGGAATCCCGGAGGGTCCCTGGTGGCCGAGCAAGAAGCGATAATCGGCTTTGAATACGGCAAACAGGTATCGCCGGACACCTTCGCACATACCGATTTTGATTTTAAACAACCGGCCATGAACCTTTTTTCTCGCCACCAGGCACAACAAAGCACCGGGCTTGACCTTTACGATTATCCGGGCAACTACACCTGCAGCAAAGAGGGCGCCCGCCTAAGCAAAGTACGGCTGGAACAAGCCGTTATGAACAGCAGGCAGGCGCAAGGAAAAAGCGTGGTTGCCCGTTTTGTGCCGGGCTTTACATTCAGCATCGAAGATTCAAACAACCAAGCATGCAATGGCGCTTATCTGCTTACCCGAATCAGGCACGAAGGCAAACAGCCCCAGGTGCTGGCGGAAAATAGCTCCGGATCTGAGGGCACAAGCTATATTAATGAATTTTCTGCCGCGCCCGAAGAGGTAACCATCCGGCCTGAGGCAAGCGATCTTGAAAAACCCTGTGTTCGCGGAACACAAACCGCCATCGTCACCGGCCCGGAAGGCGAAGAGATCCACACCGACGAATATGGCCGGATAAAAGTGCAGTTTCACTGGGACCGTTATGGCGAATACGACGATAAAAGCTCTTGCTGGATAAGGGTCAATCAGGCCAGCGCCGGACAAGGCTGGGGAGCCATACAGTTACCGCGTATCGGCCAGGAAGTAATTGTATCTTTTTTTAACGGCGACCCGGATCAGCCCGTAATCACCGGCGGCTTTTACAACGGAGCTAATGTGCCACCGTACAGCCTGCCGGAGCAAAATAGCGTGGCCACCATAAAAAGTCTCTCGTCTCCCGGCGCAGATGGATTTAATGAATTAAGAATTCAGGACCGCAAAGGCTTCGAACAATTTTTTTTCCATGCTCAAAGAGATATGGACCTGCGGGTCAAAAACGACCGCCGCAC
>JAAERL010000064.1 GCA_024230435.1 Desulfobacteraceae bacterium
AGGCTGAGTAGGGCGACGCAGCGAGAGGCAGCCGAGGCTGGGCAGGGCGGCGCAGCAAGGGACAGTCACAGCTGGGCAGGTAGCGAGGATAAGTCAAGGCCGTGCGGGGGACGGCGTAGCGGCGAGGCCGGCAGGGCGTCCCAGCGAGGGGTAGCCAAGGCGGCGCAGATCGAGGCAGCCGAGGCTGAGCAGGGCGACGCAGCGAGGGGCAGCCGAGGCAGGCTGGGCAGGTACCATAGCGAGGGGAAGTCGAGGCCATACAGTGTACCTGGAAATAATATTTCAACTGCGACTTCAGGTACATATGCCATGCGTGGGGCTGGAGCATTCGTATCCTGATCGTTGAATTACTTAATATATTCTGAAACCGAGGTTTGGTTCTATCCTGTCCTGGGTAAACTCTTCTCTACTGACGCTAAAAGATTAGGAGCTATGATAAGTAGTATAGCTAAGTTGAAGAAGGCAATATTGTACGATAGTATCTAGTCTTGATTCTTTACAATTGTGAGTTTTGTCCCAAGAGAAGTTAATAAAGCTAAATTAGTACGATAAGATGAATGAAATCTTGACAGGATTAATTTTGAAAAAAAATACGTAATATATTGAATTCCCGAATTGGAAAATCAATCCCAAAACAATTTCGAGCCATAATAACTCGGATGGTCAAGCCCAAAGGTGCAGGTTTTATACCATGCCTACGTCAAAAATTAGTGACTAAAATCCGCTGTTTCAATAATACCCTAAGGGCTTCAAATGATCCAATGACTGTCATATCAGTCAAGATAGGCTTCACTACATCATAGCAAAATCTGTTGTAGAAAGCAGAACAAGTTACGAGTATGAAGGAGGTACTGGCGCGTGGGTAGAGACATCACGTAGGAATAGGACAAAACATACTGGAGCTTCTTTTATGCTCTTGCGCCAGTATTCACCCAACATTTTTCACAATTGTCCCGCCAAAATTTATGCGTAGGAGTGAATACGATTTTTTAGGTTCTACGTAGGAATGGATCGTTACCCTTTTTCCCCTCTCCGCTCCACCTCCAACGCCACCAAGCGACAAGACCGACCATGGCGGCCGCCAGCGTCGGTAGGCCGACTCCAGCGGAAATGGCCTGAATGGCCAACAAGGCATGGTCAGCCTCTAGCGGACGGCCATACCAGTAACGCTACTAAGTTTCATTAATATTCATTAGAATTAATTAGGTCGATTTCGTGTTGCGATGATCCGACGATGGGGGCCACGGCAACCCCCCTGTCGCTCCCGTCGGCAACTGCCCCGACGCTGCTGGGACCGGCCGGCGACAGCGCAGTCCCCTCCGGGGATGTCATGGGCAGTTGGACGCGCGCCTGTCGCAAATATGATATATCTTTTTGGGCACAAGAGGCAAGTAAT
>JAAERL010000065.1 GCA_024230435.1 Desulfobacteraceae bacterium
CAAAAACAAAATCCACAAATTCCTTAATGGTATCCTCTTTTGTCTCATTTAAAGGTGAATTATTCGACGCGTTTAAGAAATGATCCAGTTTGTTGTGGTATAAGAAAAATGAAGTGACCATCTGTGTAAACAAGTTTGAGACCTCAATAACTTTTTTGTCAACATGCTCAATCAGTTTCAATGAATATTGATGGTTCAGAGATTCACCAATGAACTGAAACCCATTGTCACAATGACAGAAAGGGCAAGGTATTTTTGTTAAAAAAGCATATTTTGATAATGATAAAAGATGGCAAGACAATTCCTGCATCAAACAAATGTTGCAAATTCTAGCTGAACACTGTTTATTTCCACATTCAACAGCGTCCTTCTTCTTTGAATTGATTTTGAAACAACAAATTTGGCATTCAGAGCTCCACCTATAAAAAAGGGAGCGATCAATACTACAACGTTTGCACATTTCATCCACAGATAAGCTGTTTTTCTTCAAATCTTTATCACACTGCATACGGTTTATATCCTTCACGATGGCTTCTTTTTCTTGTTGCAAAAAAGACCGCCGCTGTTTCTTCGTAACACTAGAAGTGGGGGTGGTTGAATCACGTGATGTTTTAGATGGAGTCAGAAACTTTCCAGAGACACATTTCAACTCGCCCGGGGAATCCTTCTTTGTTCTGACGGTGATTTTGATATTTTTTCCTTTGGATTTTGACTTCTTGGCGGACCGTTTATTAATATTCCTCGTGGTGCCAGCGGCGGCGGCGGACCCGGGGGCGGCTGAGGATAAGTCGGCGGCGACGGAGGCGGGGGTGGTGGAGCCGGCTGCGGCAGCCCCGGAGGCGGC
>JAAERL010000066.1 GCA_024230435.1 Desulfobacteraceae bacterium
ATCTGTGTTTTCATTTTCAACTTTTTCTTTGATTGGTACTCTCCATAGTCCGCTCTTGTCTCTTCATCCTTTTAGTACTGCTTCCTTTTTTATTCAAATGAAGATGTCATCGTGCCAGTGGACGGTGACTCCTCCATCTCCAGCATGGGAGATGGTGGTGTATCCGGCGTTGGATAGCTTGCAGACGAATAAAAGTGGGTTTTCTTTTAGTTCTGGTAGAATATCGAGCTCGCGCGCTTGCTTGTTCAATTTTGCGTTGGGTAGGAGAGCTTTGTTTGATGTTTTCGCTGTTGTTCCTGTTGGCATGCTTACTATTTTGTCTGACGGCTTGTCTATTTTTTGTTATCGTCCCATTCGCGCCAGAAGCTTGAAGTGGCAGCCAAGTCCAACACGGCTGTCTGTTTTCTTATTTTTCTGTTTGCTAGTTTTTGTTTCCATTTTGCTGCTATTCGGTTGAATGTGCTGGGAACGCTACAGTTGGCTGCACAACAATCAACTGCTTTGCGTCCTCTGTCGAATTGGATGTTGCTGTCTTGTGGGGTGGGCTTGGTACGGCTAGGTAAAAAGAGGTTGCTGTAGGTAAAACTGCCGTTTAGGTTAGTTATTACCCCAGGCTTCCACTCTTCGCCTGCCGACCGCCCAAGAAGTCATTCGGGGTCGGTATATCGGCGTCCATTGCCTTCGAGCGAGGTCTGCCATTTTGAGTGATTCTCTGGCTTATGGCGAACGTACAGACCTTGGCCTTTGTTGTGATTGGGGCACCACCACCAGGGCTTATCGTCTTTCATG
>JAAERL010000067.1 GCA_024230435.1 Desulfobacteraceae bacterium
ACTGTACGTCCCACAATAGTTTGCAAATTTTAAGGTCACGGATTTATTTTTGGTGCCCACGAACGAATCAGCCCGCCAAACCAATTTCAGACAATGCGCACAAAAATGATGCATCTTTGAAATCAGTCTGATCGTCTGATTCAAATCAGGGGCCTCAAAACAATTCAAACAAGGATGGGTACATGTACGGGATCTGAACTTTGGAACAATTAGGAAAGCCCGAGGTTCGTCCCCGTGATGCGCCACTGTGCCACTCACGTGATTACGCTATGTGAAAACTTCACAACCTAAACACCTACACTATAACTTTTTTGCAAAAAGTCCGGGTGAAATGATTTTTATCTCAAATCATATCTATTTTCAAAATCCAGAATGAATATGGTGCATTTCAGAGCCTGAAAATGAATATTAAACAACCTCCTTGCGCACTATTTCGCAACGTACAGTAAGCATTTGGATGTTTTTTGAAAGATGCAATAGAAGAAGATAAAGAGAAATCTCGCGGCTGATTGAAATTAGTTCATTTTGGAATGGCAAAGACGCTTATCACTTTCAAACAGAAATGCTGGGAATACAGAGGCTCAGATGTGGATAAGAAGGGGCTGACAATAGGTGGTTTTGGCTCAGCACAATTTGCGGACCTGATGGCAGCATACATCCTCAAGAACACAGAAG
>JAAERL010000068.1 GCA_024230435.1 Desulfobacteraceae bacterium
GTTCTTATTAACCGGCGGTATTTGTGGGCGTTTTAGTTTTGGTTTTGGATGAGTTGTTGAGCGTGGGTTAACCGCCTCGCCTTTGTGCCAATAGTCGTGGAGGGCCTGGTAACATTCTTTTTGATATTTGATTATCAGTTCCCGGCGAATGGGGTCTTTGTATCTGGCGGCGTTGATTTTGAATAGCCAGCCGTTTAGGTATTGGAGCGGAAGGCAGGTCATTTGACGGGTTTTGCCGTCCTTAGCAACTATGGCCATAATGGCCACACTTGAATTTAAAACAATATCCCGTTTGATCAATCTAAGCTGTTTGTCCCAAGTGAGTCCCATGCCTTCTACAATTGGTCTCAGGGCAACGTAAATATCGCCGTCATCATTCTTGATAGTTGGTAATTCAATTTTTTGAAAGGATATAGCTACGGACTTTTGGTTTTTCGACATAATATCCTCCGTATAAATAAAATGGGTGGAGCGTTGTCGCTGGCCCAAAAGAAGCCAGTCCTATCCCTCACGACATAGGAACACTCCACCCAAAAATTATAGGCAGGTATACAAACAAAAATAGCCATGACGGTGGCCCTCCGCTTTTGAATTTTCGACACTTTCAACATGCCAAAATTACAGAGGATCGTCAAGAAACAAAAAGGCATCGCCTGTTTCAGATCTCTATTTTAAATCTAAATCCAAGGGTAGCCACAGATTTGAAACGGGCAAAAATTGCCACAAAATTTATAAAAATGGGATGGTGATTCCGCGTGTTAAAAAAATGCGAAAAAGAAGTAATTGGAGAAGTAAAAAACGCACCACATCCGCACCACCAAATTGGTGCGAATTTTTTTCTAAGTTAATGATTTTATTGGGAAAAATGGTGGAGGCGGCGGGAGTTGAACCCGCAGTACCATAAAAACCGGCCATCTCCGAAACCCTGTATATGCAGTGTTAATATTCGATATTATTGATAATTTCTGGTTAGACCATTTAAGAGACAACACTATTATCGCATGTCATTTTCACAGGTTTCCTATCAATTTTGTCCACAATCATGTCCACAATTCTACCAACTTGATTTTATGGCAAAAATTAAATTCTACATCTGATGAAGAAATAAGGCGATTGCCGGAAAAGAATATACCAGATTGAGCAGAATTTTTTTTCGTATTCAAGGCGTGCCAAAGTTTGCATACTTAACGTATTCGGGCTTTGGCATAACGCAGAAGACGGGAAAAAAGACATACAAGATGGTATATTCTTTAACAGAAATCGCCTAAGTTCAATAAATTAAAAGATGCAATACTGGACGGGATACAATAGCAGTATTAGATAAGGTGTTCTATTCTAATGCTCAACCGGGAATGAATAAAGGGAGCATACAGATTTTGCCTTTTGGCCCCTTGACCCACCTTCTTCTTGGATCTTAGATCGCCGTTATTTAAGGTTTCGTGCAGCCTTTTTGTCGGATTGATGGATCGTAATCCGACCTTCTTTGAGGATATAAGTCCAGCCTCAGGTATATTAGGTAAGAACAAGCTATATTCATAAATACCCAATACTTAAGGAGGCAAAAATGGCTAATGCATAAATGATCCTTCATAGTATCTACGCAACTGGAAAAATGTAATTGATGGGAACCTTCTAAATTCATAACTAATATTAAGCGAAAAAGCAAGCTGCGAAAAACATGTGATCAGATCTTTCCAGGTCGCACTCCCATTTTTTTTCTCAATTCGACGCTGCAGATTTGACACCCATTCTTTTTTTGGGGGAGGATTGGGGACGTTCATAACATTTAAACTTAGGCGATTTGCAGTTAAAGAATATACCATCTTGTATGTCTTTTTTCCCGTCTTCTGCGTTATGCCAAAGCCCGAATACGTTAAGTATGCAAACTGATCAGCAAAACTTTGGCGCGCCTTGAATACGAAAAAAAATCCTGCTCAATCTGGTATATTCTTTTCCGCCAATCGCCTAAA
>JAAERL010000069.1 GCA_024230435.1 Desulfobacteraceae bacterium
ATACACGTATGTATTTTAGGGGTAAAGTCGTCTGTCTTTGCTTTTCTCCCCCCTTTCTCCGCTTCAACAAACAACAAGTCAGATCCATCTTCCGCCCTACCGCCCGCCGGTTCGCTGCAGCACTAAGTAGAGCCTTACTCTAAAGAGATAGAAAGGAAGAATTATCGGAGGAACAATGGCTTTAAGAGCAGTGGTAAGTTTGGGAGGAAGCCGAGATGGCTGCCCAACAGCGAAGATTTAATTTCTGTGAGAAGCGCCCCCGTGATAGATTCCAGATTTCATATTATTGGCGTTGGCGTTGGTTATTATTTTTTCGAAAAATTGGGAGGAGAATCATCTCAAGTATGCTGAAGACACACCTTTTAACCAATGTCATGGACGGATAAAATTCGTTACTTCGGAGGAAACGTCCTGATTGATCCCACCGACGAGCAATTTTTGAATATAGCTCGCTTTGATAAAGTGGACGCCGATAATGTTTTTTTTGATTACCAGCGTTTAATCGGCATTTTTCGTCAACAATTCTCTCATGTCAATTTACTCCACTATTCCACTATTTCCAGTTCACCAAATACAACAAGGGCGCCGCCCTTGCGGCAGCTTCGGCCACCACCGCCGC
>JAAERL010000070.1 GCA_024230435.1 Desulfobacteraceae bacterium
ATCTGTACCATCCTTCATGCTAAAGATGCAAGTGGTGCCGTTCTCGCACCCCCCAGACACGTCTTTTACTTCCGCAAGGTCTGGATCCCAAATCTCCCACTTCATGTGTTCGAAGCAGGTTTTCCAAATGGTTTCGGGGGTGGCAGCTACGGTTTCGGAGACCTGAACGGGTGCCATGGTGTCGATCTGTGTTCTGTGTGCAAGAGGCAAAGTGGATCTATTGATATGATATGATACGAGGCTCTTACGCGTTGTCAGCATTTTAGCATTCTGCAATTATTTTTCGGACGTGAGCTTGCTCACGTCTGATTAGATCGCGCGCGTAGCGCGCGATATTTGCATAACGGGCTGTTTGAAAAACGCTACATTTCTAGAAATTGAGTTTCATAGCACCATTTTTAATACAGATATCATTAACATTTATATTAAAACTTTGAAAACACATTTCTCCGGAATGAAATTATTGGTTTAAGGGGGTGAATTAATCAAAAAAGTGGCAATTTTTTGGCATATTTTGACGACTTTTGAGTTTTTCCGATGGATTAGCCAATCAAAATGCTCGTGCCAGAACTTTTTGCAGACTTTTTATTTTGACGACAAATATTTTGTCGTATAGTGATGTGGATTTGACGAAG
>JAAERL010000071.1 GCA_024230435.1 Desulfobacteraceae bacterium
CAACGATGGAGGGTGGCGTAAAGGTATCCTATATGATTCCTACGTAGAGGTTTTTTAGACCTTGTTTTGGTTTGTGGCGGCCGGCTCTCGGCTGACTTCGAAAGCCATTTCTCGCAAAATATTTTTGTAGCTTATAGCCGGAATCCTGTTAATAAAAGTCAAATGCACTAATATACTATCGAATGTACTCATATACTCTCTTTGATGGTTTCCAACGATCCGCAATTCAAAAATGCCCCCCCCCCATTTTCTGCAACCCCTCATTAACAGGATTCCGGCTATAAGCTACAAAAATATTTTGCGAAAAATGGCTTTCGAAGTCAGCCGAGAGCCGGCCGCCACAAACCAAAACAAGGTCTAAAAAACTTCTACGTAGGAATTGTATAAGATACCTTTACGCCACCCTCCATCGTCGATCATGGTCCATCAACCACCTCAACCATGGAAATATTTGTTTTCCGCTCCAATCCACCTCCGAAAGCGTCCGTAAGGCCAAGGATGGAGGTGAGTTGTGAGAAATCCGATGCGGCGAAAAGCCTACGGATCTCCTTGGCAAGGATGTCCAAGCTTGTTGCGATGTGGGGGCTAGTGTGGCGCTTGGAGGAGCGCATTTTATGCAGTAAGTATGATTTTTTTAACGGC
>JAAERL010000072.1 GCA_024230435.1 Desulfobacteraceae bacterium
GCATTTACTTGATGTGGATAACTCTTTGATTTTTTTTGGAACTTTGAGTTAGAATTTTTAGAAACCTGAACATTCCAATCGATGCAGCAGATCGAGAGGAGCATTTTGAGCTACTTTTTAGGGCATAGTTCGGTGTGTAGGTCTTTTTATAGTAGGATAAGTACCAAAAAGTGCCATTTTTCTTAATTTTATACAGTTATTTAGCTCCTCATATTTCAGGAAAAACTTTGCTGTGTTGTATCTCAAAAAGTTTTCATTTTTGAAAAATCGGATTAATTTTCCTAGAATCTACTCGATGAGACCTATCATTTGAGCCCATAAAACCAAACATTCGCCAATTTTGGTGAAAGTATATTTTTTTTGAAAAAATTCCTTTCTAAAAAAGAAATCTACTCTAGTGTCCCGTGAATGTCCATTTGAACAACACTACTATCCACGCGAGACACTAGAAATAAATCCTAAATCCAACTACAGCCTACTTTAGGTACTTTTCTCAATCAAACGTCAAACTTCTAACATTGAGTTGACTGCGTACTGCCATCTATCTTGGTGGTGTTGCTATTCGGCGGTGGCCTACCTAAGGTTGGGATTTGCAGTCAAATAACGACGTGATCAGTGCTCTCGTCTAGAGTGTCACTCTTGTGTTGTGGAGTAGGAAGAGAAAGCAGCCGCGAGATCAGCGAGCAGAATAAAAACATCACCTACTACTTATTTTAAGAACCCAACGATAGATACTTATAATATTATATCATGGCAGATTCTATGACGGTGGATTCGCCATCAACACCCGGTGACGGTGGAACATCTGCAACATCTGGTTCCAACACTGAGCATAGTAGCATCAAACAATCTGTCCAATGGGCGGAAAAACTTGCCGGTACTACTGAATTTGCATCAAAGACTGCAGAAAATCTATCAACGGGTGTTACACAATTAGCCGGCTGGACATATGAAAATACCAAGATTGAATCGCGTGGACTACGTCCTATGCATATTCGTATTTCCGTACGGGTGCATCATGTCTCCTTTCTCCATCCGGGGTTAGATAGTGGAAGTAGAGCTACTATCCGTGATACTTCCACGAAGGGGAGATTCAGATTTGGAAAGAAATCCAAACTTCGCAACAAGGATCACGGTCCTCCAGGATTATTAAAGTTTGGTAAAAAGAGTGGATCATGGAAGAATACTAATGTAGATCGGCAGAATTTGAAAGAGGCAGCGGAAAAGATTGTACCATGGAATAGATCACATGAAGAAATAAGCACCGATCCGACAGATGTGGCAGAAATTGTTAGC
>JAAERL010000073.1 GCA_024230435.1 Desulfobacteraceae bacterium
ATTGGCCGGGCGGGCAAAAAAAGAATTCAAGTGTTCCCAAGCGTTGAAGCGTTGAATGGCATCCTACGTTCGTAGGAATTTGGTACAGTAACCTCTCGCTATATGATTATTGAGAAAATGCGCTATATGATTATGCATGCGTTCTCAGCGCAGGACTCTTTTATTGCCATATTTTGGCGGGAGCCGGATTGCGTGCGACACCCATCCGATCCTGTCCGCGTGGCACGCTCGTGCGTGGTGGATGGGCGGGCAAATTTGAATGTTTAGGAACAAAAAAGAACAGAAATGAATATATTGAACAAAAATCACATGTCCATTTTTTCAGGACTTTCCACTCGCTTTGTTCTTTATTTCTTATTGTGCCAGGCGGGCCGGGGCTACATACGTACTTATGGCATTGTTTATTAAACAACGAACAGATCAGTCTCTCTTTCAACACGCACCAAAGACACGAGAGGTACCCCAAAATTCTCCCCAGTTTAATAGAAAACGCATAGTAACCATGGGTCTAGAGGAAAGCATGTCTTATCCAGCTACGCGTAATCGCATGGACAACACTGAGGCATCGATGCAGCCAGGAGACGAAGACACCACTTCAGCGGCGGCGTTAGTAGCAACTGCCGACGTACCAGCTACAACAC
>JAAERL010000074.1 GCA_024230435.1 Desulfobacteraceae bacterium
TGTCTTTTTTCCCGTCTTCTGCGTTATGCCAAAGCCCGAATACGTTAAGTATGCAAACTGATCAGCAAAACTTTGGCGCGCCTTGAATACGAAAAAAAATCCTGCTCAATCTGGTATATTCTTTTCCGCCAATCGCCTAAACAGTTAAATTTCGCGGATGGATACTTATTTGGAAATCATGGCCGCTACTTCATCGGTATAGCTTCCATCGGAGCGATAAACAATTAATGGTTTTGCGACTCTTATTCCGGGACGGCCCGCCTTGGAGCCCTGGACAAGTATGAGTTTTGCGTCTTGATCAGCCCTGGAATGAATACCGCGCATCCATTTTGGTTCCAGCCCGGCGTTACGCATACGGCTGATCAAGCCCGCCAACCTCTGAGCAGGATAAATAATTACAAACTTTGCCCCTTTATATAACAACTTGTTTGCACAGGCCAGAAGCTGATCCAAATTTACACAGATCTCATGTCTGGCTATGGCTTTTTGACTATTCGGGTTCACACGTCCCGAGTTTGGTTTGCGATACGGCGGATTGCTCACAACCCAATTAAAAGGGGCGTTGAACTGTTTGAATGTCAATGTACGCAAATCAGCATTTAGCATACTGATCTTATGTTGCATCTTATTTTCGATAACGTTTTGATTCGCTACGGAAAACAAATCCGATTGAATTTCGACACCGGTAATATGTATGTCCGGATAACGCAAAGCTAATATTATAGGTATGATACCGCAACCTGTACCCAGGTCCAGAACCCTGTCCCCGGCTTTGGGCTCCAGGCAAGAAGCCAGGATTGCAGCATCAATGGAAAACCTATATCCATTTTTATATTGGGATATCTTGATGCGGCTGTTTAAAAATTTATTAGATGTCAAGCCGTCCATGGATCATATCGGTCCGATTTTAAATTTTACGGCTCTGACCCCTTCCCGGCCCAATGCGCAGTTCAACGACCTGATCAAATCTTTTTGCATAAATGACAAGTGATGCAAAAAAGTTGAATTTGATACGTGAATGAGCAACAGATCACCTTTAAAAGCCGCGGGTCTTGCCTGAGACGCAATGTGAGCTCCAACAGCATTTTCCCAAATATCCCAAATCTTTAAAAGAGCAGGTGATGTTGCCGGACCATGATTTGGCAATATCGTATCGATAACCGATCCAACAGTGGAAAAGTTTTTATTATTTTTGCGTCTATTTTTCATCGTATTTAAGTGACCTTTAATCACGGTTACAGTTTATCCGAATCAGTTTTGATGAAACGCTGTAATTTCCGCCAATAATTCCAGTTGGTATATACATTAGGCCTGCAGAAGATGCAAATCATCCGTTATTGCTTGAATTTTGTTTTTCCTTGACTTGATTTTATCACCGTCTTAGATTAACCACTGTTTAAAACAGTTTGAATTTACATATAATCACTATTTATTTTATTGGTGGCAAAACCTTAGCGTTTATGGCGAATCTGCCAAAAGGTTCTGCTGGGAACCCGGGCACAGTATGTGTCTTTGCGCAATAATAATCAGATCGTACAAGGAAAAAGAGTATGTCATGGGATTGGGAAAAGTTAAATCAACAACATCAACACCAAAAAGGCTCACCCCCGCCTCAGATGGATGAATTGTTTAAGCAGTTCAAAAATCTGAAACTACCAGGCGGCCCTATTATTATTGGCATAATAGGCTTGATTGTCATTTTAGGATATTCCTCTTTCTTCACCATAGATACGGGTGCAGTGGGAGTTGTGCAACGATTCGGCAAATATGTTCGTATTGCAGAGCCAGGCCCCAATTTTAAGGCGCCTTTAGGTATTGAAACGGTCACAAAAGTGCCACTTGAAAAAATTGAAAGAGAAGAATTTTATATTAGCGTGGCCTCATCCTCGCCAAGATTCGGCGCAAATTCTGAAAGAGATTCGGAAACCTCGTCTCTTATGCTGACAGGTGATCTTAATGTTGCAGTTGTGCCCTGGATTGTACAATACCGGGTCAAAGATCCAAAAAACTTCTTGTTTAAAGTAAAAAATGTTCACAATTTGCTCCGTGATTTATCCGAGACCAGCATGAGCCTGGTTGTGGGCGATCACAGCATCAATGAAGTGCTTACAAAACGCAGCGGAATTGCCAATGAAGCCGAAAAGGTTTTGCAAATAGAACTGGATAATGCCAGCACCGGGCTTCTGGTTGTGAATGTCGAATTGAAAAAAACCAATGTTCCCACACCTGTTCAGAGTTCATTCAATGAAGTGAACCAGGCTATCCAGGACAAGGAAAAAATGATTTATAAGGCCAGGGAAGACTATAATAAAGAGATTCCCCGAGCCAAGGGCGAAGCCGAGCGTACCATTAAAACTGCTGAAGGTTATGCCCTGGACAGGGTAAACCGGGCCAAAGGCAACACTGCAAGGTTCGATTCACTGTATTCGGAATACATAAAGGCCAAAGATGTGACCAAAAGGAGGCTTTACCTGGAATCAATCAAAGAACTCCTGCCCAAATTGGGATCGATTTTCATTATCGACGATAGCCAAAAAAATCTGCTGCCTTTCTTGAACCTTAAAACCCTGACCGAAGGTAACGAAAAATGAATATCAAAGTAATTTTTGCGATACTGATTCTTATTATCGTGGTGGGTTCACTTATGTGCGCCTACACTGTTGATGAAACCGAACAGGTTTTAGTTACCCGTTTCAATAAAATTAACCGGGTAGTCGCAGAACCCGGTTTACATTTTAAATTGCCAGTGATTGAAAAAAAAATCTCTTATCTGAAAAACCTGCAGGAATGGGATGGCGACCCGGGCCAAATCCCCACAAAAGAAAAACGTTACATATCGGTAGACAGTTTTGCCCGCTGGCGGATAACCAGTCCCGTTCTGTTTTTTAAAACCATAGGACCTGTTCAAGATAACGCCAGGTACCGCCTGGATGAAATTATTGATCCAGCTGTGCGGGACTTGATCACCTCAAACAGGCTTATTGACGCTGTACGCAACAGCAACAGAAAACTCGATACTTTTGAGTCGGATCTTGCACAGGCAAAGGTTGAGACTAAAAAGGACCAACTGTCCACTTACACTGTAACTACCGGCCGTAGTGAGATTAACTTAAGAATATTGGCAGAGGCAAAGCCCAAGTTAAAAAAATTCGGTATTGAACTTGTGGATGTTAAAATAAAGCGCATCAATTACGTAAGGGATGTGCGGGATTCGGTTTACGGGCGAATGATCCAGGAGCGCAAACAAATTGCTGAAAAATACCGTTCCGAGGGGCAGGGCGAATCTCGAAAAATTCTCGGCGATAAAGAATTGGAGTTGAAAAGAATTCAATCCCGGGCTTATCGAAAAGCTCAGGAAATCAAAGGTAAGGCTGATGCTGAAGCCACCCGCCTATACGCGGAAACGTTCGGTAAAGATCCGGGATTTTATTCGTTTACAAAATCGTTGGAAATTTACAATGAAGCATTCAATAAATCCAGCACACTTGTTCTGTCCACGGATTCGGAGCTTCTTAAATATCTCAAGGGCGGAGGCTTGAGTGCCAAACCCCGCAAGTAAAAAAGGCTGATAAAAGGACACAAGGCTTTGGGGCGCAAAGTTGGCGATGCTGGATGCGCCATACCCGGATATGCTTTTAGGGTCTTGCCTTTTACAATAAACGATGTGGTTATTGGGCATTGGCCTGTAATCAGCCATACCCTTTGGGGCAATAAAAAAGCACCATTTTTTTAATCTAAAATGGTGCTTTTTTAATTTCGGCATTTGAAGAAAATCGCAACAATCATTATTTGCCCTTTCTACGCTGATGCCGCGTGCGAGCTAACAACTTGCGATGCTTATGTTTTCTCATTTTTTTCCTTCGCTTCTTAACAACACTACCCAATGGATCACCTCCTTTCTTGTATTAGCGATAAATAAACGCGGTTAATATATCATCACAACAGCGGCCTTGTCCACTAATTTTATGGTGTATTTTCGAAGGGCCTGGCTGTGGCCGTAAAACTGCGGCCTGATAACACACCATTGTTATTCTAAAGCATGTATGTTATTTGGCGTTCATCATGAGCTTTTTAGCAACCAAGAGATTTACGCTGAACGATATTCAAATGGTCAATAGGGCTGTTCTAATTGCTGAAGAGTTAGTCAGCAATTTTTTTAAAATGTCTGCGAATCAATGGTTGCGGCCGAAATACGATGTCAAAACCCTTGTGCAATTGGGCCAAAATGAAATCGTGGAAGGCCCTTTTGCACAAATCATTCGTTATGAGGGAAAACGCACGGGATCATCGCTTGGATCAGATTCTTACGATTTCTATAAAATCTGCCTTCAGGACCACACAATAATAAAAACCCTTGAATCCAATCCGCTTTTATCCCTTTTTCCCATATGTTTGTATATCATCACCCATGAACTGGTTCATATCGTACGATTTAGCAAGTTTCTCCAGATATTTGACGCCTCTGCTGCTGAAAAGCTTGCCGAAGAAAAACGCGTACACACGATAACCAATAACATTCTGACCCCCGTAAGGCAGAACGGCCTTAATATAGTGCTGGATTATTTCAAACAATGGCGTTTGCCAATTGAAGATTTAGAAAATCAATAAATTATCATTTGCACCGGCTTGACAAGCCAAAATCTCACACTATATTAAGCCAAAAATTTTAAGCCAATATTCGGTATGTATAAGGAGGATTCAAAAGAATGCCGATCTATGAATATCAATGCAAGTCGTGCGGTAAAATTGAGGAAGCTCTGCAAAAATTTTCCGAAAAGCCTCTCTCAGAATGCAAGCATTGTCCGGGCAAACTCCATAAGCTCATTTCACATAGTGCTTTCCATTTAAAAGGCTCCGGCTGGTATGTGACGGATTATGCCGGCAACTCGCAGAAAGATGATTCTAAATCACAAAACAGTTTACCGGATAAAAAAGAGAATAAAAGCACTGCGGCGGATTCAGCTAAAAAAACAAGCGATCCTGATTGAAACTATTAATCGATTGCCTCCGGATCAATACGGTTGACATTGATTTTTGCGGGGCCGGGACTATGAACACGTTTGAATTAATGATACTGTTTCGCATATCACAAATAATAAAATTCAAGTGCAATACAGAAACGTTGATTGTTAATTCAGCATTACTTCATACTTTGTCAATTTCAGATTGTTAGGCTGATAATTTTATAAAGGAAAGAAGGTTTAGTTTTTAACAAACCGTTTTTAATATATATAGAAAAATGCATCTTTGAAATTAAAGATGTATTATATAACTGATTTAAAAAGTTAATGGTTACCTTACTAAACGCAGGCAATAATATTGGAAAGGAGGTTGCAAAATCAACCCGGAGCAGTTTTTCGGGGCAAAGGGTAACAAGGCAACAGATATGGCCAATATCCTAATTTTTTGCTTGCAAGTAATAACTAAATCTATTTTTAATAAGACCATTATTAAAATGGTGCATTGATAACCATTTATTTAATCTGATGAAAATGAAGGAGAAAAAGCAAAATGAAATTAACACCTTTACAGGATCGAATTCTTGTACATCGCGTTGAAGAAGAGACAACCACAAAAGGCGGAATCATCATTCCCGATACAGCCAAGGAAAAACCCGCTGAAGGCAAAGTAGTAGCTGTAGGCAATGGAAAAATCGGCGATGATGGTCAGCGTATTGCCCTGGAGATCAAAGAAGGCGACCGTATTCTGTTCGGCAAATATTCCGGTACTGAAGTTAAAATCGAAGGTGAAGAATATTTGATTATGCGTGAAGACGATGTTCTTGGCATTATCGGCTAAGTGACATCATAGAATAATCGCTCACGATAGCAATATCCAGACTAAGTTGAAGATAATAAAATATCTGATAGACAAAACCAAACCTTGGATTATCTGTGCAAGCGAGCAGCAGATCAAATCCGTAGAATTATCTAAAAAGTTCAGTTTTTAAATATTATGGAGGTTTACTAATGACGGCAAAAATTATTAAGTATGACATGAAGGCCAGAGAGGCCATGCTTAAAGGCGTAAAAACACTTGCTGACGCAGTTGTGGTTACACTTGGTCCTAAAGGCCGTAACGTTGTGATTGACAAATCATGGGGATCACCGACCGTAACAAAAGATGGTGTTACAGTAGCCAAGGAAATCGAACTTGAAGACAAGTTTGAAAACATGGGCGCACAGATGGTTAAAGAAGTTGCCAGCAAAACCAGCGATATGGCCGGCGATGGAACAACCACTGCCACTGTTTTAGCACGTGCTGTCTATGAAGAGGGACAAAAGCTTGTAGCTGCAGGCAACAACCCAATGGCTATCAAACGCGGTATTGATAAGGCTGTTGAAGTAGCTGTAAAAGAACTGCACAAAATGAGCAAACCCACCAAAGATCAACGTGAGATTGCCCAGATTGGCACCATTTCAGCCAATAATGACGAAACCATTGGAAACATTATCGCCGAAGCCATGAATAAAGTCGGCAAAGAAGGCGTTATTACGGTAGAAGAAGCAAAAGGTATGGAAACCACCCTGGATGTTGTTGAGGGTATGCAATTTGACCGTGGTTACCTGTCTCCTTATTTTGTAACCGATCCGGAAAAAATGGTTTGTTCTATCGAAGATCCCTACATCCTGATCAATGAGAAAAAAATCAGCAACATGAAAGACTTGCTGCCAATTCTGGAGCAGGTTGCCAAAATGGGCAAACCCCTGATGATCATTGCTGAGGATGTTGATGGCGAAGCTTTGGCCACTTTGGTAGTTAACAAACTGCGTGGCACGCTCCAGGTAGCCGCTGTTAAAGCGCCTGGTTTTGGAGACCGGCGAAAAGCAATGTTGGAAGATATTGCAATCCTGACCGGTGGCCAGGTTGTTTCTGAAGATCTGGGCATTAAGATGGAAAACCTGACTGTTTCCGATTTGGGTAAAGCAAAACGCATCAACATTGATAAAGACAACACAACCATCGTTGATGGCGCAGGCGCCCGCAGCGCCCTTGAAGGCCGTGTAAAACAAATCCGCGCTCAAATTGAAGAGACCTCCTCTGACTATGATCGCGAAAAACTGCAGGAGCGTTTGGCCAAACTCATTGGCGGCGTAGCCGTTATTAATGTCGGCGCTGCTACTGAAACTGAGATGAAAGAAAAGAAAGCCCGTGTTGAAGACGCGTTGAACGCAACACGTGCAGCCGTTGAGGAAGGTATTGTACCCGGTGGTGGCGTTGCATTGGTACGCACTTTGTCAGCCCTGGAAAAGATCAAAATCAAAGCTGATCAAAAACTTGGTATTAAAGTGGTTATGCGGGCCATTGAAGAACCGCTGCGCCAAATTGCCAACAATGCCGGCTTTGAAGGCTCAGTTATAATTGACAAGGTAAAGAAAAGCGAGGGCCCCATGGGGTACAACGCAGACTCCAATGAGTACGAAGATCTGATTGAAGCCGGTGTTATCGATCCTACCAAGGTTGTCCGGTTCGCACTGCAAAATGCGGGCAGTGTAGCTTCATTGATGCTCACCACAGAAGCCATGGTAGCTGAAAAACCTGAGGATAAACAAGATGCTATGCCTGCTGGCGCCGGTGGAGGCATGGGTGGCATGGGCGGAATGGGTGGTATGGGCGGCATGATGTAAGGTGCAATCCCAATCAACTTATAAGTCCCATTAGCTAATAAAATAAAAAGACCTCCGAGGCTATCACAGACCGGAGGTCTTTTTTATGTTAAAAAACATATATATACTTAGTTTTTAACTTTATAATTCCCCTTGCCTGTCACTGAAAACTTGACAAAAGCCCCCGAACCAGGCTACTGAAATTAATAAGAATGTTTTCTTTTTCACAAAACCGCAAATAGATGGGGATCTTAGCGATGAATATCGAGAGATACGTCTGCCGGACCATGCTCGTCACTTTGTTGATTGGCATGATTTCATTAGTTTGCATGCATGGCATGTCCTATGCTCAAGAGTCTGAAAAAAACACTCAGCAGGACATCCAATATGAAACAGGTTTTTATTATACGATAAAAAAGGGAGATACCTTGTGGGATATTTCTCAACACTTCAGCGACTCTGCCTGGCAATGGCCCGATTTATGGAGTGATAACGATCAAATCCCAAATCCGCATTGGATTTATCCTGGAGAACGCATTCGCCTTTATAGAAAAAAAGACTCTGCAAAACGGACTGAAGGCATCCCACAGCCTGCGCCCCAAGTGCAAACCTCAATGGAAATGCCAGAAGCCGATCAACCGAAAGTTGAATTTCTATACAACCAATTGAACGAGGTCGGTTTTATCCGAAAGCCAGCAGTTAACCCCACCGGTGTGATTTTTAAATGCCTACGAAATAAAAAGCTTATCAGCTTTGACGATGTGGTTTATATAAAAAATCCTGAGAAAGGCACTGTTTCCGGTATGCAGCCGGGATCACGCTGGACGATTTATCGTTTGTTGAGTCCAACAAAGGATAAACAATCACAGCGCACTATCGGATCACAACATTATTTATTAGGAGTTGTTGAAATCACTGAAAATAACAAAGAGTACGCTATCGGCAGAATTATAAAATCGTATCGGCGTATTAGCGTTGGGGATTTATTAATGCCCTACAAGCCTAAATCCAT
Source organism: Desulfobacteraceae bacterium (assembly GCA_024230435.1). Lineage (GTDB taxonomy): Bacteria > Desulfobacterota > Desulfobacteria > Desulfobacterales > Desulfosarcinaceae > UBA2230. Next base: position 8,620 of record JAAERL010000074.1, read on the forward strand.
CGAAGTCATTGTCAGTGAGAGCGCTCCCGGCATCAAGGGACATATTATAGGATCGGAGGAACATACTGCACTTATCGGCGAGTATTTTATTGCGTTCATTGATAAGGGCAAACAGGATAAAATCATTCCGGGGCAACTTTATAATATTTACGAACAAGATGAAATGATCGATTCAAAGGGAAAAAAACTCCCTTTAAAACCTGTTGATATAGGATCTTTGATCGTGCTTCGTACTGAAAAAACGACATCAACGGTTTTAATCACTGCCTCCAAAGCCAAAATTGTACCCGACACAAAGATTCGGACGCCCTAATTATGCCGTCATTACGTTGGTTTAAGGATTGCAAAGCAGTCTTTTTAAGCACATAACCTTATTGATATTTTAGGGACATTTTTTCCGCGACCCTAACCAGCCAGATTGTCAGGCTCTTAAAAGTGTTCCCAGGTAACTCGCAGCACTTCTTGATAAGTCGTAGATTTTTGGAGCATTTTTTCGATTGCACTTTCACGCAAAGTACGCATTCCCTCTTCACGTGCTTTATCTCGCAGAGCTTCAACATCCGTTTTGATATCTGTTAAACGTCTTAGAGAATCTGAATATGGCATGAGTTCAATGATGCAGGTTCTGCCCATATATCCGGTTCCCCTGCATTTTCCGCATCCTTTGCCACGCGCCAGTTCAAGAATTCCGCGCCGGCCGGTATCCAATCCCATCTCTTTTAGCTTAAGGCTATCAATCGTAATAGTTTCTAAACAATAATTGCAAATCGTCCGTAATAGCCTCTGGGATAAAACGCCTACAAGGGTGGCCTGAATTAAATAGAATGGAACGCCTAATTCCAGCAACCGTGTAATTGCCGATGGCGCATCATTGGTATGTAAGGTCGATAGGACCAAATGCCCCGTAAGGGCAGCTTGAATTGCATTTTCAGCAGTTTCCAAATCCCGCATTTCACCGATCATAATGACATCCGGGTCTTGGCGGAGAATATTTTTCAAAATGGAGCCGAAAGAAACACCTATATTGGCTTGAACTGCAATTTGATTAAAATTTTCATGCACCATTTCAATAGGATCTTCCACTGTTGTGATATTTATCGTGGGAGTATTCAAACGGTTCAAAGTAGAGTAGAGCGTGGTTGATTTTCCACTTCCGGTAGGACCGCAAACAACTACAATTCCATGTGGTAAGGTGATAATCTTTTGAAAACGGTCCAGGTCAATTGACGAAAAACCAAGTTTTTCAAGATTTGCGAACAGGATATCCGGGTCCATGATTCGCATAACGACCTTTTCCCCAAAGGCTACTGGAACTGTTGAAACCCGGATTTCAACCTCCAAATCCCCTTTATCTGTTTTTATTCGGCCATCCTGGGGACGCCTTTTTTCAGCCATATCCAAACGGGATAAATTCTTTATGCGGCTGACAATAGCCGAATGAACGCTCTTGGGAAGCTTATATGTCGTATGAAGCACTCCATCAATTCGCATTCGCACCACTGTTATTTCACGCTTGGGCTCTATATGAATATCACTGGCTTTTTGATCGAAAGCATAAAGGAACAGATGATTTACAGCATTGACAATATGCTGGTCATTTGAGGGCAACTCTTCCGCGGCCCTTAAACGCACATATTGCTCCAGATTTCCCAGATCAACCGAGGGACCTGCAAATTGATCTTGCGCGGCCACAATAGAACGCTTAAACCCAAAAAACTCGTTAATCAGCTTTATTACTTCAGACTTGGGACTGACAGCCACTTTTACCCGCATCTTGCTGGCCATGGAAATATCATCCATAACCTCCAGATTAAACGGGTACGGGGTTGCGACCGTAAGCATGCCGTCTTTAACATCCACGGGCAAAACAAGATGTTTCATCGCAAATGAGCGGGGTATAGTTGCCGTAACGATATTTAAATCTAATTTTAGGGGATCAAGTTTATAAAATTGAAAGCCCCAATGTTTGGAAAGTGTTTTATAAATGGTTTCTTCATCTAAGACTAAGGCAGATTTATCTAAGCGGCTTAAATTCAAAGATGAGATAACATCGACCATTGTAATAGGATTGTTTATCAGGTCGGATAATTGGGAACCTTCGGTTTTTTTATCGCGAATCTTTTCTAATTTTTGTTTCAATCCTTCTTTTTTTTTCAAAATTTCTTTTGCTCTCGCGACCGATAACATCTTTTTGGAAACAAGAACCTGACAAATAGTTTCATCCTTTAGTGGATTGATGAGTTTCTTATTCATACATCCCTTACCCGCACCTGCTGTGTGGACGCATCGCAAATTTTCCACCAGCGAAATGACTTATTTTGCCGGCTTTCCCGGCAGATACCATCTGACAGTTTTTTTGAATATAAAATTACTGACGCATATTAATGGATTTAATAGCCAAAGCAATATTGTTTATCACTTCCGCCAATAAAAGATGATGTGCGTAATCCATTTCCATTTTTCTCAAAGACACAATCCTAATTTCGAAAGCTTTTAGGGTATCAATATCGTCTATATTTCCCGTACGCGCCAACCCATAAATTGCTAATAAAATGTTTTCGATCATCTTAGAGACACAGCGCTGCTCAAATTTTTGTTCTGCAGCCGAAACCATAACCTCAAAATTATGGGTCACTATTTTTTTTATGATAAAACCGGCATTTTGACCCTCAACAAGAGATAGAAAAATAATCAGTTCTCTTTCCATGCTTAGGCAATAGTATACATCCAGATTGCTTGAAACTGAATTGATATCTATCTTCATACTTTGTTTTATCGCATCTTGCAGGGCGCTGATCTTGGATAATATTCGCATTTTATCAGTTTTCAGCCGCCATGAGCAATACTGCTGGGCTTGCTTATCAATGCCTGATTTTTTATACAGGATTTTGTTTGAAGTACGGTTGATGTTCATTCCCAGCCGCTTTTCCTGGTGATGCATTAAAATATTGCACAGTAAAAATCCGCTACGATCGCTATAGTTAATCTCAAATGGATTTTGAAAAACAACGGCCAAAATAAATCTTATAGCATGCCCGTTGTTTTCTGTATGATGGGTCAATAGTCTGTATGCCTCCAGAATATTAAGCCGATCACCCTTGGTTGAGGACTTATCCAAGTGGGACCATAACATTTCAATAATAGTGCTGGCATAAGCGACGAGGTGATCAAGCCCGAGTTTAAACTCCTTAAGATCAAAAATTCCATAAGCATCAAAACACTTTTTCAAAAATTGAAGAATTAATTCAATTTCAGAAGTCTGAAGTCCAAACTGTTCGGTTAATTGTTCGACAGGAACATCAAAAAATTTTAAGCCCAAATCATTGAAAGTATCTATTTTTTTTGCGGTATATAGACGCTCTTTCATTAAGGTTAAAAGATCAATGACTTTGGGATGAATGAGGCCAACAATAATAGTCTTTTCGTCATCGATGATACTAAGGGACCGCCGTTTGGTGGCAAGCTTTAAAATCAATCTATCCGGAACGTACTCCAGCTTTTTATACAAAAATGTTAGTATTGCATCATAAACAGCCTGGTCTGATGTCGTTTTTTCAAAACTTAAAAGCAATTTGGAAAAATCATGTATTTTGTGAACCAGTCCATCCATATCCAAATTTGCATAGTCATTAATAAAAATGACATCTTGCAATCTTATGACATCAGACTTTTTATTTTGTATGAATTCGAACAGATAGGAAAACAAGATTTCATTTTCCGAATCCATAGCTCGATCCTGCACGTTCTTAGCAGAAACAATTGCTGTGGTAGGCAGAATAATCGGTTCTTCAGTATGTTCATATGATGGTGGCGGTGGCGGTACTTTCGATTTTTTTTGGATGGGCAGATTTTCAAAAACCGGAAAATCCACTTTGGGTATATCATAGTCTTGTTCTATAGTTTCCCAGGTAATATTGTTAATTTCAATCAACGGACGAATTAGCTGAGATCGAATACTGCGAATGAGAAAAAACCTTTCGAAGCTTTTCAGGACCGTATCCTCTTTATTGAATTTGAGTGCGATGTATGCATCAGCTTGTTTAATAAGCTTTTGAATATTAATGGAAGATAAGCCATTGAGGCCCGCAACGATGGTCAAATTAGGATCAACTTGGCCATCCCAATCTTTCACGAGAGGAACTGCTATCGAGCTTCCAAAATAGTAAAATGTGATTGATGCGGCATTCTCTACAGCCTGTTGATATCGGGCCGCAATATTAAGGGCTAACCGCAATTGTTCTTTCTTATTAGACTTTATTTCGGCAATTCGAAGGTAAATCGAAACAAAGCCTTGCTCGAAAAAACAGTTAAAAGCTTTTTCAAGGGAACGCATTAGATGTTTGGGCAACTTTAGCCGGTTGGCGGCTAATTCGCCTGGACTGATTACGATATCGCCAAAAATGATTAAATATAGAGGTCTTTGGATTGAACTACTGCCGGGAATTTGCCGGATTATCAAATTGTCCGCATGATCTGATAAATTTGTCAGAATCTTAAAATGTCTTAAAAGCTGATCAAACAACACCTGGTTTGCACGTGCAGTTTTTGCATTGCGCGTATGAGATAAAAATAAAGCTAAAAGGTGCACCACCTCAATAATGATGGGCAGCAATGGGCCATATTTATTTTCCGGCCTTCCAGTATCATTAAGCCTCATGTTTGCGCCCACCGTATCTTTTTAGGGCATCTTGCAATTTCAAGAGGTTATTTTCTAAAACAAGTCACTTAGGGTGTACCGAATTCAACAGGAATTCCATTTACTATATAACCATCTGATAACAAGACACATTCACAGAAGTAACTATAGAGCAACCTTATGAATATGTCAATTAGGAATAAAATTCTTAAAAAATTGAATAATTTCAGTTAGTGCTCATCATAAAACGGACATATTTGGCCGAAATCATAGCATATGAAAACTTTAACTGCGGTATGCGGGTGATATTAAAACAATAATTTTTTAGCGCAACAAAAATGCCGGGCGAATTGGCTATTTCGTTTAAACCATAATATTTGGAACTTCACTGGCCCTTAGAGTCTGTTTGAGGCTTTTTGAAAACGCGAGAACGGTCACCATTGCCATCCCGATAGATTTACGCTTGTTAGAAATTCTGACGCCAAAATACTATGCCCCATTTTTCACCTTCAAACTCTTTTTCTATGAGCCGGCCTGAAGAATCACAAATCAGCAGAAAATCTGATGTTGACCAGAACTGTTTTTTTACAATGCCGGATGTGTAAATCAGTGAATGTTCAATTTGTTCAGGCAAAATTTTTTCATCATCTTTATCTCTGACAATGCGCCCGCTGCATCCGTCCAGAATATAAATCCATGATGACCCGTCGGCCGAACATGATAAATTATGAGGAATCATGGAAACTGCAATCACTTTTTTACCCCGGATAATCATATCTTCTATAACGCGTTCTCCATATTCCGAATCGGTTGATAAAGACGGGGGAAAATTCAGAAACCAGCCGGCCTTGTTAGGAAAACCTGGATTGCATTCTGATTCATTTTCCTTGCACATGCGATATATGATAGGACGATCATCAAGCTGACGAATCATTTTGCCATCTTCTGATGTTTGGGAAATTATTTTGCGAGGAACAAGTTTCAACCCTGAAGTAAGTTCACCTGATTCTCGATCTGTGAGGCTTCCAAGGTATTGGTTATTGTCATCACCATAATCCCAAATCCCATAAAGGGATTGTTGCCGCATATCGGATAAATCGCTTTGCCCCAAATATTTTCCTGTACCGAAAAAGACCATATACCCCTTCAGGTCCGATCCGCACAGGCTGTCCATGCGCGTCACATCCGGGCGGGAGGTAATCGGCTGATCAATGGCTTGAAAAACCGGTTTCGGGATATCACCTTGGGCGGCATCAATCACACCGTAGGAAAAGATATCCGAACCATAGGCCACCCCCCATTTAGCCGGATCGGTGGATGTTAAATCGAATTTCCATAAATTACCATGTAAATCGCCGGCATATGCGTAGTCAACCCGGTAATCCAGGTTTACATCGATAAGGGTTGGCGTGGATAAACCGTTATCGTCTCCGGCGCCGGTATGAATTTTACGAATGATCGTTCCTTGTTCGGCATCCAGGATGTATAAAACCGCTTCTCCTGATGCGCTGTTGTAACCGTTGCCGAATATCACCACCGGTGCGTATTTGCCTTTCGGGCAATTGGCGTTCTCAATATAAGCGCTGCTGTAAGAATACCCAATGTCAGGATCATATTCATCCGGCTCATCGAGCAAACCGTCCTGATCGTTATCCATGCCGTCATTGGCCGTATCAGGGCGCGGATATTCCCATTTCACAATACCGCTGATATCATGTTCGTCCCCCTGCCCAGTATATTGATCCACACTGAATGTTATCTTGTAGGGACTAGAACCATTACCACCTTCAGACCGTTGGCGTTCTTGGACACATAAACATGAGTACCCTTTTGCGCCTTTACCTAAACCGACGGTAAGATATGTTTTACGATGATTAGATCCCACAAGGACATCGCTGGCAACTACTGGGCCATCAACAAAAAACTGATGGTTTTGAGGATAACTATCAAGAGGCAATTGCTTTAGCCGATCAAAAACCAAATTAGGCACATAGGCAAACCTTTCCACACCGGTACTGGCATTAAAAGCATGCAACATGCCGTCGTTTGCGCCGGCATAAACCGTGTTGCCAACAATAACCGGTGCAGAATGCACAATATCGCCAAGAATAGAGGATCGGCCGCGAAAATCATCAAATGCCTCTCCGCGGATATAGTTTAGTATATTTCGGGCTTTTGAATCAGCGCTGGAGCCCGCTTCCAGGTCAGAGCCCAAAGCCATGCGTTGTTTACCGGAAAGCCAATCGTATTGGAACGCAATCGCCTGGGGCTGATTCCAATAGCCTCCATAGGTAATAACACATCGATTTTTCACAAATCCACTCGAGCTGCTCAAAAAATCTGAAGCACGCCATACCGGAGAGCTGCTACGGGCGAAAGCTGAATCCTCAGCATCCATAACAAGCTGATAAGCCAGTAAATCGCCACTCCAATCCCTTTTGGAATATTGCGCTTGATATATCATCGCGTTGCCTACATCGATGGTAGATTGACCAATGATCACATCATCGGATAAATGCGCAGCCTTTTGCACATTTGATAGAATATTCATGGCGGCTTCAGTCAATTCGCTGGCATCATCAACATTGAAATAAATTCCCCTCCCGTTGACCGCCGCATGCCACAAATCATCTATTCTTGCACCTGGATTGGATGAAGGATCGGGCCATTCGGGAAAGCTTTCGGGCTTAAAAGAACACGAGTGCCCGCCAGATATGGATTGTTTTGAGCGCCCTTGCCCCTTGATGTTATCTAAATGAAGCGTTCCTTTTGCGCCGAATGATACGGTATGGGTTACCATATGCTGGTGTGCTGCATCGTCACACCCGATGACGGGCACACCATCTGCCAGGGACGGAGCCAGATCCGTTTCATAAAAATGCATGGAAATATCGGCAAGGGTGTTGCTCCAAGTATCGGCAAAAGGTTTTTTATTATCCCCGTCGGCATTACCGGCACCTATAAATTGATCATCCCAGTGGCCACCAGAAAAAATAACCGCAAAAGCTTTCTGACACGCACCGTCTTGTTCATTTTTTAAAAACGGAGAAATTCCAAGTTTACTCGCTGTTTTTTCTTCAAAATACCGTCCGGCCTGATAAAGTGCTGATCTTAAGGCTCTGGCTCCTTTAAATGGCATTGCGTAAACAGCATTCATTAAACGCTCTGAATTTGCTTTGCCTGTTTCGGACTTGTTCAATGAAAGCACTTCGATGCGGGGTCTGGAGTTTAAGGCGTAAAGCCCGATATTCAAATTTTTTGCATTAAGAATCATCTTGCCAAGGGCGCCTTTTAAAACAGCTCCTTTGCTGCGAAAATAAGTAAACCAATTAGCAAAATTCTGTAAATCTTCTTTATCTGTTTTATAACGGACAAACTGATTAAATTCATCAAAGATACCGGGCCGGACAAGATTTTTTTCTTCTTCATCATGCACAAGCACCAATTCATTTTTCTGCACATATCCGTCGCCATTATCATTAAACCGGTAAAATCTCCTTCGGCAGGAGTTTAGCGTTGCGCCAAGATCAACCATTGAGTTCGGATTTTGGGCAACCCATGTTACCAGGTAAATGCTCTCACCCCGGTCTTTACGGCCATTTCCGTTTTTATCTGCAAGCGTGAAATAATGAGCATTGGTAATAAAAAGTGGGCCGTTCTCGTCAGACAGATCAAAAAACAAACCGGCCATCGGAACCTTGGGGTCAGTGGCCGCCGAGGCCATAGGGTTTGAAAATGGCAGGTTTAAATCTGCATTACTGAACGTGTATTTTTCAGATGAGGGCCAAGGCTGGTAGTTTTGTCTGCAGTTGTAATAGAGACGGTTATATCCGCACCATTGCGATTTCCACAACAACCGCTTGTCTTGATTTAAATACTTGCCTTTGTCACAGTGACGAGCACTAGTATTTATGCAGCCCTTAACGTTAAAAAGATCATCATGACTTAAAAACAACCCATCGGGTTCCGGAGTTATCAACTCTGTTTTCATACTTGCACAATTGTCTATTATGATCATCACGTTGGCCGGCGCCGATTTTACTTCAATAGCAAGAGGCGTATCGCTAATATCGATAGCTTTGGCCTTTCCGGCGACAACAGCCACACATAACAAACACACCATTGCGCACCAATACGCCCTAACAGTTTGATTTTTGATTAACTTTTTACCACTTCGCAAATTCATCCCTCATTCCTCAGTATCTCATGGCGTAACCAATTTCTATAATGTTTTGCGTACCATACTTTTTACACAGGCCGTATATGACATTAATATGCAGCCTTGATTCTGTCATAACAAGTGAAGCGCCACTGGCAATGCGCAATTCTGAGGCGGCGATGTAAGTATCCTCTCCTATGGCGCCTTTTATACAGTTGTCTTGCCCATGACCATCCACATCCCAATGTGCGGGGATTCGAAAATTGAGTTTCTCTTCCGAAATTTGTTTTTTTGAATGGAACCAAACCGGGCAAGCATCTATCAAGTCAATAGGATCTGCTTCAGCCGTGCGCCCAACGCCTTCGGCAGCAGCGCTTTCGGCCAAATAAAAGGCCTTTCTAATTTCATTTTCGTTGGCGCAAATTTTCATTTCTATCACACCCATTTGTATGCTCATAACGCCAAGTATTGTAACCGCCATTAAAACAAGTACGCAACTTAAGAGCACAGAGCCTTTTTCATTTTGAATGAGATTAGTTTTGGAATTATTCATCAGCTCTTTACTTTCATAAAATTATATGTCATTTTTTTCTCCACATTTCCACGATCACACCAGCGAATCACAACTCTGATAAGTTTACTATTTTCTATAGAATAGTTGTCCTGAACTTCCCATTCAATAGTAGCGTTGCTGTTATTTTGAACGGGAACCGGACCATGGTCCGGTTTTTCAGGGTTAAACTTTTCGTCAATATCTTCCAACCGTACATCATCGAATGGCAAGTTATACAGCGATTCTAAAAAAACACCGGCTGAAATGCTGTTTTTCATCTTTTTATGGGCCCCGGTTATTGCAAGGGCACTTATATCTTGCATAACCAAGACCGATAAAATCCCAACTGAGAAAACCAGCATGGCAATAACGGCCTCTAAAAGAGTCAAACCAGTTTCATTTAAATTGTATCTGCAATCCATTTCCAAGATCCTAAAGGTTCCGGCAGGCAATGGTGGTTTCCAGTACTTCGCGCCGCAAGCTCCCCTGATTGGAATCATAAAGATGCTGCCCTACAACAAGCCGGCGATTCTGGCGTTCACCCTTTTCCGGCTGCGATGTAACGGACAAAAACCACACGCGGACATATTTGATGCAATTGGGCGAAACTTGCCTTTCAAGCTCGCCTCCATCTACAGCCGTAATATTCTTATCTTTGTTCACATCATCGTTTTCATTTATTTTTCCATCATTGTTTGTATCGATATTTGTATCCAACAAATTGTCATTATCAGTATCCACCGCCCAAATCAGATGCTCTCCACCGGCCCAGGTATCTGCAAAGCCGTCCTTGTCTTCGTCAATGGCATAAGCAAATCCAAGGCCGTGAATATTTTCCGCAATTGGGAAGCCGCCCTGGCCCTTGTCCCATGTCAAGCAAATTCGCCCGTAACTCTTATTTTTACGAATTCGAAACTTGAATAATTCATTTGGCCTTCTGTTCTCTTCATTATTATAAACACCATCCTCATCCACATCTAGTGTAAAGGATAGCGCCGGTTGTCCGGAGTCATTTAAATTTGTTTTAACAAGATCATAGTGGCGCACATCAGTGATTCCGAATTTTCCACTGTTGTGCGGATCATAGCCGGCCATCCGAATTTGTTGCTCCAATATAGTCATTGCGCCCCGAAGGTTTTGGCGGCTACTGATTATGAGTCTTTGATTTCGATATTTTTCAGTTTGCGTTGTGTATGTTTTATAACCCAAAAATGCAATGCTTATACAAATACACAGGGCGAACATCACCTCTATAAGGGTAAAGCCATGCCTTTGATCTATCATCACATCCAATCCTTACCGGCCCATCGTTGTACTGAAATCCCACCGGCGCCCATAACATAAATCCGGTAGACGGGATTGCCGTTTTGATTGGACAAATAAATGTTGGCAGCCTTTACAGTCGGCATCATTCCCTGACTGTTAAAAGCAATGCCCGAAGTGCTTTCTTTCCCGTCCGGTCCTGTTTGCAAAAAACGGACATTGCCGCGATACAGGTCTAAGCTTACCGAGTGTTGTGACAACGTATTGATATAATGATTTTGAGTGGGCGAGTTTATTTTTATTTCACAGCGCTGCTTTTTTTTAATGGCCATCAGGCGGGCTAATTGAAGTTCTCCCCGAAGATGCTCTACCGCATGTGAAACGCCTTGATGCCGCATCCAGTGCACAATTGGAGCAACGGCAATGATGGTGGAAGATAGGATCGCTAAAACAATGATCAGTTCAATCAAAGTAAAACCATATCGCATGTCATTTTCAGTCCTTGTCAACACAGTGATGAACTATTTGATAATAACGAAAACAACAGGATAGCAACGCAATTCTAAACCTGCAGATAGTTATAATATTTTTATTAACAGGAACAGGAAAAGTGTAAAACTACCGGTTTTGATCCCGTAAAAAATATAAAATTATATTATGTCATTGCGGCAAATTCCGGAGCCCACAACATGATAGCAGCCTTGGATTCCGGCTTTCATCGTAAATAACATAATAGAACTGAATTTTACTTTTTACTATTTTATTTTTTATACTTCCCCTTTAAATAGTTCACTGCATTTTGAAAAACCTGAACCCCCGGCGTCAAACCGTTTTTAGCAAAGTGCGTTTGGCCGCGCTTTGCTTTCTCTTTCCACATGGTCCAATCCGGGTGGTTTGTCCAGTGATTGTAGGCTTCCGGATGCGGCATAAGTCCGAAAATACGGCCACTTGGATCACAAATTCCGGCTATATCGACAATAGAGCCGTTTGGATTGAATGGAAAAGCGCCATTAGCCGGTTTTGCGTCCGGCATGGCATATTGTAAGACGATTTGCTGGTTTTTCATCAGTTGGTTTAATGTTTCTTTATCCGTATAAAACTTGCCTTCCCCATGCCGCACAGGTACTTCAAGCTGCCTGATCCCACGGGTAAACACACAAGGAGAATCTTCGTTAACGGTAAGATTCACCCAGTCATTCCTGTACGTAGCACAATCATTTCCGGTAATCGCAACCACTCGTTCAGTGTAATCCCCATTGATTGCCGGCAGCAGTCCCATATTTACAAGACATTGAAATCCATTACAAATTCCAATGATTAATTTTCCGTTTTCAACAAATGACAAAAGTTTAGAGCCGATTTTGTTCTTCATTCGAACTGCCTGCAAAACTCCGGCCCCATGATCATCGCCCCAGCCGAAACCACCGCCAAAGGCCATAATATGGTAGTCATCCAATGAAACAGATCCGCTAATCAGCTCATTTATATGAACCCGCTGGGCTCTTGCACCTGCCAATTCAAATGCATAGGAGGTTTCATAATCACAATTGAGTCCATAGCCACTTAACACAAGAGCATTGATGCTTTTCATACCATATCACCAAATGGGCCGTGCCAGGCATTTTTCAACTCCGGCACGGATAAGTCAATAATTGTAGTACTATTCAAACCATTTACCGTAAAACGGTCCGTGGATGTCACTTGCCCGATACACGCCATAGGCATCCGGTCAAAATGTTTTTCAAATGAACGGCGCTGATTGGAATCTACGGTAACAATGAATCTTCCCGCGGATTCGGAATAGAGAAGTTTGTCTTCCCTGAGCTCATCCCCACCTTCCACTGGTACTGATTCCAGATTAATACTCAGACCAAGCCCTCCGGCCATTGCCACTTGAGCAAGATGAACACCTAACCCGCCCCTGTATATGCCATGGGCGGAAGCAATCAAGTCTTGATTGATCGCTTTGAACAACGCCCGGTACAATGTCAAAAATTGTGAAGGCTTTACCTGCGGGACATTACAGCCAATGTAACCAAACATATCGTAATATTCCGAGCCACCAAGCTCGTTAGCGGTAGCCCCCAAAATGTATACCAAATCACCGGGCATCTTAGCATCCAGCGTCACACAACTCTTCACATCGGAAATAACGCTGGTAGTTGAAAACTGAAGCGTTTCCAAAGCTGAAATCTTATGAACCTCTCCATACCGACCGGGCAGATGGCCGTCCACATACATACTGTCTTTACCGGATAGCAACGGGATCTCATATGCCAGGCACATATCACGCAACGCTTCGCAAGAGCGGACCAATTGTGCGGCCTTGAATTTGCCATCCGGATTGTCAACAGGATCAAATTGGATATTCGGCCAGCAAAAATTATCCACGCCGCCGATATGCCCGGGATCGCCACCTACTGCAATTAAACGCCGAACAGCTTCATCAATGGTACAGGTAGTCATATGATAAGCGTCGATCTGAGAATAAAACGGTAGCAATGACTGGGCAAAAGCCAACCCGCGGTTAGACTCGAGAACCGGACGTATCACTGCGGCATCGCTTGCTATATCCCTGTCTTTTCCAATAAGCGGCTTGATCACGCTTGTACCCTGGACCTCATGATCGTATTGCCTGGCAATCCAGTTTTTCGAACAGATATTGGGACGGGAAAGCATATCAAGCAAATGCTTGTTGCACTCTCTTACCGGAAGCAGGACCGGTTCAATAAGTCCTCGATCTTCGGGAGATTTCCAGACAGCATCAAATTCCCATTGCGCAAATCCCTTCGTCAACAAATCAAGGTCGACAAACGCGCAGGTAGTTCCATTATATTTAATGTGCAGCTTACCCGTATCCGTATACCGCCCGATGATAGTACATTCAACGGCATGCTTGGCGGCCAGTTGAAAAAACGGCTCACGGTTTTCAGGATCAATGGCGATCGTCATCCGTTCCTGGGATTCGGACACCCATATTTCCCACTGATCAAGGCCTTCATATTTAAGGGGCACTTTGTCCAGATCAATCTCGCAACCGTTGGAAAACAACGCGCTCTCACCGACCGAACTCGATAGCCCCCCGCCGCCGTTATCCGTTATAAAACGAATCAATGCCTGGTCGCGGGCTTCCAAAAGAAAATCCTGCATCTTTTTCTGTGTATATGGATCACCGATCTGCACATGTCCGGCCGGGGTATGCTCTGAAAATATTTCTGATGAAGCGGTTACCCCATGAATCCCGTCTTTGCCCACTCTTCCACCGGCCATAATCACCAGATCGCCTGCAAGTATGTTTTTTTGTTCGGAAGGTTCTCCTTTGACACGTGACGGCATCAATCCCAAGGCAGATACAAAAACCAAACATTTGCCCATATATCCGGGATGGAACAGTACCTGACCGAAAGGTGTGGGAACACCGCTTTTGTTGCCTCCGTCGCGCACACCTTCAATGACGCCGTCCAATAAACGTTTGGGATGAAGACGGGGTTTGAGGTCTCCTTGATAATCACGCATGCCGGCACAAAAGCCGTAACCACCCATGATTAATCGGGAACCTTTTCCTGTTCCCATGGGATCTCTGTAGATACCAACAATGCCGGTAATTGCTCCGCCATAAGCTTCCATATTTGACGGAGAATTGTGGGTTTCACCTGTAATTACATAATAATGATCATCATCAAACCGCCCGACACCGGCATTATCCCATAATACCGAAATTACCCAATTTTTTCGCTTTTGCAGCTCAAGTGTCGGCTCCTTGATGCAGGTTTTAAATAAGTTATCGATTTTCCGGTTTTCACCGGTGCAGTAATCCTGATAATGAAATAAGCCTTGGAACGTATTGTGGTTACAATGATCACTTCTCGCCTGGGAGATATATTCAAGCTCAACATCAGTGGGATCAACAAGCCCTTCCAAAGAGCGCTGCTTTTGAACAGCCTTATCTAAAAAATAGTCCCTGATAACCGGTATATCTTTTGGATTAAGAGCTAAATTGCGTTCATTGCTCAATTGCCGCAACGTTTCATCGGAATCAATACCAATGGTCGTTACCGTCGGCTGATGATCTAAACTCACTTTTGGGAGAATAAAGCCAATCCCTTGTTCCGTATTCCAGTCGCGGATGCTAAAAATCTTCCACTGTTGAATAATATCGTTAGCCAACAGTTCCGATGCAATTTTTTCAACTTTCCGGCGATTTAAATTTGTGCCTTTTAAGCAATACCGCTTGGAAGTATATGCGGCGGCATCAACAGAGAGTGCGGCGCCAAACAAATCCTGCATCGCCTCAATGGCCGTAGCCCCGGCATTATCGCGTACTCCGGGGCGGTAACCAATCCATATGGTCCAATCAAACTCTAATGGCAAAGGTTTTAGAGACGATACTTGCGAGACCGGATTTGTAAAAATTTCGGTTCTCGCCCTTTCGATTTCATCGGCATTGAGTTGAGCATCAATGGTAAGAATATTTATCGTTCTAATGCTCTGTGTTTGAATCCCAAAGTAGTCAAACGCTTTTTTACGTAAAGCCTCGCCTTCGGCATCCAAGAGTTCCGGTTTTTGAGTAATTTCAATTCTAACGGGCATAGCAACCATTCCAAAGTAAAGGGAAACACAATCAGATAAAAATACCTACAGGTCCGGGCAATTGCAAATCACCCTTTTTGCGCTGTATTTGGAATTGTTTTCACGGTGCGTCAACATATCCATACTCATTGTCTGTACTGATCGACGCAACAGAGGAAAATAGATTCAAAAACAGGCAAAACTGGAAAATATGCCACTTCCAAGCCCCTAAAACCATGCTACCCTGATGTCATTATAGATAATAAAGATAAATAACAAGATTAATATAAAAACGCCGACTTGTTGTGCCATTTCACGAGTTCTAAGACTAACGGGCTTTCTTTGAACCGCCTCTATGGCAAAAAATAACAAATGCCCGCCATCTAACACCGGGATGGGAACAAGATTAAAAACCGCGAGACTGACACTGACCATAGCGATAAATCTCAGAAGCCGGTTCAAGCCTTCGGCTGCTTCCTTGCTGGCCATTTGGGCGATACGAATCGGCCCTCCAATGGCTTCTTTAGGCATTTTGCCCTGAATCAGCCTTACAAAAATAATACCGGTATACTTTGTAATATACCAGGATTCCTCAAAACCCTTTCCTATTGACTGAAAAAAGCCGATTTTGATCTTAATTTCGTCTTCTTTAAGCGAAATATTTTGAGAGCTGATAATTCCAATGCGGTAAATCGTTTTCTTAACGCCAATAATATCACGCTCTTGGATCGGTGCAGGAGTGATCGGCACTGTAACCGTCTTCCCATCGCGTAAAATTTCAAAAATCTGTGTTTCACCTTTGGAGCCTGAAACGATTTTCTGCATGGTTTCCCAACGGTCAATGTTTTTACCGTCGATGGAAACAATTTGGTCGCCGGATTGCAGTTTCGCTTTTGCAGCAGGCGAATCCTTAACTATGGCGCTGATAACCGCCCCGCGTTTCAGAAAAGGCTCAATGCCGATATCGTATTTGCTAATCTCATCTAAATAAGGAATTTGGATATGAACCAGTTTAGGTTTTACTTCGACCTGAAAAGTGGACTGATCCCGAACCACATTAATTGAAAGCGCTTCTCCCTGATTTTTATCCAAAATATTTCTGATATCATTCCAATGCCCGATTTTTTTCCCATTTATCCCGGAAATCACATCTGCATATTTCAACCCGGCTTCCATAGCGGGACTGCCGTCTTCCACATTCCGTATAACGGGCCTTAACGTTGTAATACCGGAGAAATAATAAACTAAAAAATAAATAAGGATCGCCAGCAAAAAATTGAAAAAAGGACCGGCAAATACGATCAGGCTGCGCCTGGTAACGCTCTTGTGATTGAAGGAAAATGGTTTGTCTTTTGGCTCCAGGGGTGCTTCAGGATCATCACCAACCATTTTTACATACCCGCCCAATGGAACCAATGAAAGCCTGTAGTCTGTACGCCCTACAGTTTTCCCAAAAATTCGAGGCCCGAATCCAATGGAAAAGCGTTCTACCCCAACCCCACAAAGACGGGCAATTAAAAAATGGCCTAGCTCATGAAAAGTAATAAGCACACCCAATACGATGATAAAAAGTAGAAAGCTATTCATATTTTTTTATTCAGGACTGATTTAATTGTTTTTGTCATTATGAGCCAATCCGGCTGACTGCCATACGCCTTGACCAATCATCTGCTTCAAGTATTTCTTCCAACGTCTTTGCCGCCTTTACATCATGAGCAGCCATGGTGTGCTCAATTATTTTATAAATATCTGTAAAAGGCAACCTTGCATTCAAAAAAGCATCAACTGCTATTTCGTTAGCGGCATTCATTACCGCAGCAAGGGTGCCTCCGGTTTTACATGCTTCAAAGGCCAGTTTCAAACAAGGAAATCTGTCCAGGTCCGGCAAATCAAAAGTCAATGCATGTATATTCGGCAAATCCGGCAAAGGCTGATCCAGGGCAAGCCGGTTCGGGTAAGATAATGCATAAGCGATAGCTCCCGTCATATCCGGAACACCCAATTGAGCGATGACCGATCCGTCACAATAAGCAACCATGGAGTGAACGATGCTTTGAGGATGAACCACAACCTGGATTTGATCAATATCCAATCCAAACAGCCATTTAGCCTCAATAACCTCTAACCCCTTATTCATTAGAGTAGCTGAATCGATGGATATTTTGGCTCCCATTTGCCAATTCGGGTGTTTTAGCGCCTGGGATGCCCGGATTGTTGCAAACGCTTCTTTTGGAGTTTCGCGAAAAGGACCGCCCGAAGCAGTTAAAATAATCTTTGATACATCATTTTTTTGGTTTCCCTGCAAGCATTGAAAAATAGCACTGTGTTCACTATCAATAGGTAACAAATTTACATTATTTCGCAAAACGGATTCAATAACGATATTTCCGGCCATTACTAATGTTTCTTTGTTGGCCAAAGCGATGTCTTTACCTGATTCTATGGCTGCAAGCGTAGGTTTTAATCCCGCTGCGCCAACCATGGCGCAGACAACCATCTCTACACCATCCCACTTCGCCGCAGTCTGGTATCCTTGCGGACCGTATAAAATTTGTGTCTTTATATCGCTTGGCAAGCGTTCTTTTAACCGTTGCGCTGTCTGTTGGCCATAAACTGCCGCCATTTCAGGTCTGAAGGTCAAAATTTGCCTTGCGAGAAGGTCTATATTTTCTTTTGCGGTAAGAACTTTAATATTAAATTTTTCAGGAAACTTTTCCGCTATCTTTAACGTGTTTTGCCCAATGGAACCGGTAGATCCTAAAACGGCTAAAGATTTCATTATATAATAAATTCCTTTAGTAGATATGCAACAGGGGCTGCGAAAAGCAAAGCGTCAATTCGATCAAGAAATCCCCCATGGCCTGGGAGAATCCGGCCGGAATCCTTGATCCCTGATGCCCTTTTGAATTCGGACTCGAACAAATCACCTAATTGACCCGCAATGCCAACGGTCAAAGCAAAAAAAACACAAACCGGCACAGATAATTGGTTAAAAAAAAGATACTTAAATAACAGTCCAAAACCTGCATTTGAGATTAGCCCGCCTATTGCGCCCTCAATGGTTTTTTTAGGACTCACTGCAGGGTAAAGTTTATGACGGCCAAAATATGTACCTGTATAAAGAGCGCCGGTATCCCCCCATGCTACAACCCAAATAACAAAAAATATCCACAAAGGCCCATTGCGCCCACCATGTATCAGAATAGCAAAAGAAAGCAGAAAAGGGATATAGACAACGCCAAATACCTGTTTGATTGCAACAATCGGCGCATCCTGATTTACTTTAAAACGCAGCAGGGAAAAAAAGGCGGTTCCCAATACGGTAATGGCAAAAATGGTAATAAACCCAGTCAATGAGCCATACGCTGCCGTTGAAATTAATACCGCCCCAGTAAAGTATGCCCATAGTAAATAGTACCCGGGCACAACAGGGTTGTGATCCTGGTAAACAATTCTGAAGTATTCAAACAAACAGATTGTACTGATTAAAATTAAAAATATTGCAAATAAGACCGGACCGCCTTTAAAAACTAAAAAAATAAGCAGTGGTATCAGGACAAGAGCTGTCAACCAGCGTTTCCAATGCATGGGAGCCTTTTTCATATCCGAATCAAAAAGTTGATCATCGTATTTTCTTCAAGCTCATGCAAGCTGCAAATCATCAATTATTGCAACGAATCTGAATTCGTTTTCAATGCACGAGGAAACGATTCAATGAAACAAAAATTGTATAATTTGCAACTTCCAGGATCTTTAGAGTTAATCTGCATTTTTTTAAGGCAGAACTTTGCCAAACCTTCGATCTCTGAGCTGAAACTGTTTTAGAATATCTATAAATTCATCCGCAGAAAAATCCGGCCAGAGTGTTGGCGTAACAAAAATTTCTGCATAGGCTAATTGCCAAAGTAAAAAATTGCTAATACGCATTTCGCCACTGGTTCGAATCAATAAATCGAGTTCCGGAATCCCTTTGGTATAAAGGTGTGATTCAACAAGCGCCTCATTGATATCTTGGGTTCTAATCTTACCGTGGGCAACTTTTCCGGCAACGGACCGAACCATTTCCACAATTTCGGTTCGACCCCCATAACTCAATGCTAGGTTCAAAATCGAACCGTCATTTTGCGCCGTAGCATCCATGGTCTGCCTAAGAGCCTTCTGAACATTGTCAGGCAGACGGTCCGGTTGTCCGATAACGGACAAACGGATATTGCTCTCGACAAGTTCCGCCCTCTCCTGAACTAAAAATTTTTTCAAAAGCCTCATTAGTCCGGCTATCTCAGCCGCCGGCCTTTGCCAATTTTCAGTTGAAAAGGCATATAAGGTTAAAACTAAAATTTTTAACTCCCTGCATACACGCACAATCGCGCGTACTGCCTCAAGCCCTTTTTCGTGCCCCCGGATACGATTTAATGCCCGTTTTTTGGCCCATCTGCCATTTCCGTCCATAATAATTGCAACATGCCGCGGGATTAATGCCGGGTCTAACCCATGTTGTTTATTGTTATTAAAACTCAAGAATCTCTTTCTCTTTTCCTTTATATATCCCCTCGATCTTTTCTATATGCTCGTTTGTTATCTTTTGAACTTGATCTTGTGCTTTAAATGCATCGTCTTCAGAAACTTCTCCATCTTTTTTAAAACCTTTAATCAATTCATTTGAATCGCGGCGAATATTGCGAATAGCGACTTTATGTTCTTCACACAATTTATGAACTACTTTAACCAGCTCTTTTCGCCGCTGCTCTGAAAGCGGCGGTATGGCAATTCGGATCAGCTTCCCGTCATTTGACGGTGTTAACCCGAGATCAGACTTTAGTATTGCTTTTTCAATTTCTTTAATTGCAGTAGCGTCCCAAGGCTGTATTGTAATAAGACGGCTTTCAGGAACGGAAATGGTGGCCATTTGATTTAAAGCCGTCAAAGTTCCGTAGTAATCAGCCCTGATACCATCCAACAAGGATGCAGACGCACGCCCTGTTCGAATGCGCTTAAGCTCACCTTCCAGTGCGACTATCGTCTTGTCCATCCTCTCTCTTGTCTCTTGATAGGTTTCTTCTATCATTATATCACCTCATTATTGAAAATGAATACTGGTAGTGAAGGTCCCCGGGACTATTGTCATCAGATTTGACGAAAAAAACTATACAAATAACAGTGAAATTTATTCAGTTGAAATTTTAGTTCCAACCTGCTCGCCACAGACCACTTTAAGAACGTTACCTGCTTTCTTCAGATTAAAGATGACTAATGGCAATTTATTATCCATCGCCAGGGATATGGCGGTCATATCCATTATTTTCAACTGCCGTTCAAGTACTTTCATATAGCTGACCGATTTAATGAACTTTGCTTCGCAATTGACTTCAGGATCTTCTGAAAATACGCCGTCTACCTTTGTAGCTTTTAGAAGGATTTGCGCATGAACCTCCTGACCTCTCAATACAGCGGCAGTATCTGTTGTAAAATAAGGATTTCCCGTTCCAGCCGCAAAAATAACAATCCTTCTTTTTTCAAGATGCCGCAATGCACGCCGCAGAATATATGGTTCAGCTACTTCATGCATGGATATCGCGGTTTGCACACGTGTCTGCATCCCGTTTTTTTCCAAAGCATCCTGCAAGGCGATGCTGTTTATCAATGTAGCCAGCATCCCCATGTGGTCCGCAGCGGTTCGTTCCATGCCGAAGGAGGTGGCTTTAACACCCCTGAAGATATTTCCGCCTCCTACGACAATGGCTATTTCTACGCCCAAATCATGAGTAGCTTTAACCTCTTTGGCTACATAATCAAGCATCTCCTGACTGATTCCAAACTTCTGATCACCCATCAGGGCTTCGCCGCTGAGTTTAAGCAAAATACGTTTATATTTTGGGCTATTCAAAGTTCTTACTCCGTTCCTGCCTGAAACCGGGAAAATCGCTTAATTTGAATCTTTTCGCCTGTTTTTGCGATAACCTCATTCAGGTAATCTGATATGGTTTTATCGGGTTCGCGTACATAGACCTGGTTCATCAAGCAATTTTCCTTATAAAATTTGCTTAATTTGCCATCTACGATTTTATCTAACATTTTTTCGGGCTTTCCGGTTTCAACTGCCTGTGCGCGGTAAATTTCCCTCTCACGTTCAACTACTGCTTCCGGCACATTTTCCGGAGAAATGCTCACCGGATTAACAGCGGCTATGTGCATGGCGATATTTTTAGCAAATTCAATAAAATCAGGAGTTTTGGCTACAAAATCAGTTTCACAGTTCACTTCAACCATAACACCTATTTTGCCACCCATGTGAATATAGGATTGAATTATGCCTTCGGTAGTAGCTCTTCCGGCACGCTTAGCGGCTGTTGCCAATCCTTTTTTACGCAAAAAATCGACCGCCTTTTCCATATCACCTTCACAAGCCGCCAAAGCTTCCTTGCAATCCATAATACCTGCCCCGGATTTTTCACGGAGCTCTTTTACCATTATTGCGCTAATCTGTGTCATATCTTTTCTCCTGAATTATTCTGCTCCAGAGCTTTTAACTTCGTTGTTTAGTTCCTGTCCCTGTGCGCCAGGAACTTCGCTATTTCCATCCTCTTCGCCGGTTTTTCGTATAATTTCAACGATAGGTCCCTGGCTTCCGTCGGATATAATTTTTCTTTCACCAGGTTTCAAGCTTGCTGCTGCAGTTTCTATTTCAGAAGGTTCTTCAGATTGTTTATCCGTTTCTGCCTGTTTCTTTTCATCAAGACGATTCTTTCCCTCCATACAGGCTTCCGCAATGCGGGAGGAAACCAGACGAATAGCGCGAATGGCATCATCGTTACCCGGAATGGCATAGTCAATTTCGTCCGGATCGCAATTGGTATCAACAATAGCGACAATTGGAATTCCAAGCCGGCGGCCTTCCCTTACAGCTATTGATTCATTCTTTGGATCAACGATAAATAAAGCTCCGGGAAGCTTACCCATGTTTTGAATCCCGCCAAGGGTGTTATCCAGTTTTTCACGCTCTTTTCCCAATTTGAGCCGCTCTTTTTTGGGAAACAGGTTGATCGACCCATCATTTTCAATCGTATTCAAATAATTTAGCCGGTCAATGCTCTTTTTGATGGTTTGAAAATTTGTCAGCATTCCTCCAAGCCAGCGATTATGAACATAAAACATTTCGCTTCGATTGGCTTCCTCATAGATGGATTCCCTGGCCTGCTTTTTAGTTCCTACAAAAAGCACTGGTTTTCCGCCGGCAACTGTATCAACAATAAAGTCGTAAGCTGATTTAAACATGCGAACGGTTTTTTGAAGATCGATTATATAGATACCATTGCGTGCACCGAAAATGTACGGCTTCATCTTAGGATTCCAACGCTTAGTTTGATGTCCGAAATGAACACCTGCTTCCAAAAGCTCTTTCATTGTAACATAGGCCATTCTAAAATCTCCTTATTCTTGGTTTTTCTTGCGCCAGCTTCCCCCCCGGCCTCCACTTTCAATTGAAAGCACCAGAAGCCGAGTCCACCAGCGTGTAAATTTAAATCAGGGTTTCGTAACAAATTCACTGCTAATCTGCAATAATTATTTACCTCACCCCATAACGAATATAGCGATACGATCATGTCCGTAATAATCAGTTGAAAACATAATTTCAGAATAAACGCCACAATCTCTTCCGATCCGTGCAACCGCCTCTCGCTGATCGTAACCGATTTCAAACATAAGTATTCCGTTTTTTTCCAAAAAACCATATGCGGACTCGATAATATGTGCAATATGTTCAAGTCCATTTTGTCCGCCGTCAAGAGCCAACAACGGCTCATAACCCTTAACATCTTGATCTAATTTTGGAATTTCAAATGTTGGAATGTATGGTGGATTTGAGATAATCAGATCAAATTTCTGATCTGTACCAATGGCTTCAAACCAATGCCCGAGAAAAAATCCAACAGTTTCTTTTTCTAAAAGGCGGTGAGCGTTTGCCCGGGCGACGGTTATAGCGTCTATGGAAATATCCGAGGCCCAGTACCGGCCTTGGGGGCATTCAGATGCAATGGAGATACTAATAGCACCGGAGCCTGTGCCCAACTCCAACACCCTTGGAGCCGCCAGCCGTTTTTCCGTCCTAATATATTTTAGCGCGGACTCAACGAGACATTCGGTTTCAGGACGCGGAATCAGCACTGATTTGTTAATATGAAAATCAAGAGACCAGAATTCTTTATGCCCAACAATGTAGCCAACCGGCTCACTTTTCAAACGGCGCTTAATAAAATCCCGAAAAATTTTCAATTCGCCTTGTTGCAAAGGCTGATCATGCCTTAGATAAAGATCAATGCGGTTAAGCCCTAAAGCATGTGCAAGTAATATTTCGGCTGAAGCCCTGGGATTTTCAATCTTATGGTTTGAAAAATAGTCCACCGTCCAGTGAAGGGTTTCCATGACAGTCCAAACGGGCTTAACACCTTTCTCATGCATCCGCATTTTGAAGCGCCTGACTTTGGTGGTGTGTAATCAGAGCATCAATAATTTCATCAATATCGCCTTGTAGAATATTTTCCAGCCGATATAGGGTTAAACCAATGCGATGATCCGTCACTCTGCCCTGAGGGAAATTATACGTACGTATCCGCTCACTGCGATCACCACTGCCAACCTGGCTTTTACGTTCCTCGGATCGTTTGGCGTTTTGTTCCTTAGTGATCTTATCCAAAAGTCTTGCCCGCAAAACCTTCATTGCTTTGGCTTTGTTTTTGTGCTGGGATTTTTCGTCTTGGCAGCTAACAACCAAACCCGAAGGCAGATGTGTTATCCTTACGGCGGAATCCGTTGTATTAACCGACTGTCCACCAGGTCCTGCAGACCGGAATACATCTATTCGCAAATCATTTGGATCAACTTCCACTTCAACGTCCTCGGCCTCAGGTAAAACAGCGACAGTAACAGCCGATGTGTGTATGCGCCCCTGGGTTTCAGTTGCCGGAACACGCTGGACCCTGTGTGTTCCGCTTTCAAACTTCATCCTGCTATACGCGCCCTTGCCTTTTACCAATGCAATGATTTCTTTGAGACCACCTACTCCAGTGGAATGGTGATCCATGACATCAATTTTCCAATTACGCTCTTCCGCGTATCGGCTATACATCTTATACAGGTCGGTTGCAAAAAGTCCGGCTTCATCACCCCCAGTCCCGGCTCGAATCTCAAGCAAAACGTTTTTTTCATCCAGGGGGTCCTTGGGGACAAGCAAAAGCTTAAGTTCATCAGACAGCTTTTCTTTTTCAGCACTTAACCGATCAACCTCTTCCTTGGCAAGGTCCTTTATTTCAGGATCACTGTCCTTAAGCAATTCTATGCTTTCATCCAATTCAGCATCAACTGCCTGATAATTTCTCATCGTTCGAACGACTTCGCTTAACTCTGAGTGTTCGCGAGCGTATTTCTGGTAGGCTGTACGATCCTGTAAAGTTTTTGGATCGCTTAGCAATCCTTCCAACTTTACATAACGCTCTTCAATACCTTTTAGTTTGTTTAACATGCTCAATCTAACTCTTTGCAACAATCCGCAGACTGCACATTATCGGCTCAGCAGTTATACTAAAACAGACAAGCTGCCCCCTTTGGTGCGGCAGCTTGAAATTGAACCGCTATACCGGAACAATATTTAAGTGTATGTTATTTTTACCCAAATTTAGCGTATTTTTTGCGGAAACGTTCAATTCGACCGGCAGTATCAACCAGTTTCTGCTTACCGGTGAAAAAAGGATGGCAATCGGAACAAATTTCCACTTTGATATCTTTTTTTGTTGAGCCAACGTCAATTTGATTGCCGCAGGCGCATTTGATTTTTGTGTTGTGATAGTTAGGATGTATATCCGTTTTCATTTTTATTTCAACCCCCTACAATTTTATGCATTCATTGAATCAAGAAAATCCTTATTATCACGCGTTCCTTGCATTTTATCAAGCAAAAATTCTAATGCATCCGCCGGATTCAAGGACGCCAGCAACTTACGAATAATCCAAACACGATTCAATGAATTTTCATCAAGCAACAACTCTTCTTTTCGCGTTCCGGATTTCTTGATATCAATGGCCGGGAAAATTCGCTTATCGGCCAGACGGCGATCAAGTTGGATTTCAAGGTTACCGGTTCCTTTGAACTCTTCAAAAATAACCTCATCCATTCGGCTTCCTGTATCAATAAGAGCCGTGGCAATCACAGTCAAACTACCACCGTCTTCAATATTACGGGCCGCACCAAAAAATCGCTTGGGCCGTTGCAACGCATTGGAATCAACACCACCGGACAATATTTTCCCCGATGGCGGCATAACTGAGTTATAGGCCCGCGCAAGACGGGTGATGCTATCAAGCAGGATAACAACATCCTTTTTGTGCTCTACTAAGCGCTTAGCTTTTTCAATCACCATCTCCGCCACTTGCACATGACGCTCAGCGGGCTCATCAAATGTTGAGCTGATTACCTCTCCCCGAACAGAGCGTTCCATATCTGTCACTTCTTCGGGGCGCTCATCAATTAGCAATACAAACAAAATGATATCGTTATGATTTTTTACGATACTGTTTGCAATGCACTGTAGCAGCATGGTTTTTCCGGACCGTGGCGGCGATACAATCAACCCCCTCTGACCAAAGCCTATTGGGGTCAGAAGGTCCATAATTCGTGATGAATAATTTTCAGCTTCCATTTCAAGTCCGACTTTTCTGTCAGGATATAATGGAACCAAATTATCAAAAAGAATCTTATCACGCGCTAATTCAGGATCTTCATAATTGATAGCCTCAACTTTGAGCAAGGCGAAATATCGTTCAGACTCCTTGGGTTGCCGAATTTGTCCTGAAACCGTATCACCGGTTTTAAGGTTAAACCGCCTGATTTGCGATGGAGACACATAAATATCATCCGGGCCTGGCAGATAGTTATAGCTGGGAGCCCTAAGAAAACCAAAGCCATCAGGCAAAATTTCAAGCGTCCCTTCTCCATAAATTAAACCATTTTTTTCAATTTGTGCTTGCAAGAGGGAAAATATCAATTCCTGCTTCCGCATTCCCGCGTAACCCTCAATTTTCAATTTCTTGGCAAGCTGTGCTAACTCATTGATTTTTTTACTTTTAAGCTCGGAAATATTCATTAACAGTTCTCCATTGGCATATTACTCATATCAATTTCCTCTATTGTGATATCTGATGATATTTTTTACCCCAGTCTAAGTGCTGGCCATTTAGCCCGCCTTATATTTCAAAACCGGAACAAATATCCCCATATCAAACCAAGTGCGTGAATCGTACTATGTTATCTAATTACGGGTATTCGCCCTTCCGGTGATAATTGCTTTAATCGAAACGTTGGAGGTAAATGAAGTTGTTCAATTAATGGAGAATTCTCTCCAACAGGGCGGGCTCCTTTTGTTCTTCGCTTTGAATATATCATGACCTAAAGACTGTCAAGTATTTTTGCACCATATTGAGCGCTGATCCAAACTTAACCAGTCATCCTGGAATATCTGACGAATTTTATAGCCTCAGCAACGCAACGATTTGCAAGCATACCAAAAATATTGAGCTGTCTTTAAATTAACCTCGGCAAGCATCCGTCCCCCGTTTTATTACTCCACAGATGCCTCTGACAACTATATGCAGCAGATGGAACTAACGTGCCGTATCTCATTCAAAATTCGTGGAACCTGCGGCCCATGCTATACAATGGCCCCACTCTTCGTGCTCTACATGCGTTAACGCAAACATATGAGCTTAATGAACATAATGAACATAATTTCCATTTTCAGAAAGGCGCTTTTTATGGATGTAAATAAATTGCATGAAAAATGGGGATTTATTGAATCGAGCGAAGGCTATCCGCTTTCCCCATTTTTGAAGTCCTTTTATAAATTATATCAACTATTTCAAAGTGTCAAGAGCATTAAAGATCTGGTCCCTGATTTCGCCCACCTTGCCCACACCTTCAATTCTCACATGTTTGGGAGCGCCGGTTTCTCCTGAATTTGCCCATTGCTTATAATAATCAACAAGAGGTTCGGTTTGTGCGTGATAAACCTCTAACCGTTTACGTACAGTTTCTTCTTTATCATCGTCTCTTTGCACGAGAGGTTCACCGGTTTGATCATCTTTACCTTCAACTTTTGGCGGATTATAAATAATGTGGTAGGTTCTCCCACTGGCAAGATGCGCTCTTCGGCCACTCATGCGCTTTATTATTTCATCATCCGGAACATCTATTTCGACAACCGCGTCAATAGCCACTCCCGCCAGCTTCATTGCATCAGCCTGGGGAATGGTTCTAGGAAAACCATCAAACAGAAAACCTTTCCGGCAATCAGCCTCTTTAATGCGCTCTTTTACCAAGCCGATAATAACATCATCCGGAACAAGTCCTCCAGAGTCCATATACCCTTTCGCCTTTAATCCCAATTCAGAGCCGGCCTTGACTGCCGCCCTAAGCATGTCCCCGGTAGAAATTTGAGGAATTTGATATTTATCTTTGATGTAGTTTGCTTGGGTGCCTTTACCTGCTCCAGGGCCACCTAAAAGAATCAGACGCATACAACCTCCTTTATTAATATATACAACCCTTAGACCTGATTGAACTCGTTGACTTACAATTCAATAATACGGTACTATAGAAAATTTAGGATAGTATCAAAAGGTTGAGATGTGTCAACCCATATTTGGCATCAATGCAAAAAGAGCGATTTGTTGTTCCGATTAGGGTCGCACGGTTTAGTCAAAAATTAAGATATCGCGCCTCCTTTCCGGGTGTTTTCGAAAATATAGAGCTAAGGCGATTTGTGTCAAAGATGCGAATACGTTAAGTATGCAAACTTGGCGCGCCTTTAAGAGGAAAAAAAATCTATGCGCAATAAGGGTGTATTCTTTTTCGCCAATCGGCTAAGACAGAATATCATTGTTGCATGACAAACCTTAAACATGAAATAAAAACATACTCAGGGTTGCAAAGCAAAAAAAATCAGTATATACTTAGTTGTTTATTATGAAATTTTGCATAATTGAATAACCATCATTTGATGGAACGAAGGGGGCGAGCAAGGTTGAAGGAGATTACAGTTAGGGTACAAGATAACGACTTGGAAAAAGCCATGAGAATTCTGAAAAAAAAGATTCAAAACGATGGCCTTTTCAAGCGTTTGAAGCTTAAAAAAAGCTATGAAAAACCAAGTGAGTACCGCCGCCGCAAGCAACGTGAAGCTTTACGCCGGCAAAGAATTGCTGCAGCACGCAGAAACCGGTACAAATAACTAATTTGCCGATGGGAAAAAAACCCGGCCACCCCCTGCGCTGTGCCGGGTTTTTTTGTTCTTGTTCAACTGAAAAAGTTGTTTTGCGATAGTTCAGCGCCCATCCGAAAATAGGCAAATTAGCTCAAATTAAGACGTGCAAAAATTTTACCGTAGACATACATCTGATATTACAAGATAAAATTTTATACAACAATATTTTTACGCAACAATAATATTAGATGAATTGGCATTGGGTGAATTGGTCGTTGCTCAACCGGCTCTATTTACGACCCATTTTCCTGCAGCTCTCATACCTATTTTAATATTAGACAGATGAGTTATTAAATTGAATTATCAAGAATGCCTGACATCAATGTACGGATTGCACCGGTTCGGCATTAAGCTGGAATTGGATACAATAAAACACATTCTAAACGAACTGGACAACCCTCAATCGGCTTACCGGATCATCCACATTGCAGGAACCAATGGAAAAGGTTCTGTTGCAGCCATGGTGTCAACAATTCTCATGACTGCGGGATACCGTGTGGGGCGATACACATCTCCACATTTAATAAAATTCAACGAACGTATCTGTATCAACGATCAGCAGATCACAGATAATGCCGTTGCAAATGCATACAACCGTGTCAATGCTATAAAACAACCGGATCGCCAGCCTACTTTCTTTGAAATTACAACGGCCATGGCATTAGATGTGTTCAGGCAAGAATCAATTGACTGGGCTGTGCTTGAAACCGGCATGGGTGGACGAATGGATGCCACCAATATCATTGATCCACAGATTACGGTAATCACCAATATATCCATGGAGCATAAGCAATACCTGGGAAATACAATACCGGAAATAGCTTATGAAAAAGCTGGAATCATAAAACCTGGCATTCCAATAATAACCGGCATTTCCCAACAAAATGCAAAACATGTAATCAATGAAAAAGCAGCCTCAAGCAATGCGCCGGCGTATCAAAAAGGACTTGATTTTAAAGTTAGACAACAAAGAAACAACTGTTTTTCCTACCACGGTATAACACACAAATGGCAATCACTTGAATTAAGGTTATCAGGCAGACATCAAATACAAAATGCTGCGCTTGCTTTAGCCGTTTGTGAAATACTGCATAATAACGGCTGCATTGAAATTGATGAATCAACTATTCGTTCAGGGCTTTTACAGACAACCTGGCCGGGCAGAATGGAACTCTTTAGCACTGCACCGCACCTTATTTTAGATGGCGCTCACAACCTCATGGCTGCTCGAATGTTGTCAAATCATTTGTGCACTGAATTTAAAGGCCGCAAAATCACATTGGTCGTTGGCATACTAGACGACAAACCCTATCAGAGCATGCTTAAAGATCTGTCAATATCATGCAATCGCATCATCGTCACACAGCCAGCTATCGAAAGGGCCATTCCTGCAAATGTACTTGAAAAAGAAGCCAGGATGTTATGCCCGAATGTTGAAATAATACCCAAAGTATCCGAAGCTGTTCAAAAGGCGTTGGATACGAGTAGTGATAAAGATGTAATTTGTATAGCAGGTTCTCTATACGTTGTGGGAGAAGCAAAATCAGCTTTATCCGCATCTGTACATATGAATTAACTAAAGACTGCAACTAAAGGCTGTAAAAAATGCAAATCATCCGCGACCTTATTGTGAAATATCAGTTTTCACCAAAGCTTGACTTAAAAAGGTTTTTCCATTAAGTTGCCGGTATTTGCGCCCGTAGCTCAGTGGATAGAGCACCAGCCTCCGGAGCTGGGTGCCGCAGGTTCGATCCCTGCCGGGCGTACCAAATAAAATCAATAGGTTATCGTAATCAGCGATAACCTTTTTTTTTATTTGGGAGGGACTTTGAGTGGGACTTTATTATCTGAGAGTGACTTTTTTAATTCCACTTCGAGAACTAAAACAAAAATCAACACCTGACATAGCAAAAAAAAACGCCATGTATCCAAACTGTTTCACCGAAACCGAGATGGATTTCTTGACTATAGGTATAAAGATTAAATAAATTGGAATTAGTTTTCAAAGGGTTTTGGTTTGCTGCAAGGTGTATGGCAGGTTGAAATATTTTTAAACCATGATTATAATGCGTGCGTTATGAGTCACAGAAGCGATAAAATTCCAGACCCAAAAGAGCTTGAAAAAGAGCTGGGAGAATTTCTAACCAAGAAATTCGGCGGCAATGTTAAGCTTGCCACACCCATTGTAATGCCGCAAACAGGCATGACAGATAATGTTGAACCTGATTCCGGCAAATCAAAGATCGTAGATTTTAATCTCAAACCAGAAGAGCTTGTGTCTCATCTGGACCTGTTCATTGCCAAACAAGATGATGCCAAGGCAATTCTTGCGACTAAAATCTGCACACATTTTAACAGAATACGGCATAAGCAATCGTCATCGGACGTGTTTCCCAGCATGGTGGGCCGCATAAAAAACAACATTCTCATGCTTGGCCCTACCGGAGTTGGTAAAACCTATATGATCCGCCTTATTGCACACAGACTTGGCGTGCCTTTCGTTAAGGGTGACGCCACTAAGTTCAGCGAAACAGGCTATGTGGGCGGAGACGTTGAAGATTTGGTGCGTGATCTGGTTCGTGAGGCTGATGGCGATATTCAAAGAGCGCAATACGGTATCATTTACATTGATGAAATTGATAAAATCGCATCAGCCCAGAATTTAATCGGCGCTGATGTATCACGAACAGGTGTTCAGCGAACCTTGCTAAAACCGATGGAAGAAACGCAGGTAGATTTAAAGGTTCCCCATGATCCAATATCAATGCTTCAGGAATTAGAAAAATTTAGAACCACGGGAAAACGGGAACGATCTACGATCAATACAAAAAATATACTTTTTATTATGAGCGGCGCCTTTTCGGGGCTCGATGAAATCATTAAAAAACGCATTTCCGAACAAACTATTGGATTCAGTGCTAATGTAGGTAAATTTGAAAATCAGGATGAACTTTTCAAACAGATTAAATCCGAAGATTTAATAAATTATGGTTTTGAATCTGAATTTGTCGGCCGTCTTCCTGTTAGAGCCGTGTTTGAAAAACTGACTGAAAAGGATCTTCTGAGCATCCTGTCCAATCCGAATAACCCTATTATAATAGGTAAGAAGCTAGATTTTGCCGCCTACGGTATTAGAATTGTTTTTATTGAAACCGCTCTTAAAATTCTGGCAAAGAATGCATATTCGGAAAATACGGGCGCACGTGGTTTGGTAAGTTCTGTCGAACAGGCGCTTTTGCCTTTTGAAAAGCGTTTACCATCTTCAAAAGTGCGTAGATTTACCGTAACACCGGACTTATTGCAAAACCCTGAATCAAATTTAGCTCATCTTGAAAATGATCCTGAAAACGGTGAAGATAAAAACCGCTTTATGGCTGCTAAAGAGGATGAAAAGTCGTCCGTAACTCGCTATATCCTTAAAAATAAAAGGCGTTTTGCCTCAAAATGCGGCTTACCTTTAACCCAAACCCGCATAGCAATGCTTGCGGCGTATTATTGTGAACACCCGCTTGACATCGAGAGTAGCATAATACGTTTCAATAATTATTATGAACAGATAAAAAATCTTGAAATGCAATTTCTTAAAAACAATACAATCAATATCGTTTTTGAGGAAGAGGCAATTGATTATCTTATGGAACAATGGCTTGTGCACCAAACAACAAACGCTGATGCAGTTTACACTCAACTATCAAATGATTTTCAACTCGGCTTGAATTTAGTACGTGAAAAAACCGGAAAAACCCGTTTCTTTATCACCAGACAAGCTTTAGACAATCCCGAAAGTTTTATCCGTCAATTATTAGTGGAAGACAAAAATATCAAATCGCCCCCTGCCATTTCTTCTGACAGCAGCATAAATAATAAAAGGGAAGATTCATAATGATCGGCATCTCCAAACTTTATTGCGCAACGGTAGAGCCTTCCGATGCCTTACGTTACGGGCGTCACTCAAACCAGTTACCAAGTCATTTACTACAATTTTCCAAAGACAAAAAACCTGTGGTCGTCTGGAACATTACACGGGCATGCAATCTAAAATGCGCCCATTGTTACGCTCATGCCACATCAGGTGCCGGAAACCGTGAACTCGACACTTCCGAAGGCCGCAAACTAATAGACGATCTGGCAGATTTTGGCGTGCCCGTATTACTTTTATCCGGTGGCGAGCCATTGGTTCGAAAAGATCTGCCGGAATTGGCAAGCTATGCTGTTGAGAAAGGAATGCGTGCCGTCATCTCCACCAACGGGACACTTATTAACCAACAAACAGCAAAAACCCTTAAGTCTATTGGATTGTCCTATGTTGGAATCAGCCTGGATGGAATGCAATCCGTCAACGATCACTTCAGGGGAATGCAGGGCGCCTTTTCCAAAGCAATGGAAGGTATCCGCAATTGCCAGGATGTTGGAATCAAGGTTGGATTGAGATTTACGATTAACAAACGTAATGTAACTGAAATACCTAAAATTTTTGATCTTATTGAAGAAATGGAAATTCCCAGGATCTGTTTCTATCATTTAGTTTACGCTGGCCGGGGATCGAAATTGATCGAAGAGGATTTAACCCACGAACAAAGCCGTCAGGCCGTTGATTTGATAATCGATCGAACTCAAAAACTTCACTCAGCCGGAAAGTCTAAAGAAGTACTGACAGTGGACAATCACGCCGATGGGCCTTATCTATATTTACGGCTATTGCGTGAAAACCCTGAACGTGCCGCCGAAGTTCTTGAATTACTGAAAATGAATGAAGGAAATAATTCCGGAAGAGGAATCGGTTGCGTGAGTTGGGATGGGCATGTTTACGCTGACCAATTCTGGCGTCACCACAGTTTTGGAAATATACGCCAGCGGCCCTTTTCCCAAATTTGGACAGAACCGGAAGATCCCCTGCTGTTGCAGCTAAAAGAAAAGAAAAAGTTCGTTCAAGGCCGCTGCGCAACATGCCGATGGCTCGATATCTGCGGAGGAAATTTTCGAGTCCGCGCCGAAGCTCTGACCGGCAATGTTTGGGCCGAGGATCCTGCCTGTTATTTATCCGATGAAGAAATTTCGCAAACGCTATAGATCTATAGATCCTAAAGTAAAAAATAATATTGAGGAGCAACTATGCTGTTTCCCGACTACCGGCCGCGACGCCTTCGGCAGAATGAAAATTTCCGCCGTATGATTAAAGAAACACATCTGAGCGTAAATGACCTGATTATGCCTTTTTTTGTAGTTAATGGAAAAAAAATTAAACGCCCCATTTCATCAATGCCGGGACAATTTCACTTATCCATCGATCAACTCATTGAACAAGCATCGCTGGCCTATAGTATGGGTATTGCAGCGATTATCATTTTTGGTATTCCTGGTAAAAAAGACCCTTTTGGCTCTCAGGCATTTGCAAAAGACGGTATAATACAACGTGCAATTGCTGAAATTAAACAAAAACTGCCTGAACTTATAGTTATTACGGATGTATGTTTGTGTGAATATACGGATCACGGCCACTGTGGAATAGTGGAAAATCAGGCTATTGACAACGATGCGACCTTGGATCTTCTAGCAAAAACAGCTTTATCACATGCAAAGGCGGGTGCAGATATGGTCGCCCCCTCGGATATGATGGACGGACGGGTTACAGAAATACGCGGGGCGCTGGATGAAAACAACTTCAGCCATATTCCCATTATGGCGTATTCGGCAAAGTACTGTTCCGCATTTTACGGTCCTTTCCGGGAAGCTGCGAATTCAGCTCCCCGGTTTGGAGACCGGCAAACCTATCAAATGGATCCAGCCAACAGCAGGGAAGCTATCAGGGAAGCGTCCATGGACGTTGAAGAAGGCGCCGATATCATAATGGTCAAGCCCGCGCTGGCTTATCTGGATATTATCTCTCGAATCAGAGATGAATTCGATTTACCTGTGGCGGCTTATCAAGTAAGTGGTGAATATGCCATGATCAAAGCAGCAGATCAGTTAGGTTGGCTGGATGGTCAACGTGCCATGATTGAATCGCTACTAAGTATCAAACGAGCAGGTTCGGATATGATTCTGACCTATTTTGCCATGGATGCTGCAAAAGCAATTAACAAATAATAATACCGTACCAACGAGGCTATTGATATACCAATGGATAAAATTAAAACTCAAAAAATGAAAAAGGCCCCCTCTATTAATCATGGCAAAGCAACTATCCCGCAATTGCGTTTAGTTGCCTGGGAAACAACCAGAAATTGCAATTTGAACTGCGTCCATTGCCGTGCATCCGCTACAGCCGGGCCTTATCAAGGCGAATTGGATACCCGGGCGGCTTTTCGCCTAATGGACCAAATTGCACAAGCAGCCAAGCCGATCATCATATTAACGGGCGGCGAGCCCCTTTTGAGAGATGATATTTTTGATATTGCTTCTTATGGCTCCAAAAAAGGCTTCAGAATGGTTATGGCTCCCAACGGCACCTTAATTACTCCCAAGATAGCTCATCAAATGAAAAAAGCCGAAATAAAGCGCATCAGTGTGAGTCTGGATGGGGCTACAGCCAAAAGCCACGATCTTTTCAGGGGAGTCGAAGGAGCATATGATGGCGCCTTGCAAGGAATCCGCGAAGCAAAAACAGCTGGTATTGAATTTCAGATAAACACGACCATTACCAAAAAAAACCTGAGCCAAATACCTAAATTGCTGGAGTTGGCCGAATCTCTCGGCGCTGTAGCGCATCATATTTTTTTACTTGTACCGACCGGCCGGGGAAAATATATATTGGATCAAGAAATTAACTCCCAGGAGTATGAAGAAACGCTCAACTGGTTTTATGAAAAGCAGAATAAAACATCTTTACAACTAAAAGCCACCTGCGCCCCCCATTATTATCGTATTCTAAGACAAAGAGCTGCAGAACAAGGCCAGCGTGTCACCTTTGAAAGCCATGGGTTGGATGCAGTAACGAGAGGTTGCCTTGCAGGTACCGGTTTTTGCTTCATCTCACACACAGGCATAGTTCAACCATGCGGCTTCCTGAATTTAGAATGCGGCGATGTTACGCAACAGGAGTTTCATGAAATCTGGAAAAATTCCGATATTTTTAATAAACTTAGGGATTATAAGCAACTTACAGGCAAATGCGGGATATGTGAATATCGGAAGGTGTGTGGAGGCTGCCGCGCCAGAGCCTATGAAGCAACGGGTGATTATATGGCTGCTGAACCACTGTGCCTTTATACACCATCCTCACAATCTTGAAAAATGATTGCAATGTAAATACAACTTGAGCTTACTTTTATATCAATGGTATGCTTTGTACTGAATTGGCGAGATCTATGATCTTAGACATTTTTTTCATTAAATATAGCAATTTAATCTCGATATTTTTATCGGTTGCGGCAACATTATAATAAATATATTAATTGATTATGGTAGCATGCATCCGAATATTGTTATACCTAAGTATTGTCACGATGGCATGGCAGCCTGAAGGTTATGCGGCTTATCTGAACAATGTTAAAATTGGCAAACATAAGATTCATACACGAATTGTACTTGAATTTGATGAACCAATTAGTAGCCATACCGTTAATGACAAACTTTCCAATCAACTTGCCATTGAGCTTCCCGGCGTTGTGCCTGATTTGAAAAGAAAAATACCTGTATATCTAAATCAAAATATTACAGATATCCACTTCGGAGTCTTTTCGGGCAGGTTATCTGCACGGATTTTCTTTAATTTTGATAAATATGAACTTGATTATTTTAAACTAAACAATCCTTTTCGATTAGTCATTGATGTTCGCCCCGTTAATGTCAAAGAAGGTCTCTCTCAACAAAACGAGGACATAACACTTTCAAAACAAAGCAAAACAATTGCAACAGCAGCTCAGACACCTCCGTCGATAGAAACAGTAAATATTCCAGAATTTAAAAAAAAATCAAAAACAGATATATTACAATTTGAACACGCCGATCAGCCGCTTGCACTCCAACATGGCATTGATCATAGTAAAAATATGACGGCTTCCAATCATAAGTATCAGTATTCACAATATAAATATAGCCAGCTTCAATATTATCTGATCGTTTCGCTAATTGCGATAACAATTATGATATTGCTATTATTATTTTTTTTAATTTTATCCAAAAAATTATAGGCAGACGCGCGGCCTTCACAATACAAAAAACTTGGAAACCCGCTATAGTATAGTTCGATATAGTTAGTATCCACCTATAAACAGGAAACTTTGTTCGAGATCAAAGTGTGCGAAAAATTTTGCCACAGGTATATGAGCAAAATTTCGAGCACAACGAAGATATCGGACAAATTAGCCATTTATGAATGGACGCTATTTAAAAATTTTAGAAGATCAAGCTGCCTTTATCTCTAATGGCCGTTTCTTTTAATCAAAGTATCAATAATATCTCGCTGATATTCCGTGATATTCTCGTAATGTACACCGATACCATCTGGATAGAGCCGCGAAACGCGCCCCATAATTTTAAAAGGCAATGTTTCATTTGATTCGGTTAAGGTGTAGCACAAGGCAACTTTTTGATTTAACTTAAAATTTTCTTTTGTTTCAATAAAAACGCCACTTGCACTGATATCGCGAATGCAACTGCGATATGCCTTGCCCTCCATTGCAAAGTCCACTACAAGAAAACAAGTCAACCTTGGATATTCTCGAACCCATCTAAATTCGGGGTGCGAAAAATTACTTAATTTTTCAAGAAGCCTATCCTTATCAAGGATATTAACCAAAACAAAAATACGAGCTAAACGCATATGCCGTTGCAGATTTTCATCTTCATTTGAAAAATGATAGATACCGGAAACGTCTTCACCTTCTTCCAATGTCTGTTGAAGCTTTAAAAGCTGTTCATCGTCCATCTTGTAAACTGAAACTGACAGGCGGCAAACGATAGTATGCTTCTCAACCTGATCCACCGAATATTCCATTAAACGAACTCCTCCTCCCCCCAACACCTAAAAACGGAGATCAATGCCTTGAATTATTTCTTATCATGGCGTATTATAACCTAAGCACAAATTATAGACAAGCCTCGTTTATACCAATTGCGCTCCATTACATACATACTGATAATCTATTTTTATTTGACACTTTCGCTGCAATTTTCTATACTTGACTGACTAAATGCAAGTGCTGATTTGCATATTAACACAAAATCGAATAATATGATGAAAAGCTATTTTCACTATTTTGGAAGGATCACGAATTGGAGCAAAAATTAATCTAATTTTTTTCCGTTTCCAAACATCTATACCGGGGATCGGCAAGAAGGGGGAAGCTCCCTTGGTAACAACCACTCACCCTCTTTAAGGAGACAAATCATTGTCCTACATTCTTGATCAAGAACAGCTTGATGGTATAGAAGAAGTCTTACAGAAAGACTTGATGGATCTTGGGTTGAAATGCGTTATCCTCATTGATATGGCTGGCAACATTATCGCTAATTTAGACAATGGCGAAGTAGGTCACGATGTTTATTCCTTAGCAGCACTGGCGGCTGGAAATTTCGGCGCTGTGTGTGCGATGGCGGCCATCATTGGAGAAGATGACTTTGCCTTATTATTTCACAAAGGGAAAAATGAAAATATCCATTTCAGCAAAGTGATGGATGATTTCTTACTGGTTACAATTTTTGGCAACGACGTTTCTCTTGGATATCTTAGACTGAAAGTGGACGAATCAATTCAAAAAATTAGTAAGTTTTTTGAAAAAACAAAAAAAATATAACATTGAAATACTTGGCCATTAACGTTGGAAAACCGGTATGACTTAAATATACAAGGATGCCGCGTGGCTGTCATTTATATTCAGAAAAAAGAAGTTCAAATAAAAATAGTTTATTTTGGACCTGGCAGGGGAGGGAAAACAACCAATCTGGAATATATTTTCAGAACAGTCAGGCACAAAATTCAATCTGATTTGGTTAGCATTAATACACATGGGGACAGAACTCTTTTTTTCGACTTTTTACCTCTGGATTTCGGACAAATTTATGGATATAACGTTAAAATTCAGCTGTATACAGTACCGGGGCAGGTCAAGTATAACGCCACACGAAAAATTGTATTAAAAGGAGTTGACGGGGTGGTGTTCGTGGCTGATTCGATGGCGGTGATGAAGGAAAAAAATATACAATCGATAAAAAATCTTGAGGAAAACTTAGCCTTTTACGATATAGATATTTTTGACAATTTCCCTATAATTGTCCAATACAACAAACGGGATTTGGCAAGTAGCGGCATACCGTTACTTGATATTAAAGCGCTTGAAAAGGATTTAAATACGCGCCTCAACGCCCCTTACTTTGAGGCTAGCGCCCTTAAGGGACATAACGTGATACCAACCATTAAAAAAGCCATTTCACGGACGATGGTTTCACTGCAAGATCAGCTCGTATAGGAGGATAAGATTGGATAAATCATCGAAACAAAACCTTGCTAACGATATCGAAACCCGGCTGGATAATTTTTTTGGAGCCAACAATGAAGAGCCTTCACCACAACCGGAAAACGAACAGACGCCGAAATCCAAAATAGATAATTTAAACGAGCTTAAATCTATTGTACTATCGATTGATTGGGAAATTACAGATCAATGTTTAAC
Organism: Desulfobacteraceae bacterium; assembly: GCA_024230435.1. Classification (GTDB taxonomy): domain Bacteria; phylum Desulfobacterota; class Desulfobacteria; order Desulfobacterales; family Desulfosarcinaceae; genus UBA2230. The sequence goes on from JAAERL010000074.1 coordinate 47,723, forward strand.
GGATCTTATAACTGAAGCGGAATCTTTGCTGACAGTCCATAAAGAGGATCGTTCAATAAACGCCCTTCTTCGAATGCTGAAATCTCTCGGGAAATATGTTCGCAAAACAAAAGCTCAAGCCCACCCTGATGCAATTAAACGCATTTTAGCCATATACGATAGTCTTGAAAAATTATCTGACCCACAATCAGATGACAAAATAAAAAAGCAAATGATAGTAAAAGAAGTTTTAGCTTTTAAATCGCTAAAAAACCAAATCGAAACCCAAAAATTATTACCACCTGAACCCGCTGCTGCAGGACAAATATCGGCAGATAATTATGTCGATCATCAAACATTTAAACAATCAATTAGTACTTTAAACAAAAAACTTATGGACGAAATAAGAGCTTTAAAAAAACAATTAGAAAAACTCAATATGGAGATAGAAACACTTCGCGATAAATAGCCTCGGATATTAATCCATCAATAAAACTTTACTTAGCGCCCATCAATAAATTGCCAATTTGCCAGATATCTTAAGACGATTTGTGTTAAATAATAGGCTCATGTTGTGTTTCAGGGTCTTACAAACCTTTTATACAGAATAACTAACTGATTTTAAAGTATTTTTGACCAAGGTCTCAGTTTCTCATCCCGAATTATATTTACCATAAATTCAATTGGTTACACTGCTACATATAA
>JAAERL010000075.1 GCA_024230435.1 Desulfobacteraceae bacterium
CTCCTCTAATGCAGTAATGGCAGGTGAATTATTCTGTCTTTCAAGACGCATCCCAATCTTCGTATATTCTCCCTGAAATAATCCACGTGTGTGTACAGTACGGACCAATAGTTCATTCTTATATTGTGAACATACCTTATCATTCTCACGGATCTCCTTTTCAAGATCTTTAATTTTCTTTTGATTTTCTGGACTTAGTTTCACCTTGTCCTTTTTCTTATTTTTGGATGACGATTGTGTCGAGACGAGACTGTTGTTCCTATTATTATTCCCGTCAGCGGCAGTGTTAGTATTGCTGCCTCCCGCACCCCCCTCATTGTTGTCATCCTTACTGCTGTCCTTCTTAGTCAACCCCTTAGCCTCCCGTTCAGCGTCATTGATAATTTTAGCCAATTCATCACGCAATGTGTCCTCATGATTCTGATATATTTCAACAATATTGGCAACCTCCTGTTCGGCCAATAATGCCTGAATTAGTGGTCGTGATTCAGGATTGGGTGAGGTTACGGAGCGGAATGGAACGAGGAGAGGGAGGTTGGCAATTTCGGTTGCCGAGGGGAGGGTTGGTGGGGCGGTTATTGTTTTGTTTGGCATTTTTTTATTTATTAATGCTTTATTACCACCCCCCTACTGTTGTTTGGACTCAAGGAAAAAATATCCCTCTGGTCGTCCTGGAAATTGGTCGTGTAAGAGGCTGTTATTAGTCGATTATTATTTCTTTCTGTTAGCTATTGGCAGGGTCCTTGCATTGAATCTTGGTTGGGAGCCGCAAAATGAAAATCGGCGGGCGGCGGCGGGCGCAATAACGTGAGGTGGTGGCGGGTTGCCGGGTCTTTGTAGACCCAGCTCTTTCATCATTGTCTATTGTCTACC
>JAAERL010000076.1 GCA_024230435.1 Desulfobacteraceae bacterium
CGACAATATGCCGATATTTTCCTTTTGACCAAACTTGATCTATCGGCATGTTGAGCACTTGTGACACCCGATGTGCGATTGTGTCAAGATCAACACCTTTCAATTTAAGCCGATTGCGCCTCTCATAGTCCTGCGCATTTAGTAAGTTTAAATGTTAGGAACGTCCCCCAAATTCCCCCGTACTGTAATTATCAACTTTATATTGTGCCAAGTTTAAATGTTAGGAGCGTCCCCTAAATGCTCCCCAAATTCCATAACAGGTAGGTATCAATATCACCGGCCATTAGCAAGTTTAAATGTTAGGAGCGTCCCCTAAAAATTCCCTTCCAAAACCTGGCAAAAACCATAGCCAAAAAAAATCTGGGGACAGGTAAATAATGTTATAAGGATAATCTGGTTTCCTTTGATTTCGGTTTGAAAGAATTTGGAGTAAAAGACATAAAAGAGCGAATCCGCCGGTATCGTCGCTATGTGTATGAAGCCGGGGCCTTGGACCGTCCTGATAAGGGTAAAGTGGCGGTCATTGATGCTAAAACACTTTC
>JAAERL010000077.1 GCA_024230435.1 Desulfobacteraceae bacterium
GTGGAGTGGAGTTCGGTGCGGAGTTCGTGGAGTTCACCCTTTTTCTGGGTGGTGAAGAAGCGGGAGTCGCTCCCTCCTTGGTCTTTGGGGGCCATGGTGGAGTTTGATTGGGTTGGTTGTGCCTATGATATGTGTTCAATAATAAGATGGGCGATATAGCGAGAGGCTAGAGGCTCATCTCATCATCATCATCTTCATTTTCTCCATCTTTTTGATCTTTTGTTTTCGAGGTTGGCGATATATCTATCGCTATCATAAATCTGGCGGGAATTGAGATTCGTTCGTGGTTTTTTATGCGGAAAGGTCACTCAGTCACACATAATACAAACGGACAAAAGAGGACAAAATGGAACAATGTTAAGGGGGCAAACCCCCTTTGCCGTTAAAGCAGCCGATGCACGTTCTTGCAACATACGATTTCCTTGGCAGCAGATCAAAGCAGGAAACATTGTGGCACTCATCGTGGCCACTCCGCCCACTTTTCAAAAAGTACCTGCAACAATCCAGCTTGTTGACCAGCTTGTTGGCCGCCAAGTACAAAACACATCACCAAAAATTTGAAGAACCAGGGTAGGACGGCCTCACGGCTCGGGGCTCGTTGTGCACTCATAAAGCTTAGCTTTAACCCGGCCATCAATTGTATTGATATGCCAAATGCAAGAGTTGGGGCCATGCCCCAGCCTAATAACTATCAAAATAAATATCCTCCGGGACGAGGAACCTGGAGGAATCGGGGACA
>JAAERL010000078.1 GCA_024230435.1 Desulfobacteraceae bacterium
AAAACACGATTGATGAGTTTGTGGAGGGCATAGAGCCCAGGGGATCAAAAAATCCCCCAGACAATCATATACCAGTTTACAGCTCTCAGAGTGTAGAATGCGCTGCCATATTTATAATTGACTAGATATAACTTTAAAGACAGTTATGCGTTCCACAAGCAAGGGAAAACGGTTAATTTTTAGCTCTTCTTCTCTTTTTCAATAGTGAATACGTACAACAACAGGAATTCTTATACAAATACGTATTTTGATAAAATTTGTCCTAAAAAGTGCAGGACAGTTATTACATAGAAATTAAAATAAATTTGATGGCACCCAGCGGCGGGCGTTGAGGTTTGAAGCTTTTGGCGAAAATCCAATGTCAAGCAATTAAATGGCGATTAGTCCAAAGTTAGGTGTCAATTTTTAGATAATTAAGTTCGGGAATATATTTTTGCTAGTACCAGTTTTCCGGATAAGCTGCACTTGAGGTTTCCGGTCAGGACATTGAAAATTACTGACATCTCTGTAGGCACACCTAATTTTTAGTTTGCTGGTACGTTATTTACGCTAATTTATTGTCC
>JAAERL010000079.1 GCA_024230435.1 Desulfobacteraceae bacterium
ATGAATGAAACCTAGATTTTTTTGGATGAAGCGGCAGCGGCAAGAAGCAGATTGGGCACTCTCCGAGATACGTGCCATCGGGCTGTTCAAATAGTTCTTTGTCAGGCAATTCAGCCTTCCGATTTTTGCACTCTTCCTCATGCTGCTCCCTATGATTTTCCTGGCATTTATCGCTGCAATATTTCACAAGGTCGCAGCCGCCATTGCAATCCTCCAATTTTACATCATCCACTGCTGCAATGCCACAGCAAGCGCATACTTCGTCTTCATCCGATTTAGAGCTCATAATAATGACAAATTACAAGTAATTACAATGTAATAGAACTGTACTGTGGGGCGTCTCCTCTCCTTCCTATTATCAGCGTCCCTTAGGAGCAGGCGATGATGTTATATTATTGTTTTTAGTTTTTAGTTTTAGGAACCTTTTTGGAAGCTGGGCAATGACCGGTGACCTCACAGTATTTTGCTTTCAAAATGATAGGAATTAGTACTAAATCTTGCGCTGTAGAACGTATTCGAGCAAAGGTCACGTAGATACTTCAGTTCAAAATCTCAAAATCAAAAATTCACATCAAAATCAAAACTAACGAACATCTACCATAC
>JAAERL010000080.1 GCA_024230435.1 Desulfobacteraceae bacterium
ACCAGATTGAGCTTCGATTTTTTTCGTATTCAAGGCGCGCCAAAGTTTTGCTGATCAGTTTGCATACTTTACGTATTCGCACCTTTGGCATAACGCACAAGACGGGAAAAAAGACATACAAGATGGTATATTCTTTAACTGTAAATCGCCTAAGTCTCACCGCGATTAATGATTATTAAGTCTGCTCTTGACTCACCTTTAATGTGTGACCATTAATATTCTTAATATTTATACCCTGATTTGCAAATTCTCCCCCGGTTGACCCCTAACGTTGCAAAAATCGGATTATTTATTTGCAAAGGCTTTCATCAAAATACCGTGCCCCTGCATAAAAGAACCATGGGCCACGGCATCAAGAATGTCCGGGTCATCCCATCCTAAATTACGCAGTTCTTCAACATCAGCAGCTTCAACGGCGGCCGGTGTCTTTATCGCTTTGGCTACGAATTTCAGTAAGGCCCTTTCATTATCCTCAAGCGGCGAGTTATCCGGATCATTTTTAATGGCTTCCAAATCCTTTTCCGTTGCCCCCACCGTTTTTAGCAGTCTTTGGTTAAATTCAACGCAATGGGCATAATCACAATCATCAGCAGCCATATAACGAATGGAAGCCAACAAAGGATGACTGAGCTTCGGATGACTGCTGTAATACTTGATAAATTCAAACTGACAGGCCATAAATCCGGGACTACTGCTCATCAATTGCAATGGATGGGGCGGTTCAACGCCTTCAGGAAAGATACTGTAAATTTCTTTAATTTTTCCGGTGGCCTTTTCCGGCGGCATGTGATTAAGCAAAAACATAAATTTCTCCTTATGTATAGTTGCCTGGTTTTGACTAATAAAATCAGCCTGTTTTTTGAAAAGTTATCTTAGATTTCAACAATTCACCACATTTTTCGATTCATCGTTTAAACCACAGTGACTGCTCCCCCACCTTCGCTGCGCGAAGCAAGGAGTCTTCTCGGCATACAGGATAAAAAAATAATGGGACCACAATAATGGGACATTTATGATAAGTATTGTCAAGTAAAAAACAATAGCTCGCCCGCCCAACACTATTAATCAAAGACGAATTAATTATGCAGTCCTATAAAAAATAAAAAGTGCATAACGCTATCAACCTGTCCATGGTTTCCTCCTTAGCGATTCTTGCTTCCGGGGCTGTTTACCCAATCAACACGGCCGGCCAGTGCGGGAAATTGCTGTCTGGCAAAGTTTACTTGCGAAAGATCTACATCATTTTTCAGATTCATCTGCCTGTCACCTGCACATGAAAGAGCAATTCCCCATGGGTCAACAACCATGCTATGCCCGGTAAACATTGTGTTCCGGTTCATTCCGGTTGAATTTGCAGATATCAAAAAGCACTGGTTTTCAAGCGCCCGGACCCGATTTAGCATGAGCCAGTGCTCCAGCCTAGGGTAAGGCCAGGCCGAACAGATTAAAAATATCTGCGCTCCTTGTTCCACCATTCTGCGAAACAACTCAGGGAAGCGAAGATCAAAGCAGGTCGCCAGTCCGATTTTTCCAAAAGGCGTATCGGCCACGGCAATCTGTTCACCGGGGCAAAGCAACCGGGTTTCAAGGCTGTTATATCCAAAAAGATGGATTTTACGATAGTTTGCCAGGATTTGCCCTTGGGGGGAAATAAGATAGCTGGAGTTGAAGTATTTATCTTTTATTTTTTCCACAAAGCTGCCGGTATGAAGAAAAATTTTCGCTTCATGCGCCGCGGACACCATTGCGGCAAGAGTTGGGCCGTTGCGGTCTTCAGCCTCGCTGTGGTAACGGTCAAAACTCATAAAGCCGATATTCCACAGCTCAGGCAGTATTACCAGATCGGCGTCCCGGCATTGAACAATACACTCACAAGCTTTTTCAATAGCGGCGGCTTTATCATTCTCTATTACAGACATTTGAATAGATGCGACTTGCATATTGTTTCCTTTTGAAAAGTTTACAGGTTTTTCGAGTGGGCTAAGATATTTTTATTGATAGCGAGTTTGAATTTTTCATGGATAAATTCGTGGTGGCCTTCACGAAAAGGCAAATAAACCAGCAACATTTTTCGAGGTTCAATGGTTAGCTGAGGAATGATTTCACTGATTCTCTCCCTGGGCCGTAAAAAACTGGAGACCATGGGTTTAAGGGTCTCTACGGCTTCTTGAAAAGGCATGGTAACTGGTTGCAGCCGTCCTTTGGGAGGCCCTGTTTCCAGATTTTCCACTGGCTGGGTAAGGGTTACCTGGGTTGCAAACGTCAGCAGGCTTTGGGGCCTGACTTTAAAAGCCGGACTCCAGAAATAAAATGGAATTTTATCCCAGCCGGGTTGAGGAGCTTTAGCCAAATTGGCGGTTTTGACAAGATCCGTATACGTGTTTAGGTCGATATGGCTGACATTAGCTCTGATGCGCCAGAAAGGCATATGCATTGTGTTTTCGTCAGAACCGGCCACGTGGGCGGCTTCGATTCTGGTCAAACGGCCCTGTTTTTCCCACCAGGCTGTTTCGCAGTTGCCGCAAGTCAAGGCCAGCGAATCGCGTTCACCAATCAAGTCCCAGCCGCACTGAGGACAAAGGGTTGCAATAAAATTCAGGGGCCAGTCGGCTTTTTCAATATCGTCTATTAGGCAAGTCAGTTCATTTTGGCTTACCGCGGATACGGGTTTGTTTAACACAGCGTCATAGAGTTTGTTATCAAGATAGAAGGGCGCGTACAAAAGGCTTAAGGTCTCGCCTATGTGGGCATGGTGCAAAATTGGTTTAGCAATCCTGGAATTGAAGTACTCATCTAAGCTTTGCAGAAAACAATCAGCGGTAATTTGCGGTTTGATAAAGATACCGTCTTCCTGGGTTACTGCAAAACGCAGTTTTTGGGTCTGGCCCCGGAATCCCATTGACAAAGGAAAATGTTTACTGCTGACGGCCTGCCTGCTCACATCTATAAAACGTTTTTCCATTTTGTGGGAAAGGCAAGTGAAAAACATACCCTTGAAGCGCCAATAAGGAATAAAGAATAAATTTTTTCCGGCTGGGGCTTTGGGGGGAATTAAGTGCCGCATATAGTCCGGCGCGGTCAAATAAGATCCGGCCCGGCAGAAGGTGCAGCGAAACAAACGGTCCGTCTCCTCTAATTGAGCAGGTGCGCCGCATTGCGGACATTGATGTTCGATAATAAAAGCAGTCAATTTAAATTTCTAATACTTTTCCCCGCATTGAGTGCAGAACTTTGCGTCTCCGAGGTTAACGGACGCGCATGACTTACAGGTTTTATGTTTGGGTTTTTCTTCGGCCTGATGGCCGCAACGCGAACAAAAATTTGCGTTTGGCGTCATATTTTTACCGCAGTTAACGCATTCTTTGAAAACAAGCTGTTGATGACCGCAGGCCGGGCAGAATTTAGCATTAATGGGAATAAGCTGAGTGCATTCACCGCATTTGACAACATCCTGCGCCGGTCCGGGGGGCGAACCCGGGCCGCCTGGATCTGTGCTTTTGGGCTTGGCCGCCGGGTGTTGACCCGCAAAGTACTGGGCGAACATGGCAGGCATCATCAGCCCCAGCCCTGCGCCCATTCCTTCACCGCTGGAATCGCTTTCAGAGGCTTTTTCCATGGCCATGGCGGCTTTCATTTGCATCAGCTTATTCATGTCGTCAAAGACATTCATACGGCTTTTGTCATCAATGGCTTTTTGCACTTCGGGCGGCGGCGTTACTGAATTAATATAAAGTTGGGTCAAGCCCAATCCAAAGTGACGGAAATCTTCCTGCAGCCGCTTGGCGAGCCCCTGGGAAAGTTCATCGTATTTTGCAGGCAGATTCAGTATGGAATCAATGTTTTCGCCCATAAAATCATTGAACCGGGAAACAATAACTCGATTGAGGTACTCCTCAATGGCCTCCGTGGTAAAAATTCCCTGGGTGCCTACCATGCGATTGATAAACAGCACGGGCTGGACAACCTGCATATTGAAAATGCCAAAGGCTCTCAAGCGGATCAGGCCCAGTTCATCATCTTTGAAAGCCACCGGGTCGCGGGTTCCCCATTTGAGGTTGATAAACACTTTCATGTTTAAAAAGTAGATTTCAGCACGCAACGGGCTGTTCATGGCCCAGGGAATGCTGGCGATTTTGGTCAGGATGGGAATGTTGCCCGTTTTCAGAGTATGCCGGCCCGGGCCGAAGGCTTCAATGGCTTTACCCTTATAGAAAAAAACACCGACCTGGCTTTCCCGAACCGTAAGCTGAGCTCCCCACTTAATATCGCCGGAGCCTTTTTCCGGCAGCCGGTGAACCAGCTCCTTACCTGAATCGTCAAACCATTCTACGTTTTCTAGGAAGATAACGTTATCGGCTCCCATGGCAATATCTCCTATTTGTATGATCAATTTTATATGACCGATTTTGTATGATCAATATACCTTTGCATTTAATTATCGGCTTGATTGCCTGTTTCCAAAATAAACAGCCGGGTGACCCAATAAATATCAAAAAAAAATCAAAACTTATTTTACAATGACAAGCTGCTTTTTGTATATCTGTTTGACGCAATCGTTAAAAATAATTTTTAATGGGTCTTTACAAAAAATAACTTGGCAATAACTTGAGGACAAATAAATAACGTTCCAAATTCTTACTGTCCCAAATTCTGTCCCTACATCGCAACCTATGCTCTGCCAACCGGTTTTAGCACGAGCCGGTCTGGCCGCTCGGATGCAAAGCGGTACCCTCCATCGGTGCATATTAAACCACGCCAAACTATTTTATTTTTTAGGGTTTATTCACATTTTTCCCAAATGAGTTGATAAGCGATACTGGGCGCATCAAATAAAGTGAAACCCTCAGCATATGTATCAGCACCGGTTTCTGAATTCGCATAAACTTTAAGGGTGGTATTTTCACTTATAATTACATCTTCACCACAAATAGAATAGACAATACAACCGGGGTAAAATTCATCCTTTAATGTATAATCTTCTTCGATCCGGTCTGTCTCATTACCCCACTCTTTTCTGAAGCTATAACCGGTAATTTGTCCTGCAAAATAAGTATCTGCCAGAAATGCGGCATATCCGCCAGGAGGCACATCAACGTATCCACGGTAATCCTTTTGAACGAGAGCAACAGCCATACCTTGTGGAACATGGACAGCAACCTCTAAATTGCAGCTTTTGCGATCCCGGCCCATAAAATTTTCTGCAGAAGATGCATAATATTCATCAAAGAATACACTTATTTTTTTATAATCAGAAGACATAAATGCACTGCCGGTACCACTTAGACACCCATCTCCCCAATATACAAAATCATAAATGTATATATCGGAGTTTTCTGATAAAACAACGTCAACTGCATATGCATTTATATTAAAAATAAACCCTGCCACTGCAAAGAAAACAATAATTACTGCGGTTTTTGCCATAACATACCCTCCATTTTAAGTATTAATGAGTAGCTGCTGGACAGAGAACATTTTTGAACAAAAAATAGACGGCGCATTCTCCATCCTCTAAGTGTTGCGTAGAGTGGGGTTAGCCGCCATTTGTGATTTTCGATATAGTGCTTTTCGTCTGTATTTAGTTACCATAACTATATTATAATAACCTCTATATACGCCATGATAAGGACTCATTATGTGTTGTTTTTTATATTAATGATAGTATGCATATCGACATGCTCAATACAATACGAAATATTGAGTTTTGAGTTTCGCATCTATCCCAGACAAAGCCAGCAAAAAAGGGAAAACTTGGAAGGCAGGTAAAACTTGGGGGCAGGTAAATAGCTTTCTGCTTGATGCTGTGATGGCGTGAGCTTGCCCGTGCGCCCATGTCTGTCAGCCACTTCGGTTCAACAATCTGGTAGCAAACCGGCAAATAGCGTTTAGGATCGTTTTCCCAACGCTTGATGAGGATGAATTCGCCGGTTTCGGAATCCTGGCGCTTTGCAAGTCTCATCATTTCGTATCTCATCATTTCGTAATAATGAAGATTGCCGGAAAAATCGGTTTGATCCGCCCAAAAGTTAAAGCTATCCTCGGTTTGCTGGATCATCCGTTCGTCAAGTTCTCCACCGGGGCGCTGGATCTTGCTTTGAAAACCGATTTCTTCGCCAACGATGTAATCCACCAGCACATTGACGGCACAGGCAACATAGGGAAAATCCCGAACTAATTGACGAATCCTTGCCCTCATGGTATCAGTTGAGGCGGCGATGATGGTATTGACACTCGCGTTTGACGGGTTCCAGCCGTTGGACATGGCAGGCGGTTTGGCCTCTGCATAGCTAACAGAGCGTTTAACGCTTTTTTTGCGAAGATCAAGATTTCTTATCTTGGTAAGCTTCATTAACGTTACCGCCGCCGGATGTTGCGGATGTATCCGCGTTGGGGGACTTTGCTCAATTCTTCTTGCCGGATGTCAGCACGAAGCGATTTTAATGAATCAAGCTTTGCTTCGGAAAACTCGTATTCGTTATAGGCAACCTTGAGTGTTACGGTGCGCTTTCCGGTGGTAAGCTCAATGATTGCTTTTTGAACTGCGGCTAAATCTTCCTGGGTGTAAGACATGCAAGACTCCTGAGAATGATAATGTTCAAGATGCCTGGAGTCTAACATGGGGTTTTGGGTGATTTGGGTATCTTTCGATAACTTCGATTATCTTGGTGGTATTTTGCGCTAATCTTTCAATATTTTTTAATTTTTTCGCTTGACAGGTTTTGGTGAAAGGTAGTTAATAAAATTATAATTTGACTATAAGACTGTTTTGGAAACGAATTAGCGACCTAAACCGAATTCGACCCATAAACAGACGTATTTTATTACGACTATTGGGCAATCAAATAAAAATGTCCGCAGCATCGCGCGTCATGAACGGGCGCTGCTTGATAGTCTGAGTATCTATCGGTTTTTATACAAACAGCTTACAAAAAGACAAATTGTAAAATAAAGTATCTTACAGATTATGAAAAAAAGGCATATATATGGCAACTATTCGATATGATAATATTATTCATCTTTACATTAAGGGCACTACCATATTTTTAATATATTCATTTTTTTTATTTCCAAGTCTGATATTTGCTGGTGCCAACAATGCTAATAGTAATAATATCGGCCATAATGCTGCAAGAATTAAGACAATTGTCAATATTCCCCATTACAATGGAATAAATATTGCGCATAAAATTAACGAAAAACTAATAGCTACTTATTCTAAACATGATAAAAAGTTGAAAATTTGGGATAGATCAAAATTTTGGCTAATAACTGAATATAATATATCAGGAAGTGAAGTCAATCAATTGTTCTCAATTGGCGAAAAACTTTTTATGAAATCTCAATCTGCCTTTTATAAAATTGATTTGGCAACGGATTCGATAGAACGAATCTTAAATGATTCTTTGTTATCGAGTAGTACAATTGTCAATGACAGGTTTGTTGTGTTCGCGGATAATAGGAGTAGATATTTAGCTAAGTTAATGGTCTATGATCATACGAAAAGCAGGTTCCGACTAATTCCCCATAGCACTATGCGTATATGCGGAGCATGTACTGTTGAAGACCTGTACTATTCAAACAATAATTATTATGTGTTTGTAGATTACGGGAGAGTCGATTGGCAGGTGTATGATGATGATTTTAAATTAATTAATAAAGATAGCATATCAAAAGATAATATAACAAGTGATCCAAATGTAGCCTACATAAGCACAACTACTAAAAGTTTAAATGATATATCTAAAAAGCGATTGGTGAAATTCAAGCAGAAAGTAAAATCTAAAATAAAGAAGGAAATAAGCATAGAAACAGAAAAGCATACTATAAAAACTGAACAAATTCCAGGACCTGGAAATATTATCACACATTTAAAAAAATTTTATTTGGTCAATAAGCAAACAGGAGAATCAAGGCTTCTTGTGTCGGGGGAAGTGGAGTACGCAACTTACGGCACCTCATTTACAGAAAAATTAATCGACACTAAAAATGAAGTTGTAGCCATCAAATGTCGAACATGGGGTTTTGAAAGCTTTTTTATTGTTGATTTCTCTGGAAATATGTTGGGTGAAACAAAAGCATTTCACCGCGATAAGATAGATATAGTGCCTATTCAAAATTATTTATTTTTAATTAATCATACAAAAGGGCAAATCAGATCTTATGATCTAAAAAAACAAAAAAAAATAAAAAGCAATACAACAGATAAAAACAAAATTAATATAATGTTTGGGAATAGGTATAGCACCACACGTGGAAAACAAAAAAAAGGCGATACAACAGACAAAAATAAACCAATTAATATGGTGGTTGGGGCTATACATATGAAAGACTTTCGGGTTAATGGAATCTTTCATAAATTAATGGAATCTTATATTTTTAATGATGTTTTTGATACTGTTGACATTAATATTAGTGGCACCTTATTAATGATAAGTTTAGCAGATAATACTATTAAAACATGGGATTTGAGTACAGGGAAACTTCTTGTCACTAAATATGTGCTTAATGAAAATACAGAGGTCATAGTCACCCCTGAAGGGTATTTCTCCGGAAAAGGGAACTATCAAGATTACGTACATTTTGTAGATAATAAGTATAATGTTTATTCCTTTAGCCGGTTTGCGCGAAGGTTCTACCGGCCTGAGATTATTCAACAGCGTATGTTGAATTGAGGGACAAAAATCCAAGTGCGGCCGAGCAAGGTCAATATTCCAACGGGCTCAAGTCCCATTCCGGTTCGGCAGGCCAGCCGTTGGATATGAAACTCTGGGCCGTAGGGAGTGATCCCAAAGGTATAAGCACAGGGGATCAAGTCAGTACGCCGCTTTTTGGCCGTGAGTCTTTTTTGCGTGACCGTTTAATTTCATCCGGTTCAATCCTGCCTAATGTTTTTTGCTGGAAATTTTTCCTGAAACAAATTTATCCAGCCATTCATTTAGTTGTGACCGAGATGAAACCCATTTTCTGCCCAATTTTCGAATGGAAAGTCATCATATTCCCTGTACCATTTCAAAACAGTAGGTTCGCTTACATTGCGTAAGACTGGACGAATTTTACAAATTCCAAAAAATGCGTCTTCGCCTGCGGTATTCTCCTTCATAAAAAAATCCCCTATATTTACCAGCGCCGTCGGCGTTGCGGCGGTGTAGGTGTATGACGTTGTTTGCGTTCTGTGGTTATGGGTTTGGTGGTTTGTGTGGGTTCTTTGGGCTGCATGGCGATGCCAAAAAGGTCATGGCAGGCAAGCTGAAGAACGCTGCAATCCCACAGATGGTTGGGTTTGTATTTGGTGGGGCATTGCCAAATGCCTTTTTCGTCAACGTATTCGGATGCCATTTGTTTAGCGTATTCATCCTGGTATTCGCTGTTATAGTGCCACGCTCGGGGATCAGCTTTGGCTATTTGAAGCTTTTCGGCAAGCATGTTTTTGTAAAATGTTATTTACCCGTCCTCCGTTTAGTCCCCAGTTTATCCGCTTTCCCCAGTTTATATCTTTAAAAATTCGCCTGCGATGAATTTTTTCTGTTTGGCCCATTGATAGTTCACATGCGAAATAGTTCATAATTTCAATTAAGTATTGACGCAAAAAACCAATAGTGATAATCCAGCTACCGGCAAATGAGATGATCAAATGATGATTGCATTTGAATCACGGTTTTATTCGTTCGCTTAAAATTGGGGGGATGGCGAACCTGGATGTTAATTTTAATCTGAAATATCCGCCTC
>JAAERL010000081.1 GCA_024230435.1 Desulfobacteraceae bacterium
AATATCCGGTAAGGTTGGAGCCATGGCCATATTGACATACAAAGTCATGCAAGATGGCGATTGGGATCATAAACCGATTATTGCAAAACAGTTTCATCCCCGCACCGATGACGAGCAGCATTATCACCTTTATGGTGATCGGGTTTATTATTACGATGTTTGGTCAAATATTCATTATGGCTATGTGGGCTGCGCTTCAGGATTTTCAGAGTCAGAATTGTTGGATGGTGCGGGGTTAGAGCAGATTGGCTCTGATATATCAAGAATAGAGTGGCCGAACAAAACCTCTCAAGCAAAAGGCTTGCGAGCTTGGGATAAGGCGAATGACCGAGACGCTATTCAGATAGGCATTGAACTTTATAAAACAAATCCTAATAATGTAACTGCTTCAAAACTTAGAACTCTGGTATTGAACTGTAAAAATATTGAAATGAAACCATTTCCAAATGATTAGCTTATGTATTTAGCATCATATTTTAAAGTTAAACGTTTTTTTGTCTCGGCTTTATTTTTATTGATATTCATACCGGTGATTAGCTGTAGTCCTCCAAATACTGTTACAGTTAGAATTAAAATAACTTATAAAGATAGTAATCCTGATAACCGTTTGGAACTGGTTCGTGTAACTTCAGCAGGAGATATAACTGAATTAGCCCCAATATCAGGTGGCAAAACAAGAAGTACACGGCTATGGCCTAAAAAAAAATCCCAACCTCAGCTTTTCTTAAGCTATAATTTCAAAGGCAAACGGCGATATTGGGATGGCCCGAAAATGCCAAGAGGTAAAGGTTATAAGATTGAAGTGGTCATAGGCAGCAATGGTAAGGTTATTGAGCATAAAATTAGTCAGTGAGAGTGATTGCCGCAGGCTGTTAACTGAAAAAAATTGGGAAGGCTTTTATATTTTTGCACAGTCATTATTGAACTTATATTAACATCACCCCGATTTGGTATAATGAACGAGAAGGTAAGTTTGCAATAGGTGCGAGGAAAATAGACTGGTAGGCTGGCAGGCTTGCTTTGAGTATGCACTAGTCCTACGAAGGGGGGAAGGCCGATACCAGTTATGTAATTGAGGGTTTCGAATTTTTGTAATGAAAATTTTGGTGGTTTTTGTTATGTTGATCTACATTTTACAGAGATGAACATAGAATTGGGTTTTTCAAAATAACATCTGGTGCTGGCGATTTCTTCAAATGATATACGCTGTATACAGCTAATGGGCCATTAAAATATCAGTAAGGAAGGTTGAAATATTGGTAAATATTTTTGAAATATTAATTGGCAAATTAGCTAATGGAGAACATGCCTTTGTGACTGCTATTCTTGTAATCCTTGCTGTTGCTTTGCCTTTTAATTTAAAAAAAATTATAGACTTCATTGAAGATCTAAAAAAAGCCCGAATAGTTAAGTTGGCTGAGGCATTAGAATGCCGCTATATTAAAGGCTTAACCAAAAAACATATTGAAGATGAGTTGGCTACTGAACATTTCAAAATATCTACTGGTATTCGATTGGAAAGAAAATTTCGTGAAGCACTTATTCAAGCCCACCGAGATACAAACGGGGAATTGAGTTTTTATCACTACAAAAAAGCCTTGAACCATATTAATTATAGAGAAGGAGCGATTTCCGTTCATATTTCCCTCTTTGAACGAGTAGTTTATTTCGTTAATATAGTAGGTGCCTTCATTCTGGCAATTTTAGCTTTTCTTTTTATGGCGTTCGGTAAAACAGGTACTGGTGTTACTTTAATTGATACCCTAAGCAGACTAGGAATTGGTTTTTTATTATTAGCTATGGCATTTATATTTCTTTATCAAACTATATCCGTAATATCGGCTCGGAAAATTAGAACTCTAATTAAAAAAAATAATAACACTTCTAATGTGTTTGGCACAAATATTCAGCCGACAAAAAATTACTGCAAGACTAATTAGCAAAATCATGAGCACACGGAAAATCTATGCTTCAACACGTAAACCCTAACATAATAGAGTTGTAGGTTGAATTACGGTCCATCAATTCAACAAAAGGCTGAATAAAACCATAAATAACGGAGTGTGGGGCAGTTCCCACGTCCGGGCACTTTTCACTTCTTGCCAACACCTTTCAGATAATCATTAATTGTCTGCAAATTAATCCTTAATTGAGATTGTGGAGACTGCTCAATCTTGTTCACCTGTTATGATATTTTTTTGATGAAAGTCTCGTTTATTTTACCTTGATTGTAACAGCCCCAGACACTGACCGAAGCGAGTGAACTATTGATAGACCGCCAATCAGTTGCCATTTTGGCAACCGGATGATAATGTCGCCGGAATAGTTAGCTACCGGAGAGTCGCTATTCTCATTGACATATTCCGACACGTAATGAGGTTGGAGTTGATAGCGGAAAACAAATCCCAACTGAAAAAAGGTGGAAGGTTTCACAAGCTGAAAGTATAGGTGCGCAAGCTGTTCATGAAGCAACAGATAGAAAATGCAAAAAAGAGTGTATCGAGGAACAAGTGCGCAACGGTCACAATAAAATGGAAGTAAAACAAGACGATGATATTCGTCCTACAACTGCTGGTGGGGAAGAAATAGCGCCAGAAAGCAGCCCATCAACATTATAAATTTGTATAATTTTTTAAAGGAGAGCACATGGCAGACAATCCGTTAAACAATTTAAGCATCCGTTCTGGGGTTGTAAGGCAAAACGACATAGGCTATATTTTGGCATGCAATCCTAAAACAGAAGAAGATGATCCCCATGTTAAAATATTCAAATGGAATAATGGATCTTTTTCAGATGGCTGGGCCAATTTTAACGCTCATTCCGTCTGTTTAGCTAAGCAACCAGAGCTATCCCTTGTTTTTTTGTCATCATCTGGCAACTACAGTATTCACTCTAGCACGAGTACTTCAGACAACATTTTCAACAATAGCTCTCCTCAACCTACAAACCCAAGATATGGTGATATCCGCTCGGTATCGGAAATTGAAGGCAAAGCATACGCTGTAGGCCACACAGGCGCAGTTTACCGGCTTGATGATTTATCGACATGGACCCGAATTGATGATGGCTTGCCTGAAGATTTTAACATTGAGGCTATTCATGGGTTTAATGGCTCAGATATCTATGCAGTTGGCTTTGAAGGAAAAGTCTGGCATTTCGACGGATTGGCATGGAAAGAATGCGATGATATGCCCACAAATATAATTCTGAACACGATATGCTGTGCCGGAGATGGGAATGTTTATATAGGAGGACATAAAGGCGTTCTACTTAGAGGTCGAAAAGACGCTTGGGGAATTGTTGATGAATCTCACATTGAAGATGATATTTGGAATTTAGAATGGTTCAAGGGCAAACTTTATATATCAACATTGCATCATGTTTATTGCCTTGATAAAGACCAGTTCCATTCTGTGGAATTTGGAGGCAATCCCCCCAAAACCTGTTATCACCTGAGTACCGATGGAAATGTAATGTGGTCAATTGGCGAAAAAGATATTCGATCTTTTGATGGTAAAGCATGGACAACGATTGTTTGATAATACTCAAAGATAATTTGCAATAATTATAACCGGCATGGTTTAATACGCACAAAGAAACGTAAGCCAATGCCTAAATATCAGCAAAGGCCATTCTCCATCAAAATATTTGTCCCAAATGGTGATCCTGATGGCTTAAGGATAGTTGAAAAATCCAACTGGACCGGTGCTGGTGTGGTTTTCAACCGCACCATCTATAAAGAGTCTGTTGGCCGGTCCGAATTTGACAAAACTGGCGTTTACATCCTGGTTGGCACATCTGAGGATAGCAGTTTGCCGATCATATATATTGGCGAAGGTGATCCTGTAAAAAAACGGTTGAACCAACATTTTAGTCATAAGGACTTCTGGGACTGGGCAGTATTTTTTGTATCCAAGGATAATAGTTTGAATAAAGCTCACGTAAAATGTTTGGAATCTCGGCTAATAGAGCTGGCATCCAAGGCGAAACAGTGTAAATTAGACAATACCCAAATTTCACAGTTACCTTCTCTATCAGAAGCTGAAATGGCCGATGTAGAAAGTTATCTCATTGATATGCTAAGCATCTTTCCTTTATTAGGGCTGAATGTTTTTGAAAAAGCAAATGCCAATGAAACACCTAAGAATTTTTTGTATTGTGAATCAAAAGGCGTTAAGGCCACAGCTTATGAAAATGCTAAAGGCTTTATTGTGTGTAAAGGCTCACAGTTTTATGAAAAAGAAGTTAAATCTAATGAACTACCGGCCACCATGTTTCACATGGAGGCGGTTTCGTGCTTCACAGAGGCGGCAATCCGCCATCTCCACACTTCGGACGGTTCCCGCCCGGCCTTGATTAAGGCAAGTAATAAAATATTAAGGGCTGCGTTATA
>JAAERL010000082.1 GCA_024230435.1 Desulfobacteraceae bacterium
AAAATATAACAATCGATACTATACCGCAGCATCTTAATGACCTTTTATCTAAATCTATAGGTGAATTTCAAAAGCTGATTTCGCAAGCCAACATTCATGAGGCACTCAATCATATTTCATATACATGTAGAAAGGTGCAGGATCACATTTGGCAAGTGGCATTATCATAGATCTTATCTGACGCGGGCTTTTAAAAGCGGCTAAGAGATCTGGGCGCAACCAAGAGTCAGAACTTCGCTCTGATTCGGCCCTTGAGGTGGTCAAAATCGATGAGATGCATACCTATATCGGCTCAAAAAAAACTACTGCTGGATATGGATTGCTGTTGACCGATATAAGAAAAGATTCATCAACTGCGTATTGGGCAACCGCAACACAGAGACAGGCCGGCAGCTTTGGCAAGCCATCCGCACAAAAGAAATCGGTCAAGTGATGACGGATCATTGGAAGCCTTACGAGCATTTTATCCCTAATGAAATTCATACACAGTCCAAATTAGAAACCTATACCGTCGAGGGCTACAATAGTCTGTTTCGCCATTTCCTTGCCCGGCTCAGAAGAAAAACTAAATATTATTGTAAAAACAAGGAGATGCTCCAAAATTCAGTTGTTCTTCTAATGCTCAAATGGAACGATGGCTTAGAAGCTATACTAAATTAACAACGCCATTTTTTGTAAGGACTGGGCTTTCATTGCGACAACCCATTTAAAATTAAAGGTTAAAATGGGAGGTTGCAATGAAAATTGCCTGCATATTGATTTTAACAGGAGCGTTCAGTTTAGCTATAACAAATCACATACATGCATCTGAAGTTCTTAACCACGGCACATATGCAAAGCTTTTAAGCAAACATGTGCATAAGGGAAAAGTTGATTACACAGGATTCCAAAATGATGAAAAAGAACTGGACAAATATCTGAATTATCTGGCTCGCATCATTCCGGACACTCTTGATCGTAACGAAAGCAAGGCCTTTTACATTAACCTTTATAACGCCTGGACCATAAAATTGGTTTTGTCCGGTTATCCAAATCTTGGTTCAATAAAAGATTTGGGAAATTTTTTGTGGACGCCGTGGAAAAAAAAGCTTGTCAAACTTAACGGCCGCAAAGTAACTCTGGATTATATTGAACATGATATTCTAAGGCCTGTTTATAAAGATCCCCGTATTCATTTTGCCATCAATTGCGCTTCGCAAAGCTGTCCGCCTTTATCACCCCAGCCATATACCGGCAAAACACTGGACCAGCAACTCGATGCCGCCACAGCAGCGTTTATCAACGATCCCAACACTAATTACATTAAAGATCAAGCCCTTTACGTAAGCCGTATCTTCAAATGGTTCGGAGATGATTTCAACAATAATGTCATCGGCTTTTTTGAAAATTTTGCGTCAAGCGAATTCAAACGTGAATTAGTGAAAAAAAAGAACACACTTGAGGTAAAATACTTAGATTACGATTGGTCCCTGAATGACATTTGATGATGCAAACTAATTTTTTGAACAGATTTTAAGGAGACAATCAGCATGAACAATTTTGATTTTGACATTGGAATTATCGGAGGCGGAGCTGCCGGACTGACTATCGCTTCCGGAGCAGCCCAGCTAGGGGCCAAAACGTTGCTTGTAGAAAAAGAAAAAAAATTAGGGGGCGATTGTCTGCATTACGGCTGTGTTCCGAGCAAAACACTTATCAAGAGCGCCCATGTGTATCACTTGATGAAAACAGCATCAGCTTTCGGTTTGCCTGAGATACAAGTACCACCCGTTGATTTCAAGCGTATCAGCAATCGTATTCGCTCGGTAATTGATACCATTCAAAAGCACGACTCCGAAGAACGGTTTTGCGGCCTGGGAGCCAAAGTTGAATTCGGGCATGCAGAATTTGAGGATGAATATACTATTGACTTAAACGGAAAACGCCTTAGCGCAAAGAACTGGGTAATCGCCACAGGTTCATCGGCTTCAGTTCCCCGAATTCCGGGATTAGATCAAACTGCATATCTGACAAACAAGGATATTTTCTATATGGACCGGCTGCCGGCCTCTATGATCGTATTGGGCGCCGGGCCCATTGGCATTGAAATGTCTCAGGCGTTTAACCGTTTAGGTACAAGCATTGATGTAGTAGACAAAGCTGACCGGATACTGACAAAAGAAGATAAAGACATGTCAGATACCGTCCTTGATATTTTGGCAAAGGAAGGAGTGCGGTTTCATCTTAATGCATCCATCGGTTTAGTACAGGATCTTGGCTACCAAAAAACGGTTACCATCACTGATGCCGGCGGCAAAACCACCACACTCAAGGCAGAAGCTATTCTTGTGGCCATGGGCCGCATTCCCAACACTCAACATTTGGGTCTGGAAAATATTGGAGTTCGGATCGAACGGCCGGGAATACCGGTGGACAAGCGGTTGCGTACCAATAAAAAACATATTTACGCCGCCGGTGATGTCAATGGAGGCTTCCAGTTTACCCATGCGGCTGGATATGAGGGCGGCATTGTGGTAAGCAATGCAATATTTCATTTGCCGCGCAAGATAGATTATACCTATCTGCCTTGGGCGACCTACACGGACCCTGAGCTTGCCAATATCGGAATGAATGAAAAAATGGCGGCCCAGGCAGATATAAAAACCAATGTATGGATAGAAGAATTCAAAGACAACGACCGCAGCCTGGCCGAAGGCGAAAAGATTGGACGGATCAAGCTTATCGTGGACAGTAAGGAAAAACCTGTAGGTGTTCAAATTCTGGGACCACGGGCGGCGGATTTAATCAGTGAATGGGTAGCAGCGCTCAACGGCAGAGTTAAGTTATCCACCATCGCCGGCGCCATTCACCCCTACCCTACCATCGGTGAGATCAACAAAAAAGTTGTGGGAGCCTTATTTTCTCCAAAGATATTTTCCGATAAGATTCAAAAAGGGCTCAAGCTATTTTTTAATCTCAAAGGCCGCGCATGTACTTTGGAGGAAGATGAAAATTGACTTAAACGATTTATTAGCGCCAAACAGGCTCTTAAATCCGATAAAGGAGATAAAGGCCATGACCGCGACAGCACACATCACACAAAAAAGAACTAAAGCGTTTATAAAAGCTTTGCTCTTTGCAGGTTTTATAATCAGCGCCATTATCGCTGTACGTTACACACCGGTGCGTGATTTGCTGACACCCCAAGCCTTGAAAACCTTTTTGGATTCTGCCGGCGCATGGGCGCCAATTGCCTATATACTCATCTATACAGCGGGTATCTGTATGTTTGTTCCCGGAACTTTGCTCACAGGCCTGGGGGCAGCCATATTCGGTTCCTACTGGGGTTTCATTTATGTCTGGACAGGTGCTATGGCAGGCTCCAGTGCAGCCTTTTGGATCGGCCGTACACTGGGCCGTGAATTCGCAGCCAGCCTTATCGGTGATAAACTTAAAAAATATGACGACGCCATAGAGCGTAACGGATTTGCCACGGTGCTATACCTGCGGTTAATTTATTTTCCGTTCACGCCCATGAATTTCGGTATGGGCTTAACAAAAGTTAAATTTTGGGATTATTTTGCAGGAACGGGTCTCGGCATTATGGTGGGCACCTTTATTTTCACATTTTTCATCGGAACACTCAAAGATGTCTGGGCTTCAGGAGATTGGGGCCAATTGCTCTCTTTTAAGGTTTTCTTTTCCATAATTATTTTTGTCTTTTCTTTCTTTATTCCAAAAATCATAAAAATAATTAAAAATGAAAAGGTTTGATAAATGAGCTTTAAACGTGGCAAAATCACCCAGGCTTGCAATCACGGGTAATTTCCAACTTCCAAAGCCCTAACATTCATTCACCAAAACCAGGAGTGTTCATGGATAACAAAGCTTTCATTAAAACATTTCAAACAGGCGGTAAAACCTATAATTATTTTGATATTCAAGAGCTTGCGTCACAAACCGGAAACAGCATACCGCGTCTGCCCTATTCTATCAGAATCCTGGTGGAAAACCTGCTTCGCAAACTCGATAACACTCTCGTTCGCAAAAAAGACCTTATGGCCGTAGCAGCCTGGAAAGGGCATTACGAAAAACCTGTTGAAATCCCCTACCATCCGGCACGTGTTTTTATGCAAGACTTTACCGGTGTACCTGCAGTTGTTGATCTGGCGGCAATGCGGGACGCGGTTATGGATTTGGGCGGCGATCCGCGTATCGTCAATCCGCTCGTGCCTGTTGAGCTCGTTGTGGACCACTCCGTGCAAGTGGACTATTTTGGCACATCCATGAGTTTGGATAAAAATGTTAAAAAAGAGTACGAACGCAATAGCGAAAGATACAAACTCCTGAAATGGGCTCAAAAAAGCTTTTCCAAGTTTAAAGTCGTTCCACCGAACTCAGGTATTTGCCATCAGGTAAATTTAGAGTATTTAGCACGCGTGGTGATTTCAGACGACACGGAAAAAGGTTTACTGACCTATCCTGACACTCTGGTGGGTACGGATTCGCACACAACCATGATTAACGGTATCGGTGTCATGGGATGGGGCGTGGGCGGTATTGAAGCTGAAGCCGTGATGCTGGGTCAGCCTTATTACATGTCCATTCCTGAAGTTATCGGTGTCAGGCTCACCGGAAAGCTAAAAGACGGCGTCACTGCCACAGACCTGGTTTTAACCATAACCGAGCGATTACGTAAACATGGTGTGGTTGAAA
>JAAERL010000083.1 GCA_024230435.1 Desulfobacteraceae bacterium
ATTTTCGATATTATGTTGTCTTTTGCTTGCCGTAAGGACATCCGTCGAACACAATTTTCACGCTAATACCAAATTCATTCCATAAAGTAGTAGGACTTTTAACTAATGATGGAATGATGGCAAAATCTGCGTAACATCCACTACCAATGTTCAACGTCGTCTTCATGTCCCACTCAAATGCTCACCTATGTTCAAAGCCTGGATGAAACCGCAATATTTTCATTAGTAAATGAGTTCGTACAAATCGATCCATGGAGGTTCAATGACCAATATAAAATGTGTCAAAACTTCGATGCTTTGAAATGGTATAGAAAATACATTCCAACGCTTGCAATTGTTTCGACGGATCAAATGCAAATAGATGCCTTGTCGGCAACTAGACGCAATCCTTTTTGTATCCCAGTATTGAAAGAGAATGAACACGGCAGTGTCACTAGGATCACAGCAAGTTCATCTCAAACACGACTGGGATGAGCACATACGTGCATCTCTTTATTCGTTCGTTCTCTCAATCAATTTGGACATCTTCGAATCGCAATGAAAACATACCTGAGATTCTATACCGGATACACAAAATTTAGCACCGTTGCCATTTGCATATATTCTTCATGAATGATGGAACGACTGCTTCTCCATTATTTGAGGTAAAAGGACACCTGAATCTAGACAGATGAATTCGTTCTGACAACGACATAGTGTTCACTGATGATGCGGAGAACGTACATCTAAAATTACTGCAATATGTGACCGTTAACATATCCGTTTTTACATCTAAAAAACCTGCAATATGTGACCGTTAACATATCCGTTTTTAAATTATGAACTCCTCTTTCGACCATTTTTTCGCAAAATTCACCATAACACTTCGACCGGTATTATCGCACCAAACAATCGAGTTATTACAACAGCTCGCATGCAATGCTTCTTGAAACTTACCAGTAGCAGAAGGTCTGGTTGAAAGGAGCTTGCAAAGTACGAGTGTTCACATATCCGTTTTCGAATTAATATTTTGTTTCGTCCGATTTCGCGCAACCTCACCTTTCGCCCTCCAAATGCCCAAGATAATCATTTCTCCATTAATCTAATACACCATATTGATGCAAAACTATCAGATGAGCAACTTCCGGCCATTTGTATTGTCAAAGATGCACCACAAATGGAGATTTGAACCTCCAAAACTAGGCCACTTTAACCCAAGTCACCAAAAGATTTCTATCGCATCAACGGCTCTATTTCACCAAAATTTCTTTCGCGCCAAAGCTTCCTAATACCTAGGAGCAGGCCCGGCTCGAAGGAACTCACGAAATATGACGGTTAACATATCAGTTAATGCTTGAATACCTTCTTTTTGAAAACTTCAATTCAACCCAACTTTTCGGCCTCATATC
>JAAERL010000084.1 GCA_024230435.1 Desulfobacteraceae bacterium
GGCATCAGTGTCGACCCATTTACTGCATGGCAAGCATCAAAGAGACTTCAAAAAGGTCTATCACATCATCATTCAAATTCAAAAGATAAATACACCAAACTCAAAAAAAGCGATGGAACTTTCACTGACATACCGGAAGAACAAGTGAAGATCCAGAGCGAATTTTTTGGAAAGGAAATCTTCGGTAGAAACGCCCCCTATAACGAAGCTGCCGTCGAAGATCTTAGACAAATAGAAACTGATTTTTCTATTGCCGACCCGATTTCGCTAGCAGAACTAAAAGCTACACTCAAAAAAGCTCAGAACAGGAAATCTCCAGGTACGAACGGAATACCAATCGAAATGTATAAACATCTTGACGATGAAAATCTCCTGCATGTCCTCGACATTTTAAACAAATATTCCTCGGACCCTGACTACGATATTCCTGACTGGCACGATGTAACTCTAAAACTGCTTCCAAAAAAAGGAGATCTATCGCTCCCAAAAAATTACCGTCCAATCTCCCTCCTTGACGTACTCTCAAAAATCCTTAGCTCGATCTTAGTAGACCGATTGAACAAACATCTTGAAAAACATGGCTTAAAAGAACAAGCCGGTTTCATGAAAGCCCGTGGCTGCGCAGATGCAACCTCGACTCTCAAGATTACTCTGCAAAACTTACAAGCCGCAAATCAAGACACGTACGTTCTCTTTGTAGACATTGTCAAAGCATTTGACTCAGTTAATAGAGAAATGCTTTGGAAAATCTTAAAAAAATACGGAATACCAGATGAAACGATCATAGTGATCAAAAAGATGTATACCAATATTAATATAAAGCTAGGTATTGAAAAAGCTGAAGCTATATTTAATTCTACATCAGGAGTTAAACAAGGAGACAATCTCGCACCCGCCCTATTCTTATTCGCAATCCAAGCCACGATCGAAACCATGCATCGCAAATGGGATTCCATGAATCTATCAAAGCCGCAATTACGATACTTTCCAAACCTTGCCGACGGCTACCTCAACAGAAGATCTCAAAAGAAAGGCACACCACTTGACCACAAAGATACTTTTTACGCCGACGACGCCGCCTTCGTCTTCCTCACCAAGAACGATCTCATCAAGGGAACCACCTTTGTCCGCGAATCCTTTGCCCAATTTGGACTCGAAGTCCACCTAGGATCAAGAGAAACAAATGCAAAGTCAAAAACAGAAGCAATGTACTTCCCAAGTCAGTCAAATTTTAAAAAAGACATACCTCAAGAACTCATTGATGGCGACTTTGACTTACCGGGCAACCGATTCGTTTCATTCACCCCCCAATTCAAATACCTCGGTACTTACCTGTCCCAAAATTTAACCGAAGAATATGACATCGACGCCAGGATAGCCTCCGCAACGAAGAACTTCAATGCTCTCGGCCGAAGCATCTTCCGCAACCGAAGAATATCCCTCGATATTCGATGCCAACTCTACCTGGCCATCACGGTCAACATCCTCCTGTGGGGATGTGACTCGTGGGCCCTGTTAACAAAACAGATAGATAAGCTGAACTCCTTTCACAATCGCTCCATGCGGCAACTCTGTGGATATCCAATGTATCAAGTAAAAGATTATCGTATTAGAACAGAAGCATGGTTGAAAAAAAC
>JAAERL010000085.1 GCA_024230435.1 Desulfobacteraceae bacterium
CGATGGAGACTAGAGCTGTACACAACTTCGGGCGGACATGGCATCGATGCCAGTTTGCGGCTTATCGCTATGCCATGTTCATATCCGTAGATGGGATGGAGAGGACTATCAAATGGACCTTCGCTCTCCACCAGAGGGTACTTGGTCAAGCCGTAGCGAACGAAATAAATATGCTGCTTCCTAACCATGGCATATTTTGATAATGATCATGATACACAAATATAACACAAGGAACACCGACCACAGTAGGAATGGAATATGGAATGATTGAATCTATCGAATCATTCTGCTAGCTTCTGATGATGTCGAATGTTTGATTGAGAGAAGATAAAAGAAGTTTACCAAAAATCAATCAAAAAATTGGCGTGTCGAGATAGGTGGGAAACAGAGGGCGATTTTCACACCCTCTGCGGGCGGTGCCAACGTAGGGCCCAACGCCCAAACACAACTGGCTCAAAATAAAGTCAATTCAGAAGTCAATTTCCGTGGGCGATCCCGCACGCCCGTACTGGTTTTGGTCGTTTAAAAGGCAGACTTTCCTACTTTCACTTACTTAGGCCGTTCCTTACGGTGAACGCGGACGCCGACGCAGAACGACGTGTAACAAGAGTGACTCTGTGCCTATTTTCGTGTCACTTTCTAATAACTGTGCTGTATAAATCTTTTGACGGGGATAGAGTTGTGCAGAACAACAAAGAGGGCTAATTCTACATAGGAACTCATTAAAACGGGCTTCCCCCCTTTGTAGTTCCCTGTTTTTTTTCTTCGGCCG
>JAAERL010000086.1 GCA_024230435.1 Desulfobacteraceae bacterium
AAGAATATACCAGATTGAGCAGGATTTTTTTTCGTATTCAAGGCGTGCCAAAGTTTGCATACTTTACGTATTCGGGCTTTGGCATAACGCAGAAGACGGGAAAAAAGACATACAAGATGGTATATTCTTTAACTGTAAATCGCCTAAATAAATAGGACTGTAGTACTATTTGAATAATTATATTTTTTTCTTTATCTTCTATTCCACATACAGTATTTAATAAAAAATTGTTCTTATAATAATTTATTAAAAACGGAGGTCAATTTGAAAATTCTCAAAAAGCACGTCACTATGATTTTCATCCTGTTTTGTTTTTATTTTCTTTTAACATTGAACGCAGCAGCATCGGACACTGTTAAAGTCTACCTTATGGCCGGCCAATCCAACATGGAAGGCTACAATACCAGCATCGAACGTCTTGAGACTTTGATCTGTCTTGGTGGAAAGACTGACATGGAACAAAGCGAAGGTCTGACCTGCGGGTCAACAGCAATCAGTGATAGTGAACTCTCAGATCTGTTTTTAAATACCGTGAACGACGACTATGATGATCTGGTTGCGGATGGTTCAAACGATACCATTGCCCTGGAAATAAGAGATTTCCTATGCAAGGCAGGCGGGATCGAAATTGATGGTGTATCCTGTGGTGACAAACAATTCGACCTGGACGACCGGTTGTTTCGCACCATCAGTCAATACTATAATAATGGAAGCTCCTTTGGTTACGGTTATAATGCCTTTATGGAAATGAGCGCGGCCCAGCAGGTTGACGCCATTTTCAATGACGGCCTTCTTACCTCGGCATTATTGGAAGAGCGCTCCGATGTTAAGGTCCTCCAATTCCAGGGCAGCCTCGATGACCAGGGCGCACTGTCCTTTCAGGAACGCTATGGAAACCTTTCCACCGGCTTTGGTTCCCAAAATACCAAGTATGGTCCTGAGCTGATGCTTGGGCACTATCTGGCAGATGCTGTAGACGAGGATGTAATTTTGCTCAAAGTTGTTCAAGCTGGAACTGATCTTAGGGTGGATTGGAAAACGCCCTGCTCTACGGCTAACAGCGCCAACAATTTTTCTGATGACGAACTGGCTCAGGAATCCCTGTATGACGCTCTGGTGGAAAAAGCCGAAATGATTAAAACCAATGCTGCCGATTATTTTCCCGAATATGCCGAAAAGAACATCGAAATTAGCGGTTTTGTCTGGTTTCAGGGATGGAACGACGGAGGCTGTTCGCTATGTGAAGATAATTATGAAACCAACTTGACTTGCATGATTTCGGATCTTCGCAACGATCTGAGTCTTTCAAAATTACCTGTGCTCATCATACAGAGTCATCGTGGTGACGGATCTTCGCCAGTGCAACTAGCCCAGATAAATGTTGCCGAGGCCGTGGAAAACACTGCTCTGGCTGTGACCGAAGACTTATCGCCATATTATCATTTTGATTCTGCGGCTCATCTGGCTATCGGAGCTCGTGCATACGCCGGCTTAAACAGCCTTGATGCTATTGAAACTACGAATACGGCCCCAACGGCCAATGATCAGAATATCAGCATGCGGGCGGCCGAGCTTCTTGCTCGTCCGATAACACTGGCAGCCTATGACGCCGATGGCGATGCGTTGACTTACATTATTGTCACCGAACCCCAAAACGGCCAAATTTTAGGCGATCCGCCCAGGGTCCAATACCTGCCAAATGCATCGTTCAGCGGCCAGGACAGCTTTACTTACAAAGTCTCAGACGGCCTGAAAATAAGCGGCACAGCTACTGTCACCATTGATGTGACTTTGGAGTCAGTCACCAGCGGCCAGCTCACCGGTTCAACACAAGGGCTGTTTTTGCATGTACCGTCGCACGTGGTAAATGCAGACATTTCTGCTTACGGGCACACAGTTATTCCGGAGGGCGAAATTATGTATGAATCAGCTTCTTCAGATCCGGATTTGACGAATCATCCGTCCTTTGTAAGCAGAAACGATCTTAGCGGAAAAGCCATTTCCATCGGCCTTAACGGCAGTCTGAATGCGCCTCTTACAATTTCATTCAAACTGATTCCCAGCGGTGATGATCAGAACAAAGTCATCATGCAAGCAGACGCCTTTGAACTCCTTGACACAACTACATCAATCACCTCTACTGTTAATTATTCTAATGGCAATCAAACATCCTTGACTAATACTGCAAGCACATTGAAAATACACAGCGGCAACCATTTTGCGCTGGTTGTGGAAAACGGCCTTATAACCAGCTATCTTAACGGTAAATCCAACACGGCAACCTTAGAAACCGATAATTTGCAAGCCCTGACAGGTACGCTTCAGGCCGGGCCATACGATGGTAAGCTTTGGGATATCCGGGTGTATGAAAGGGCTTTGTCTGAAACTGAAATTTTGGAACTTGCCGGCACTTGCGCTGATGAGCAATTATTCGCTGAGAGTTTTGAGGGCTATCCCAATTACCTCTGCGGTGTCTATGTTTGTCAATGGTGGCCCGAAAATACCGACGACACTACCATTGAAAATTACCAGCACTATCTACTTGCCCAGGACAGGGTCTATGAGCGCAATATGTTTGAAGCCGGCATGTATCCCGAAGGCGACAATGCCAGTCTCGGCGACTATATCCTGGTTAGTGACACAGGCAAAGACCTCATGCTCAGCGACGGCATCCGTAGCGGTTTCGTCAACAAGTTTGATTTTGACGACCCTTTGACGCAAAGCAACGCAGAGCACTGGTTACATGAAAATTTTCATTCTTTTCAGGGCCGTCTAGCTAGCTATTTAGGCTATAGCAGCAATAAATTCTTTAAGGAATCAACAGCATCCTGGGGAGCAAATCATAATATTCCCGCCGTATACGACGATTTGCTTTCATATTACACACTTCACCCTCACCTGGCCCTATGGACCATCCAAAGCTCTCCTGTGGACGACAAAGTGGGCTGGGAATTTAAAGGCGGACATCAATATGGCGCACATGTTTTCTGGGATTATCTGACCAATTATATTGTGGGCAAACGCCTGATCGGCGACATTTTTAAAGACAACCGTTTAGGTGTTTCAGACACTCAGGCGGCCTTTGATCTGCTGGCGGACCAGGGACATGACATGAAACCGGTATTTGCCGATTTTGCCGCCCGAATCACCACCTGGGATATTGAAGACGGTGAAGCCTACCTGAAGTCGGAGCAAGGTTCGCTGAGCCGTATGTTAAAAGCATTCCCCGATGCTGGCGTTCATGACGCGAAAATCACGGCTTCTTATGACAGCGCGGGCACCACAGAGCAATGGGTTGAAGTTCCAGATGAATATAGTCCGGGCTCCTGGGCATTTAACGCCTACAAAGTCAGTGTAACTCAGGATGCCGATTATGCCGCCGGCGTGTTAATCGATAGCTCAAACGCGGAGTATGCGGATTTTCAAGCGCGCATTATCGTATATACACCCGAAACCGAGCAGAGGACATACCACACACTTAAACTCGCCACGCCGGGTGAAGCGTCAACAATGACCTTTTCAGCCGAATCAGGCGATGAGATTTACCTGATCGTGGCTGCAACACCTGACATCTTCAGCGGCTGGGATTCGTATACTTATCAATACCAAATATATCCGCAATAGATAAATTTACCTTGATAAGACAAACGAAAACGAATTCAACGGCAGATAAGCGTGTGCCAACAACCCCGGCCAAAAGGGCGAAGTTTGTAAAAGCACAGCGGGTTTGTGCAAAAACATAGGACCAGCACTGTGCGAGATATTAGCAGCAAGTATTGCCGATTGTTGCTGGCAATGGCTGTAACTGTCAACAAAAAAACGGAGGCGCTGTTAGCTCTCCGGCATTTATGCCGGAGAGCTAACAGCGCATTTTAGATAAAAGTACAGATTCAGTCTGTTCAAATGGTATCTTATCTCAACTGTTTTGCGCCCATTGGACAAAACCGTTCAAATTGATATCAAGCTTATTGAAATAATCCCTTGCATCCGTGAACATGCTTGCTCTTACAATGCTAGGGATTATTTGCGCTTTCGCTTTTGTGTAATCTGCCCATTTCACACCCTTATTCTCGCTATAGTCATTTTTAGTTTCCTTTCCATTGGTATACAGTTGCGGTGAAAGGTAATTTATACAGTCATCGTCAAAAAAAGCTTTCATTAACTCTTTTGCATCCGGACAATCGTAAGGGGCGGCATGGCTTATCGTTACTAGAACGTTTAAGTATTTTTTTCGAGCGGTTTCAAATGCGCTGTGAAATTTTTGAGCGAGCCCGCCTTCGCACTCTTCAATGTCAAAGGCAATCCCCTGATAATCCGAAAATTTATCCGCGTTAAGCGCAGTAACAATGTTTTCAATAGCATTAGCATCAAACCGGCCGTTTTTGTTTCCCCCGCCTAATGATATAAATTTTTTACCCGCCAATTCTCCCTTTATCCGGTAACTATCTGTTATTGCCTTATCAGGGTCAGCCCAACCGCTGAATGCGATACTGATAGTTGAATCCCAAGGGGCAATGCTTTGTGACCAAGTCCAATTCCAATAACCTTTGACCTGTTCAATTGATTCTGCCATTTTTTTCCTCCTTTACTTTTATTTAAGGGTAATAATTTATAACACCGAATTTTTTACAACATCATAGGATTGGGTTTCATTGGCAGGGGCAGTCAACACGAACAAGAAAAGCAATTGAAATTTTATTTTCCAACCGATTCCATGCATCCTTCAACACTTAGGAGTAGATCGATTTGAACCAGGGGCGTTTTTTTTAAGTTCAGGCAGTTTGTTTTGCTGCTGATTATATGTGACTGAAAGCCCTTCTTTATAGCAGGTTTCGATTCTTTCTTGGAGGTTCCAGTTGTACAGATGGAGGTACATGGAAAACTGATTCTCAAGTGCCGGGATTTGAGATTTTTGGAAATAGAGCCTGTATTTGAAGAATTTTCGGCAACTGATTTGCACTACAAGCAAAATACGAAAATTTTTGCTCATCGTCAATATGTTTGCGATTCATCCCGGCAATGATTTGCCGGAATAAATCGCTTCAAACATCTAAAAAGCTGTTTAAAAACTAAGAAACAGGCTCTAAAGGGGTTTTACGGGCAAGCACAGGTCCGCCGTACATTTTTGTTCTGGGTCTTGTCTCGGAT
>JAAERL010000087.1 GCA_024230435.1 Desulfobacteraceae bacterium
AATTTTTGAGTAGTACGTTTAAAATACATTGTTCATATCCCTTTCAAATAGATAATTTTTGTACCTATCGTTTCAGGTATATTACTCACCTCACATATGTGTAGCAATATCTGATTATTATCAGGTAATGGAACAGATTTCCAGATCTCATATAGACTGAGATCTTAGAAAACACATTTTTCATAGATTTAGCGCAGATGAGTTTCGCAATGAATAACTCCTGGCTTTATCTTAAATATAATCGAATATGAAGCATGAATATAATTCACGCAACATATATATCCATTTTAAGGTAATCTATGTTGATTAGAAGCAACAAGGGATATCTCTTGATGTTCTTTTTGGATCAAAATAGTCTAATTTCATCCAGCGACACTTTTTGAGCTAATTTTAGCGTGAGAAACTGATTTTAGTTCTCGCCGAAAACACCGTTACGTCTTAAATTGTATGTGCGACCCTATCCGATAGGCAAGGCTACGCAAAATGCCAAGTACTTAGTCCTGGTCTAAGACACTTACGGGCTTTTTTGTTAACATTTGCTTCGGCATAGTGTAGTGTCCCCAATGACACGTACAAACTGCTTCTAGCCTAATGCACAAGACTGATATTCGGTCAACCCTAAACCTTAGAGTTGACGAAGTCCTTTAATACAAAATTAAGTATTTTTGGGCTTATTTCAACATACTGTCACGCAGGTATGTAAAATAATAGAGTTTTTATCAAATTTATCGTGTTCGATATTTATTTAACTCTAGAACTCAGTACCTACGGTTGATTGTTTTACGTTCTGAGTGAGAGCTGGATTGATTTAAAATCAACCTGACGGTCTCAACGAGCAGAAAACACAAGGCTAGCTTGGTCTACGCAAACAACAAC
>JAAERL010000088.1 GCA_024230435.1 Desulfobacteraceae bacterium
CCAAATTGTACGTATCGTGTTTGACATTAATATTTATTTTAATCTCTATCGAATTGTTTTCCCTAAGCTATCTCTAAATTCATCGCGTCATACCCAATACCAAATTTTAAATCGAACGGAAACGCGGAATTTTCTTTCCCATTATTTCGTCCATTTGCTCACAAATGTATGATTAATTCCTAAGTATTATTTTCGCCGGTTTTATGCGCGCGCGTGTGCGTTGCAAGTTTCATCGCCAAAGAAAATAACTGTTCAGATGCTTTTCAAAACATAATATAGCCCAAATTTTTGAAGGCACCAACGAAGGTGTTGGGATAGTGGTTGTAGTCCCTGACCTGCATACGAGGTCCCTGGTTGAAATCCTTGCGTGGAACAGGGAAGCTAAATTTTTGCAGCAGATTTACTGCGCTGATACACAGCAGAACCACAGAGTTGGGTTTTGTTAGGGACAATGTATAATGCAAACAATTTGTTCACATTTGCCCCATATAGCAAATTATGAGTTTTAGCCTCACATGAGGCCATCAGTGAC
>JAAERL010000089.1 GCA_024230435.1 Desulfobacteraceae bacterium
CTACTGGCACGGTTCAGGAACTTCAACTAATCAAATTTTAGAGGGTGACATGAAGTATGCAAAGAGAAAGGGAGACCCTAAAGTCAAGTGTCTCCTAGTCACTAAGAGAGAGCTCTGGGTAGGTTTTCTAGACAGTAAGAAATTAGAAACACAAACCAGGCTTTTCACCAAATCAGATAAAGAAGCGATGATGATGGCGAGACACTCTCAAAGCGACGTAGGAAAGTTTATCGCAAATATAATCACCAAACCAAGTAGGTCATGGAAAACACTGAAAAAGACAACACGGTATGCAGTACCCAGGAATTACTTCAGCCAGTACGCATGATCCAGGTCGAATACGATTGCACCACACTTGGATAGAAAAAATAAAATTTCTTTTACAAGTTGTAAAAGGAATTTTGTGTTTTTGTACATTTAATAACGCACTGAAAAGTAACGTCTTTTTTCGTACTTTTTTCCGACACTCTATTTTTAAAGCCTATAATTGATTTAGGGTCTAGTATGTCAGGCCACCTATTCCTGCGTAGGATATTCTGGGAACTGGTATGTCTACGCGTGGCTACGGGGGTAGCCGTGAATTACAAGAAAGATGTTCGAAACATATAGTTCCTACGTAGATGTGGGTCCGGAATGTGATGGAATATTTGCTGCATAAAAAAAGCCCGTGCCCGTCCATTTGATTACATCAGATTTGGTTCATGAG
>JAAERL010000090.1 GCA_024230435.1 Desulfobacteraceae bacterium
GCGATGTGTTTGGGTGAAGGCTACTAATAACTACTCCTAGGTAAAGTATGTAGGTCAAAATGGTGATCTGTAATTCGTAGAAATTATGAATTATCTACGCATCATTATTTCGTGCCGTGCTGCCTCACAGATAGAATGACCAGATCCAAAGTGTCATGATCTTGACACCTAAATCAATGACGTATCTTCGTACCACGTACAGACGTATCTTTGTACCACGTACAGACGTATCTTCTTTTAGCAATACAATCTGTCATTGCTCTAAATTTGCTAGCGCCGCCAAGGTTATTTATCCTTAGGGATTTTACCCATTAACAGGTATCTATGTAAGGGCGCCACACAGCGCCATTTTTAGATAAGCCTCACGGAAATCTATGTAACTTCGCGAGTTTTTAAGCTCTGGCGGCGTCCGAGATACCAAATTATAGCTGAAACCATGTTCTACAAGATTGGCGCATCACTTGGGTGCGCAGCTTGATATAAGACCGAGTTTCAGTGTGTTGAATACAGGGTATCATCGAACCAAAATTATTTTAGGGATACAACGCACAAAACCGCACAAAACCGCACAAAACCTCACAAACCGCACAAAACCACCCACCAGAACCCACAAAAACAACTAAAAAATATCCGAGCTGACCTTCCGGCAGCCAAGGCGAGCGCGATGAGCCTCGATAGCCATCGCCCAGGGCATCTATTGTTGCCCTGGGCCTTGGCTATCGATCGATGGTCTCGATGCCGGGAGTGCATCGTTTTATGGCCATCGAAATGACCAAGGTAAAATGCACCTCGGTCCGGCACAATAATATTTATCGAGGTAGTATAGTAATCATAGATAAATATAAAGATAAAGATAACTTATAGACCTGCCGATACACATTATTGTAGCTTAGTTTATTCTGTGTGCATCTATGTAGTTATCGCTGGCGTCGGCGGCCGTTATAGCCGCCGGCTTGGCGACTTTCTACGGACCGGCGGCGGCGTCGAAAAAATCGTACTTGCTGCATAAAACGCTCTCCCCCCCGCGCCACACCAGCCACCCCGTCGCGACAAGCTCGAACCTTTTAGCCAAGGAGGTCCTTAGGCTATTGGCCGCCTCGGATCGCTCACCCCTCGGGTCCAACCTTGGCCTTGCGGACGCTTTCGGCAGGAGATCGGAGCGGATCCCATGATCCAGCTGGTCCATGGACGCTGATGGACGATGGGCGGTGGCGTAAAGGTATCCCGTATGATTCCTACGCATGTACCCATCGTCAAGTTTTTTTGGTGGGTGGCGAACAGATATTTTCAGAATCCTTACGAGTTCGACCAGATATATCGTAGATGATACGTAATATGTACCTATTCCTATGTATGATTTCGTCCGTTTTCACCTTTTTTGCCGCAAGATTTTTTAGAACCCTTATACATAGATAGCTGTTAACACAGATCGGTCGCGTAATTCTTACTGTACGAATTAGTACTTATAAGTGTCAACGTGGAACCAAGAAGGGCGGTTATCTAAGTAGGTATGTATCTGGGCTTGGTTGTTCGGGTGTTCAATCGTTCGATTGGTCTGCCAGGGGCCTCCACCTTGTGGCCACACAA
>JAAERL010000091.1 GCA_024230435.1 Desulfobacteraceae bacterium
TGATAGTAAAGATACTACTGTTATGATTGTAAAATGTAAAAGGTAGGATTCTCAAAATTTATTTGTTCAAAATTCCCGCCAAAATTGGTCAACTTTACGCTCATGCTGGAACCGACAATCTGAGTGTCGCGGACCCACCTTTTTTGAGTCGCGGAAAAAAAAATTGTACGACGTTTGTCGTGCTTTCGGTCTTGTCGCTCGTGACTCGAATTTTTAAAAAGGTCTTCAAAAATAGGGGCCGTTTTACCAGTACCTTATCGCGACGAATAAGTAGCGTACGTACGTTTCAAACCGACACTCAGATTGTCGGTTCCCCCCCCGAATTCGTGACTCGGAACTAACTCGACTAATTCATCTCGCTTGAGTTAAATAGATAGTGACTCAGTTGAAAATGAGATTTTCATTTTCATTTTCATTTACGCATTCCTAAATACATTACTATCTACATGGCGCTTCACTCGCGCCGTCTCAAGCTACATACTTATTTGATAATGATGAGCAAGAGCCTGGCAAGAGCATCGATCAGACAACGATGGCGGGCAATGAGTCTCGTCATTGAATGGCTGATGATGGAAATTAATCAACACCAATGGCGCTGTCTGGAGCTTGCATGACCGCAGGATTTTGTCGTTGATCGCTTAGAAGATATTTTGTAGAGAGGTGGGAGGAGGGTAGGTGGGAGGGTGTCCAAAAAGCAGCAATAAAGACGCTTATGTTTTATTATTCTCTGATCCCTTGTCCAGAGCTGGCAATCTCGAATCTATCAATCTAGAACCACCTTGCAAGGATACTGGCTTAGTTGGTAGCGCGTCTTCTCAACAGATACGAATTCACGATAGAGTGAGGAAGGGAGCTAGTGAAGGACTAATCATTGTGTACATAATTATTTGCACAAGACGGATATCGTTTGGATGAAATGGAGATTGAACAATGCAGACGTTCGGAAGTGCTGAGGGGAAAAGTTGACATTCTTACCTTCAGAACACCTTCATAGTATTGATCGGTACATGGTATACACCAACACCTAGTGACATAGCGCAGAGTGCTAAATATGTGTGCAGCTGCTTGATGAATAAAGCAAGGCAATCAAATATCAAATCACTAGTTTACTTCGAAAACTATCGCATCATCAATCAAGGAGTCAGAACAAACATCATTTCTTTTGAGATTTTGTCGGCAGCAGAATAACA
>JAAERL010000092.1 GCA_024230435.1 Desulfobacteraceae bacterium
AAAATGCCGATTCATCTCCCACCTTCGCTGCGCGAGGCAAGGAGTCTTCTCGGCATGAAGGATAAAAGTGTAATAAAATTTATCCAGGCTCAGCTCAACGCAAGAGGGCTCGATGCCGGTACGGCAGATGGTATAATTGGGCCAAAAACACTTGCAGCCTTAAACAAGGTCGAGGCAATACCATCAGACTGGTCCGAAACAAGGAAAGCTGTCGGTTTTGTGCAGCTTTTGGCAATTGAAAATGACATTGATCCAGGAAAACTTGACGGTTATTGGGGGCCCCAAACCCAATTTACTTATGAATCTCTGGTTTCACTTCTTATCGAAGGAAAAGAAGCTGAACTTTGGCGTCCTGAAGATCTTCCCGATGAGAATCCGAACAACTGGCCATCCCAGAAGCAAGAGGAGAACATTATCAGATTTTATGGCGAAATTGCGAAAAATCAGACTAACATCGACTTGCCGTATCCGCATACGCTAGCATGGGAAAAATCTACTACTATAAGCAGGTTTTTGTGTCATGAAAGAGTCCATGACAGTCTGCTCAGAGTTCTGATAAGAGTGCTGGATCACTATGGTATGCATAAGATAAGGAATTTGGGGCTTGATCTTTGGGGCGGCTGTTTTAATGTGCGCAGCATGCGCGGTGGTAAAAGGCCTTCCATGCACAGTTGGGGAATTGCTTTAGATTATTATCCTTCAAAAAACCTGGTCAGGTGGGGGCGCGACCGTGCAGAATTTGCAAAGCCCATATACAATATGTGGTGGAAATTTTGGGAAGACGAGGGATGGGTGAGCATTGGCAGGCAGAGAAATTTTGATTGGATGCATGTCCAGGCGGCCAAACTTTAGGTTTTTGAAAGTTTAAACCAAACCGTTATTGCGTCAGATTTGGATTCGTTGATGTTATAATCAAGCCTGGCCTGTGAAAACCGCCATGTGATTCATTGTGGCGGTTTTCAATTGAACTGATTTATAAAGCTAATCGGGTGCCTGCTGAATTTTCAACGGCTTTTTCAATATCTTTCAAGTCAGTGATTACTGCTTTGTCTCCGCCGTTACGCAAGAATTCAAGGCAAGCTTGAACTTTTGGCCCCATGGAACCGGGCGGCAGTACTCCCGAATTTAGTAGATCAAGCGCTTCGTTTTCCG
The DNA here is from genome assembly GCA_024230435.1 of Desulfobacteraceae bacterium. Lineage (GTDB taxonomy): Bacteria > Desulfobacterota > Desulfobacteria > Desulfobacterales > Desulfosarcinaceae > UBA2230. Next base: position 1,153 of record JAAERL010000092.1, read on the forward strand.
ATAAAACCGGCAGAAACCTTTGCAGGTCAGTTCCATAATCAATAGCAACACCCGGTTCATCAGTAGCGATAACAAAAATGTCAACTCCTACCTCCCGAGCCAGTTTGGCGCTGGCCAGATCCTTATCGATAACGGCGTCCACTCCACAGAAGCGACGTCCTTCGCGCACAACGGGAATGCCTCCGCCCCCGCAGCAAATGACGATGAAATTCGAGTCAATGAGATGTTTGATTTCACGTTTTTCAACGATCGTTACTGGTTTGGGTGAAACTACAGTCCGCCGGTACCCTTTGGCGGTTTTTTTTGTTGGATAGGGCAGGCAAAGGGCCTGCTCCCGGGTAAAAACCGGGCCGATGGGTTTAGACGGGTTTTCAAATGCCGGGTCATTTTCATCCACAACGATGTAGCTGATCACCGTGATGACCTTCTGATCGTCATGGACGCCAAGCTTCATGAGTTCACTGTCCAATGTCGACTCGATCATGTATCCGATTTGTCCCTGGGTTTGGGCTACCAAAATCTCCAGAGGCAGCCGGGGCACTGTTTCGCAGCACTCTTGTTGAAGCAGCAGGTTGCCCACCTGTGGGCCGTTGCCGTGGGTGATGATCAAACGATACTTTCTAGACAATCTTGCCAATTGATGTAATGGAACTTTCAGGTTGGCAAACTGTTGCTCAATGGTGCCTTGCTGACCTTTTTTTATTAAGGCGTTGCCTCCCAGGGCAACCAGCAGTGTCTTTGCATCTTTTTTCATCAAAACCAAACACCGCAGAGAGCAGGCGGTGTTTCTCCTTTCTTTCAAAGATGTTCTTTTTCCGGTACGCAGGGTATTGGCGGCTTGCTTTTAAGCCATTGATGCAAAAGAATATAACCTCTTCCAAGGCCCTTAGATTCTTTTTCGCCTTCAAGGCGCGCCAAAGTTTGCACACTAAACGTATTCGCAGTTTTGGCACAACTTAAGGAAGCGGAAAAAAAATAACAGGATGGTATATTATTTGATTGCAAATCGCCTTAATACCCTACAGATATTTTTGTAATTTACATGTTTAAGCGTTTTTTCAAGACTTGCTCTAATGTCGGATTGCTGTGATCCTGATACTCATATCGAATCCGCAGAGTAGGTTTATTTATGTCTATCAACTTGGGCAAATCAATGGGTGTGGCAAACAAAACCAGGTCACAATCGCATTGATTGATGGTGTTTTCCAGGTCTTTGATTTGCTGTTGACTGTATCCCATGGCAGGCAGCACTTGGTTTACCTGGGGATATTTTTCAAAGGTTTCTGCAATGCTGCCCACTGCATAAGGTCTGGGGCTGATAATTTCTTTGGCGCCCATTCGCTGTGCGGCAATCATTCCGGCTCCGAAGGCCATTTCACCATGTGTGAGGGTAGGGCCGTCTTCAACCACCATAACGCGTTTGTCTTTGACCATTTCAGGGGTGTCCGCGGTTACGGCGGATTCGGCGTAAATGATATCCGCATCAGGATTAAAGCGGCGGATATTCTTTTCGACCTGGGCAATCTGGCCGGCTGTGGCGCTGTCGATTTTGTTGATTACAGCCGTATTGGCCATCAGCATATTCGTCTCGCCTGGAAAATAAAGGCGCTCATGACCAGCACGGTGAGGATCGAATACGGTAATATGTACATCGGGATGATAAAACGGCGTATCATTGTTGCCGCCATCCCAAATTACAACGTCGGCTTCCTGTTCTGCCTGACGCAGGATTTTTTCATAATCTACGCCTGCGTATACGACAATACCGCGATCAACATGGGGCTCATACTCTTCGCGTTCTTCTATGGTGCAGTTGTGTTTCTCGAAATCTTCATATGATGAAAATCGTTGTACGATTTGTTTCGTTAAATCGCCATAGGGCATAGGATGGCGGATAACAACAGGGCGTTTTCCCATTTTTTGTATGATATCGCACACGTGCCGTGTTGTTTGCGATTTTCCGCATCCGGTGCGGACCGCACATACGGCTACCAGGGGTTTGGCAGAGTGCAACATGGTGTATGTTGCTCCAATGATAATAAAATCGGCGCCACCGGCCATAGCCAGTGAAGCTTTGTGCATAACGTCCACATGGGCAATATCGCTGTATGAAAAAGCAACCAAGTCCACTTTATGTTCTTTGATCAGGGATACAAGGTCTTGTTCGGGATAAATGCTGATACCTTCTGGATAGCCTTCTCCACAAAGCCCGGCAGGATAGCGGCGTCCTTCGATATCGGGGATTTGGGTGGCTGTAAAGCCAACGACTTTGTAGCGTGGATTGTTGCGGAAATAGACGTTGAAATTGTGAAAGTCGCGCCCTGCGGCCCCCATGATAATTACTTTTTCAATCATTTTAACCACCTTTGCTTTTTGAATTATGCCTTTCCGGCGATGCTGATCATAATTGCGTTTTGCATGTGCATACGATTCTCGGCCTGGGGGAAAATAATACAAGCTGGCGATTCCATTACCTCATCGGTTACTTCCAATCCGCGTTGGGCCGGCAAACAGTGCATGAATACGCACTTGGGGTTGGCCTGAGCCATAAGTTTAGTATCGACTATATATTCTTTGAAGTGGCGTTTTCTTTCTTCAAGTTCATGTTTTTTGCCCATGGACGCCCATACATCGGTGTAAATTACATCCGCGCCTTTGGCTGCTTGCCCAGGATCATGAATGATTTCAATTTGGCTGACGCCGGTTTTTTTGGCAGCCTCGAGCGTATCGCTGTCCGGAAGGTATGTTTCAGGGCAAGCGCAAACAAAGTGCATGGGAAGCCGGGATGCCAGACGCAACCATGAGTGAACGATATTGTTGCCATCGCCGATATAGACGATTTTCAAGTCGTTCACTTGCCCGAAGTGTTCTTTTACGGTGAAGATATCAGCCATAATCTGACAGGGGTGATTATAGTCCGTAAGTCCGTTGACTACGGGAATATCGGCGTAACGGGCCAGTTCAATGATATGCTCATGGTCGAACAGCCGGGCCATAATCATGTCGTTATACCCGCTTAACACACGTGCTACGTCTTTTGCCGGTTCGCGTTTTCCCATATCGATGTCGCTGGGGCCCAAAAACAAAGCGTGCCCGCCAAGGCGAAAAAAGCCGGTTTCAAAGGATACTCTCGTTCGCGCCGAGGGTTTTGCAAAAACCATTGCCAGACTATGATCCTTGAAAGGTTTGTAATTTTCCCGGTTTTTCAGTTTTGCTTTAACTTCTGTAGCCAGATCCAGAGAGCCTAAGATTTCATCGAGACTCCAATCATCCACATGCAGAAAGTTCTTGTCCATGTTGACCTCTCTTTAGATTTGCTAATTGGATTTACTGAATTAATTTCAAACTATTTTGTGTCTGTCCCATAGTGGCCTTTTCGCCGTTGGGAGCCGATTACGTTTATGCGTTGATAACTTTTTCAATACGCTCAAGCGCCCAATCCACATCTTCGCGGGTAATTACAAGAGGAGGAGCGAATCGAATGGTGTCTTCATGGGTGTCTTTGCACAAAAGCCCTTCTTGCATAAGTTTGTAGCAATATTGGCGGGCGCCGCCCGCATCAGGATAAAATTCAACGCCTATCATGAGACCTTTTCCGCGCACTTGCCTGATAAGCGGATTCTTGATTTGTTTCAATCCGTTAAGAAAGTAGCGCCCTGTTTCAGCGGCGTTTTCGACCAAACTTTCCTCCTGTAAAACCTTGAGCGCTGCCCGGGCAACGGCACAGGCCAGGGGATTGCCTCCAAAGGTGCTGCCATGTTCGCCGGGTTTCAACGTGCCAAGCACTTCAGTATTGGATAATACCGCAGATACGGGGTAAAAACCGCCGGACAGGGCTTTGCCAATGAGGGTGATATCGGCTTCTATCCCATCGTGTTCCTCGGCAAGCATCTTTCCGGTACGGCCCAATCCGGTTTGAATTTCATCCAATATCAGTACCACGTTGTGTTTTTGGCAAATCTGCTTGGCGGCGGCCAAATATCCTTCCGGTGGAATGATCACCCCGGCTTCACCTTGAATAGGTTCTACTAAAAAGCCTACCGTGTTGGGTGTAATTGCTCTTTCCAAGGCTTGGGCATCGCCGAAAGGAACAATTTTGAATCCAGGCGTAAATGGTCCGAAATTGTCACGGGCCATGGGGTCCGTGCTAAATCCTACGATGGTAATGGTACGTCCGTGAAAGTTGTTATCACAAACGATAATTTCAGCTTGACCGGCTGGTATGCCTTTTACCTGGTACCCCCACTTGCGAACTGTTTTGATGACAGATTCAACAGCTTCAGCGCCGCTGTTCATGGGCAGGACTTTATGTGAACGCGTCAGCTTGCATAATTCTTCGTAAAACGGTCCCAATTGGTCATTGCGGAATGCTCTGGAAGTCAGGGTCATTTTATGGGCTTGCTCGATAAGCGCCTGTAGTATCTTAGGATGGCAATGGCCCTGGTTGACAGCCGAGTAAGCTGACAGGCAATCCAGGTAGCGTTTGCCGTCCACATCCCATACCCAGATGCCCTTGCCGCGGCTTAAGATGACATCCAAGGGTTTATAATTATGGGCACCATAGGTTTCTTCCAAATTGATAATGTCTTTTATGCTCATGCTAAGTTCCCTTCCACGCCTCTTATGAACGTTTTGTTTTACCATACCGGTGACATTTTCGTACATGGTCCTGAGCCAACTGGCGCGCCCGGTCTATTTGACCGCTTTCAATAGCGGCCACAAGGATTTCCATATCCATAAAATTGCTGTTCAACGCATAGCTGCTTTTCAGGGCAAGCCAGTCATAGGAGTTGAGGATATTTTCATGCACCATGCGCAAAACCGACAGAAATACAGGATTGGCGGAAACTTTACCGATACCGATATGAAGCTGGATGTCGATTTTAAGCAGCTTGTCTCCATTGGCTTCAGCGCGGCCAAGTAAGCTGCGGGCCTGTTTAAGCAGCTGATTCAATACCTGGATATCGGCAGGTTTTGCCCTCATTGCCGCAAGGGCGGCAACCGCGCCTTCCACTTCCTGGCGAAATTCCAATAGATGATTCAATGATACCTGCCGGGACTGAACCAGCAAATTCAAACTTTCCGTTACAAGGCTCTGATCCGGAGTTGTGACGGTAGCCCCGCCTGTTACACCGGTTTTAATTTCAATCAAGCCCTTTTGCTCCAGAACTCGCAAGGCCTCGCGTATGGAGCCACGGCTGGTATTGAACATTTCCTTGAGTTTCATTTCGGCAGGTAATTGATCGCCAGGCTTTAACCGGCCTTCGAGGACAGCTTTTTGAATTTCCTCAACGATGTGCTGAAAAATACGGTTTTGTCTTGGTTTTTTAAATGAGATAGACATAGTTATTAAACCTATTAACTAATTGTCAAACAGTTAAACAATTAAACAGTTATTACTGATTTTTATTATTGTCAAGCCTTTAAACAAAAAAAGGGGCAGGATTGAATTTTGTGTTTGTTAATCTTATAATCATCACATTTTTATCGATCTAGAATTAGGGGTAGTTAATTAATTCGTTCATCGCAAGAGTAAGGAGCTAACAGTATGATGAAATTGCAGGACGTGCTGAGTCTTGATCAGTGGATTGAATTTGAAAATGAAATCAGGGCTCACAGCGGTTTGAATGCCGGTGTTTTTGATGTACAAGGTACAAGGATTACGAATAACGTTAAATTTCCGAATCGGCTTTGTCCTAAAATAAAAGCAAATGAAAAAGGTCAGGCTTATATCTGCAGCTCTTCGCATATGAACATTGCCAACATGGCTCAAAAGCGCCGCAAGGCTGTTATTGAAGAATGCGATGCCGGTATGGTCAAGCTTGCAGTACCGATTTTTGTTGGTGATACGTTTCTTGGTGTAATCGGCGGATGTGGCATGTTGCGAAATGATGGCGAGCCTGAATCGTTTTTAATCAACAAGATCACCGGACTGAAAGAGGATAAAATTGCAGACTTGTCAAGTGATATCCCGAAAATTGACTCAGAAAAGATTGAGCAATTGGCGGCCTTTATCGAAAAAAAACTGGAAAAAATTGTAATGCCGGACGGGTAAGTGTCCATTGGCGAAAAAGAAAAATTTGTTCGAGATCAAGGCGCGCCAAAGTCTTGCTGATCAGTTTGCATACTTAACGTATTCGCACCTTTGGCATAACGCACAAGACGCAAAAAAAAGACATGCAAGATGGTATATTATTTAACATAAATCGCCTAAATACAGGGCGCGTGAATTCGAAATCAGCGCCCTGTATCAGCAGGGGTCCGATTTTAATCCAAATGATTCATGCCCATGCAGTTCTTGATGGACACGATCTTAAGTAATATTTTTAAGGCATTTCATTTCCATGAAAGAATCAAATATTGATCTTTGTTTAGCGCCTCTCCAAGGATTGACAGATGTTATATTCAGGTCAACTTACAGCCGCTATTATCCGGGCATAGATTGGGCTGTGACCCCTTTTTTAACGACATCCCGGGGACCTGCCCGGATAAAACCTTCCCAGGCCAAAGAGGTGTTGCCGGCAAACAATTTGCAAATGAGGATTGTTCCCCAGATTCTGGACAACACGGCATCTTCATTTGTTGGTCTGGCGCATGTGCTCGCTGATTTGGGTTATGATATGGTCAATTGGAACCTGGGGTGCCCGTTTGCCCGGGTCGCAAAAAAAAAGCGCGGTTCGGGATTGTTGCCTTATCCTGATCTGATCAAGGCTTTTTTGGATGAGGTGTTTGCATATACGCGGGTGCAGGTAAGCATTAAGATGCGCCTTGGGTATTATTGCGCAGATGAAATTTATTCCATTTTACCTATATTTGACCAATACCCCATACATTCCTTGATCATTCATCCGCGTACAGGTAAGCAGATGTATACGGGTAAGCCGGATTTTGAATTTTTTGAAAAATGTTTGCAGCTCAGCAAACATTCCATTGTTTATAATGGAGATATTGTTTGCCTGGACAGCTTTAATTATCTGAGAGGCAGATTTACCGGTGTTAAAACCTGGATGATCGGCCGGGGGGTTTTGACTGATCCGCTTTTACCTGCACGAATCAAAGGATGCCCAGATTCTGAACAGGCGCCTGTTGAACGCTTTAGTAAATTTCACGATGCGCTGGTACACGCGTATGAAGCCAGGTTGTCCGGTCCGGGGCATCTGGTTGACCGGATGAAAGGTTTCTGGAGCTATTTTTCCTTGGCCTTTAAAAATGGACGGGATATTTTAAAACAGGTGCGCAAATCAAAAAATATAGATCACTATTTGAGCGCGGCTCATCGATTTTTTGAAAGCGCCGTTTATAAAACAAATCGTGATTCTTGAGGGATTGAAAATGAAATTTTTTTTTGTGTTGGCCCTTGCAGTTTTATGTATCGGCGTACCATGCAGTACTGCAGATATTTTGAAACCGCTTCGTAATATTGAAGATATTAAATTTTGTGGTGAAAAGGTGCCGCTGGAAATTGAGCAGGTGCGCCATCGGCTGGAAAAAGAAGTGCTGCTGGCTTTGGATAATCGCGCTCAATCCGTTTTATGGATCAAAAGGGCTCCACGGTTTTTTCCTTATATTTCGGCTCAATTGAAAGAAAACCGCATGCCTGATGACCTGAAATATCTTGCTGTTGCCGAAAGCGCTTTACGAGCTCATGCCGGTTCATCCAAGGCAGCCATAGGATACTGGCAGCTGGTTCCGGCTACCGCTCGCAAATATGGGCTTCGTGTGGATGGAAAGATCGATGAACGCAGAAAGTTGGAAACTTCCACCAGGGCGGCATTGAAACATCTGAAATATTTGAACAAAATTTTTGGAAGCTGGTCATTGGCCGCTGCCGCATACAATATGGGCGAGCAGGGGCTTGCGGCGGAAATTCTTGAACAGAAGGTCAAAAGCTATTACAAACTTTATCTTTCGCTGGAGACTCAACGTTTCGTTTTTCGAATTTTAACGGCTAAACTGATAATTAGTGATCCGGCACACTATGGGTTCAATGTAGAACCGGAGGATTTATATCAGCCAATTAAAAGAAAGATTGTACAGATTCATTGCTATGACAGGACACCGATTAGGTTAATTGCTGAGGCTGCAGTTTCTCATTTTAAGCTTATCAAGGATTTGAATCCGCATTTTCGCGGACATTATCTTTATGAAGGAAAGTATGAACTCCATCTTCCAGAGACGAGCCCGAAAAAATTTCAAAAAAAACTGGACATACTGACTGAAGAGTTTAAAAAACAGGAGCAGCATTATATATATGTTGTAAAAAGAGGGGACTCTATGTCCAAGATTGCGGATAAGTTTGATGTGCCATTGGCGGCGATTATTATCTGGAACCGGATAGACCATAACCGGCCTATTCATCCCGGGCAGCGTTTGGTGATTTATCCTTATCAATTAAAAGATATTGAACCTTAGAGCCTGTTCGGGAATTCCCAAACAAGCTCTTAAAGATCTGAATTGAGATAGATTTATAGACAAATGATAAAAAAACAGCAGTATGGAAACACTTTAAAAGAAAAACTCACGGCCAGCCTTAAGGATCGTTTTTATAATTTCGTTCTTGCAGATAAAACCATTCGCGGGGTGATTCTGAACGGAACCCGCATGGTAAATGAAATGCGCTGGAACCATGAATTGGGTATTTTGGAAACCATGGTGTTGGGGCAAGCCTATCTTGGAGCTGCTCTTATGTCGGCCGATCTTAAAAAAAATGGCCGTCTTAGCTTACAGGTGGAATGTTCCGGGCCAATAAAAGGCCTGCATGTGGAAAGCAATGCCTATGGGGAGGTTCGCGGCTATCTCAAGAACGTTCCCATCCCCATAAATACACCACTGGAAAGCGTTGATTTTTCTTCTTTTTACGGAGCGGGGTTTCTCAGTGTCGCGAGATATCTTGAAGATGCCAAACAACCCTTTATAGGAAAGGTGATGATGGACCATGGTTGTCTGGCCAAAGATTTAGCTAACTACCATCAGCAGTCCGAGCAGATACAAACCGCCTTTGTACTTAGCGTCAGTTTTGACAAGAAGGCAGATGTCGACGGGGCAGGGGGGCTTTTTCTTCAAGCGATGCCGGGCGCGGATGAGCGCGATTTAGAGCGAATTGAATCAATACTGGTCAAGATGCCTTCACTTGGTAAAAATTTACACGGCCAGGATTTCCCCAATGATTGGCTTAATGAAGTTCTCGGAGATTTCAAACCAAAGGTTTTAGGCTATCGCGGTATTGAGTTCATGTGTCACTGCAACCGTGAATATATAAGCAATATGCTTAAAATGCTGGAAAAGGCCGAGCTGGACGATATGTCGAAAAATGGTCCTTTTCCGCTTTCGATCCGGTGCCATAATTGCAATACATCTTATGATTTTTCAAAAAATGAGATTCAGGCGTTTTGTAATGACCGTAACTAATATGGCGTATTAAAAGAGCTGCCATTGACCAAAATTTACCGGCAACCCCGTTTTCAAAACCTGGCCTGGCAGATTGTTGCCATTACAGGTTGCCGGCTGCTGCTTAATACGGCGCGCCGGTTTGCCTACCCTTTCGCCCCGGCATTGAGCCGTGGACTGGGTGTGCCGCTGACTTCCATAACGTCGAGCATTGCATTAATGCAGCTTACCAGCTTTTTAGGTGTTGCCGGCGGCCCTTTGGCGGACTGGATGGGATACCGGAAAATTATGCTGGCGGGTATGCTGATGTTGTCCATTGGTATGCTGATCGTTGGCGTGTTTCCTGCGTATGGGGTTGTTGCGGCTGGTTTGCTTCTTGCCGGAATTTCAAAAAATATATTTGATCCGGCGGTTTATGGATATACGGGTCAACGTGTGCCTTTTTCTAAAAGAGGCCGGGTAGCCGGAATTATGGAAACCGCCTGGGCCGCCAGTGCATTGGCGGGAATCCCGGTGATCGGTATGCTTATGGACAACCATGGGTGGAAAGCTCCTTTTTGGTGTTTGGGCATATCCGGCTTAATTGGTTTTTTTATTCTTTTCCGGCTTATACCGGCAGATGGTTCCGGTTTTGCCCCCAAAAAACAAAATACATGGAAACCGGCATGGTCACAGCTCGTTCGGGAAAGATCAGCTTTAGGATTGCTTGGATTTGGCTTTTGGATGAGCCTTGGAAATGACCAGTTATTTGTGGTTTATGGCGCCTGGTTTGAAAAAGAGTTTCAGACCGGCATTGCGGCCATTGGCTTTGGGACAGCGGCTATTGGTGCGGCAGAGCTTGCCGGAGAGGCATTAACCGCCATCCTGGGTGATAAAATTGGTTTGAAACGGTCAATTCTCATTGGTGTTTGCCTGACCGCCTGCAGTTATGGGTTGCTTGCTTTGCTGCAAAGCAGTTTTACATTGGCCCTCGGCGGTTTGTGTCTTATTTTTTTAACATTTGAATTCAGCATCGTTTGCGCCATTTCGTTAAGTACCGAGGTGATACCTGCATACAGAGCGACAATGGTGGCCGCATTTTTCGGCATAGCAGGCCTTGGGCGCTTGACTGGCGCACTGCTTGGCGGCCCGTTATGGCTTTTAGGCGGGATTGGAGCCGTTTCCATATCCTGTGCTGGCGCCTGTGCCCTGGCCGGTTTATCTCTTTTATGGGGGTGTAATAAAACCGTACCCCATCTTATGCAAAGCAAGAAATAATCCGGCAACGGTTTTGCCATCTTCAATGCGGCCGTCAACAATCATATTCACGATCTGTTGCACAGGTAATTTATGGACTTTGACGATTTCGTCCGAATCTAATTTCTGCTCTGCTTTGACTAATTCATGTGCCAGATAAATATGGATTTTTTCATCCGCGTATCCCGGCACTGGTGTTGTTGCACCTAAATATTGCCATTGCGATGCGCTATAGCCGGTTTCTTCAATAAGTTCGCGGCGGGCGCAAGATTCCGGTTTTTCATTTTTTTCAAGGGTTCCGGCGGGTATTTCCCAAATCGTTTTTCCCAAAGCGTGACGGTATTGCTCCAGGATCAGGAGCATACCGTCTTGGTCCATAGCCACTATAGCTGCTGCGCCAGGGTGCCGCAGAATGTCCATTTCGGTGGTAAAACCGGATGGGAAAGTCACTTTTTCAAGGTTAATATCAAATACCCGGCCCCGTCTTATGAGTTGTTTGTGTTTAACTTTTACAGTCATGGCGTTGTTTCAATTAAGCTCCTTGATAAGTTCACTGACAGGTTTGCCATTTGGCGTTGTTGCCTGGGGATGAAATTTAAGCAAGGTTTTCCAGCTTTCCAGAGCTGCTTTTTGATCCTTGAGATCATGCATAATAACGATACTTTTATTAAAAAGGGCATTGTAGTGCCTTTCATCTATTTTGAGAGCCCTGTCAAAGCATTCCGCGGCTTTGGCGGGATTCTCATTCCGGCGGAACATGATTCCTAAATCAACCCAGACATCGGCTCTTTTATCATCTATCTCAAGGCTTTTACCATAGGCTTCAATGGCTTTGGCGTATTGGCCGGTATCAAAATAAAGATTGCCTAACTGGGTCCACGCCTGAACATCCTTGGGGTTTTCTTTGGTGGTCTTAACCAGGCTCATAATCGCCTGTTTTTTTTGAGGGGGTATGAAAACACGCTTTTGACCTGCGGCGCCTGACACCGTTACCTGCTGGCTGGTACGGTAAACAGTCAATACAACGCCGCCGCCGAATCCGGCGAGAAACGCTACGATTACAAACCAGATGACGGATGTCGTTTTAGTATAACCTGTTATGATTTTTGAATCTTTAGGCATTAAGTTTTCCTTTCACCATCAATTAACTAAAAATCAAATCACTATAGGTAAGAATAGTTCATACGGCAAGAGAATATAATTTTTTTGAAAGTCATTAATATATTTCGTATAATCCGTTTGCCGGTTTTATCCTAATTTTATTTATAAATCCAAACAGGAGAAATAAATGAAGCAGACACAATGGGACAAGGGATCATTGCTGCAACTGTCAGGTGCTTATTGGCAAGCGTTTACCGTGCACACAGGTGTAAAACTTGATCTTTTTACACTATTGGATGAAAAGCCGTTAAGCGTGGATCAAGTTGCCAGCCGGGCAAAATCCGATATCAGGGGCATGAAAATGCTTTTAAACGCCCTAAGCGCTATTGGATTGCTCAGGAGCAAAGAAGACTGTTACCATTGTTCTACAGAAGCAAAACGTTATTTAAGTAAAAATTCGGCAGATTACATTGGTTATATGATATTGCATCATCATCATTTAGCGCCTTCATGGGCTATGTTGGATCAGGCGGTGAAAACAGGCGAACCGGTCAGGGATCGTACTGCGGTAAATGAAGACACTTGGCGTGAAGCTTTTTTAATGGGGATGCATACCAGCGCAAGGTTGCATGCGCCCGGAATTGTCGAACGGCTCGATTTGTCGAATAACAAGCGTTTTCTTGACATGGGAGGTGGGCCGGGAACCTATGCAGTACATTTTTGCAGAAAATTTAAAAATTTATCAGCAATTGTATTTGATTTGGCCACAACCCGGCCTTTTGCTGAAAAAATAATCAGTCAGTACAATTTATCGGATAGAATCAGTTTTTTACCCGGAAATTTTCTTATGGATGATATAGGCGGCCCCTATGATACGGTTTGGATGTCTCATATTTTACATGCCGAAAGTTCTGTGAACTGTCAGATGCTGATAAAAAAAGCGGCAGACGCTATTGAGCCGGGTGGAATTCTTATCATTCACGAATTTATTTTAAACGATTCTATGGATGAGCCTTTGTTTCCTGCATTATTTTCCTTGAATATGTTGCTCGGGACCACAGCAGGCCAATCCTATTGTGAAAAACACTTGTGCGGCATGCTTGAAAAAGCCGGAATCAGCAAAATTACCCGAGATACCTATTGCGGTCCAAACCAATCAGGTATTTTATGGGGGGTCAAATCCTAAGAAATTCGGGTTAACGCCCATCGGCGAAATAGGAAAATGTGTTTGAGATCAAAGTGAGCGAAAAATTTTTCCGCCAATCGCCTAATTGATATGCTCAAGGGCTGATATTGCTCTGAGCACAACGAAGATACCTGGCAAACCGGCCACTTATGAACGCGCACGAATTAGCGGCGGCGGACAATGCTGTTCCACATCCTTTTGCGTGCAATGGGAACAATTTTTTCCAGGTCTATTTTTATGACATGGGCTTCGTCTATATAGCGGTTAATAAGAAGTGAAACCTGGGTGGTCAGAGCATCTACCTGAAGGTCGCTTATTGCCGACATTAATTTTATGTCATCTTTGGCTTGCTGATGCAGATATGAGAGCCTGTCACGGCCGCTTTGGTAGAATAATATTTTTGATTCAAGCACATTTGTGTAGGCTTTTAGCATGCCTAACAATTCAAGATTATATTGGATGCGCTCTATCTTTTCCGCTTGCTTTAGAGTTTTGATTTTTTCACTTTTTACGATGATATGAATTTCCGATATCAGTTCTTTTTGCTGTTCCGATAATCTTTTTAGCAATTCAGCGGTCTGGTTGGACCGATCCAGCAATTGCTGTTGAATCAAATTCATATCAGCCATCTTTTGTTTGAGATCATCGGCTTTAGGATTTGCCAATGCACTGGAAGCGGTTGCAAATAACAAAATCAGCCAATTGAGCATAAAAAATCCGATCACCATTGCGGTTCGATTTTTCACGAGAACTTGGAGCATGGATTACCTTCCTTCCAGTCTTTGTTGCAGCGTTTGAGAAAGAAACAGGCGTGTGCCGTAGTTTTCCCATTTTCCGAGAGATTTTAGACCGATCATCTCCAATTGCTCTCCCCGCCATTTGGAAAGGTTGAAGGTCGCCTTGGTTGACAAATACATCAATCCGTTAAGTGACATACGTTTTCCCGGCCATTGGGCCAAATATTTGGCAGATTCGGCGGACAAATGCGTCAATCCGTTCAAACTCAACCATTCACCAGGCCAACGGGAAAGTTGTTTTGCGGCTTCCGCCGGTAATTCGGTGAGCGAATTCAGATATAAGTCCTTGCCAGTCCATTTTGCCAAGCACCCCGCTGTATCCGCTGTAATTGCGGTGAGTTTATTTTTGTGGTCAAATAAACCCTTACAAATATTTTTGCTTATTTTATTATTATCCTTTTGGCTTTTCATGGCGGTAAATCTCTTATTTTTCTTATTTGCCATGGCAGTATCGAAATCTTTCCAAATTGATTTTATGCTCGCAACGGGCACGTAGAAATCATCGATAGACAGATTGTTGGCTGCTTCTAATTGCTTTTCCAGAATTTGCTCTACTTCATTTTTGTAATCCATAATGGGGAACCCGCTGATATGTTTATATAAATGTCCGTACATTTTTGTCTGACGCTGAAGGTATAAAAGCTTTTCTGAGCCTTTTACCAACATATCGTTGGCAGGGGCCAACCTGTCGATGTAGGCCATGCGTCGTCTAATGGTTCTGAGGGACAATTCAATTGTCGAATCCTGAAGTGCGGCCTCCAATGTGGTGACATTTTTTTTATTAATTTGGATTTCAAGTTTTTTAAATTCTTCATCAATACCTTGCTGGTAGTAAGCTTTGAGTTCTTTGATGTCTTGCATTTTGCGCACAAGTTCTTCACGAGCGCTAATTATATCCATATAGAGTATTTCCAATAGATTGGATGAGGCCGTTACGGTTTGTTCCTGTGTCCTTGTCAGGAGCTGATTTTTTGTGTCAACAAATTGTTTTGCAACGCTATTTTCCTTATCGTCTTCAGGTTGTTGATGCTGAAGTTGTTTTTCCGCTGCTTGCTCTTTTTTATTTGAAAAAAGTGACTGTCTCCATCCGCCCGAATTCGCCCGATAGCTTTGATATCCCCAAAAAACACCGACGCCTACTGCGGCAAAGACCGCTGCAACGCCACAGTATTTTGCCACTTTTTTAAAATCTATCGATGGTTTGATTTTATTTCCCGCACTTTTTTTATTGAGTCTTTTGGATTTGGAAGGCTTCTCGTTAACTGTGACTTCCTTTAAAATGGGGAATTTTTCGTCTTTTTCAGATAGGTTGGTATCTTTTTTTTCAGAGGCTGACGGCTTCTCCGGGTCTTTTTCTTTATTAACAATATCTTTGAGAGCTTTGTTCACATCTTGCAGACTTTCAGTTGTCTCGGGAATTTGAGCAGTGGCTTTTGCAGATGTTTGTGGCGCAGTTTCCGGCTTTACTTCCGGCTCGTCAGTTTTCTTTGCGCTGAGCAGTTCCGTCAACTCTTTGTTAAAGTCGTCCATGGATAGATTGAAGTCATTATTTTGCCCGGATTCCTCTTCAACCAGAGCACTTTCAGTTTCGGGTTCAGGATCTTTTTTTGTTTCTATTTCGGCCATGATTTGATCGAGTGCGGCCTGCTGGTCATCGCTCATATCGTCTTGACCATCCGTCTGGTCAGATTTTTCGGGGCTTTGCGCTTCAGTTTTCGTTTCAGTTTCGGGTTCAGGATCTTTTTTTGTTTCTATTTCGGCCATGATTTGATCGAGTGCGGCCTGCTGGTCATCGCTCATATCGTCTTGACCATCCGTCTGGTCAGATTTTTC
>JAAERL010000093.1 GCA_024230435.1 Desulfobacteraceae bacterium
AGCGAAATTCCTTGGCATTTAATTGGTGTCCTGCATGAATGGCGTAACGACTGTCCTACTGTCTCCAGCACAACCTCAGTGAAATTGAATTCTCCGTGAAGATGCGGAGTACTTACGGCTAGACGGAAAGACCCCGTGCACCTTTACTATAGTTATGTATTGTAATAAAAATTTTTATGTGCAGAATATGTGGGAAGTTAATATCAAGTGTTTACGCTAGTAAATTACTTAAACATCAGTGAAATACCACTCTTAAAATTTTTTATTACTCATTTTTTAAGACATTGCATAATGGGTAGTTTGACTGGGGCGGTCGCCTCCTAAAGAGTAACGGAGGCGCGCGATGGTAAGTTCAAATTAAATAAATTTAATTGCAGAGCGTAATAGTATATTGCTTGCCTGACTGTAAGATTGACAAATCAAGCAGGGACGAAAGTCGGTTATAGTGATCCGGTGATTCTGTGTGGAAAAGATCATCGCTCAACGGATAAAAGGTACGCCGGGGATAACAGGCTAATCACTCCCTAGAGACCCTATCGACGGAGTGGTTTGGCACCTCGATGTTGGATTATCGCATCCTGGAACTGTAAACGGTTCCAAGGGTTTGGCTGTTCGCCAAGGAAGGCGGTACATGATCTGAGTTTAGAACGTCGTGAGACAGTTTGGTCCCTATCTACCGTGGGCATTAAAAAACTGTAAAGATTAGACCTTAGTACGAGAGGACCGGGAAACGTAAACCTATGGTGGATCGATTGTTATACCAATAGCATTGTCGAGTAGCTAAGTTTATAATAGATAATCGCTGAAAGCATCTAAGCGAGAAACTAACTTTGAGATTTGTTTTTTTTAAGACGTAAAAGATTATTACGTAGATAGGCTTGTTGTGTAATAGTTGTAAGATTTTCAGCAAACAAGTACTAAATCTTAAATTTTATACAACTTGTGATAAAAAATTTTCTTGTTAAAAAATGTTTTCATAACATAGAGATTTAAATTTTAAAGATTTTTAAACTTACGTACAATTAAAAATCATTGATTTTATGAGTTTGATCCTGGCTCAAGATGAACGCTAGTAGTATGCTTTACACATGCGAGTCGTACAAACATTTGTTTGTGGCGAACGGGTGAGGAACGCGTAAATTATTACCTTTCAGTATAGTATATATTAATCAATTTATACGTTTCGTAAATTGAAAAATTTCTAATTAATACTAAATATTCCAAAGGATTGTATTAAACAATCCGCTGAAAGATATTTTTGCGTAAGATTAGGTAGTTGGTAAGTTAAAAGTTTACCAAGCCTTTGATCTTTAGTTGGTTTGAGAGAATGACCAACCACACTGGAACTGAGACAAGGTCCAGGCTGATTTTTTAGCCAGCAGTGAGGAATATTGGACAATGAACGAAAGTTTGATCCAGCAATACTACATGAATGATATAAAATATATAGTTATTTATTTTGGTAAATAATGACGGCTTTTTGGCTGTAAAGTTCTTTCGTTTAAAACGATAATGACGTTATTAAAAGAAGTTTTAGTCCCGGCAAATTCTCGTGCCAGCAGCCGCGGTAATACGGGAGGGGCAAGCGTTATCTAGAATAACTGGGCGTAAAGAGTCCGTAGACCGTACTGTAAGTTAGTTGTTAAAGACTAAAACTTAATTTTAGAAAAGCATCTAATACTACTGTACTTGAGTTTTTTGCAGAAAAGTAGAATTTCATGTTGAGGAGCAACGCCTTAAGACACATGAAGGAATACCTAGAGCGAAGGCAACTTTTTGGTAAAAACTGACGTTGAGGGACGAAAGTGTAGGGAGCAAACAGGATTAGAGACCCTGGTAGTCTACACTGTAAATTCTGAATGCTGGAATTTAGTACAAAATAATACTAGATTGTTTTAAGCTAACGCGATAAGCATTCCGCCTGAGGAGTACGGTCGCAAGACTGGAACTCAAAGGAATTGACGGGGGCCTACAACAAGTGGTGGAGCATGTGGTTTAATGCGATAATCCGCGCAAAACCTTACCAACCCTTGGCATAGTAAAAAATTCTTAGTTTTTAAAGTACTACGAATTTTGTTTTTTACAGGTGTTGCACGACTGTCGTCAGCTCGTGTCGTAAGGTGTAAGGTTCATTCCCTTAACGAGCGCAACTCTTATCTTTATTAAATTTGGCACTTTAAAAAAGTTTAATATTTTAAATTTTTTATAAAGTTTTAAAAGAAACGGTCGATAATAAAGTTGAAGGAAGGTAAGAATTAAGTCAAGTCTCTGTGGCCCTTATGGGTTGGGCTACACACGTGCTACAATAGAAATTACAGAAAGTTACATTTTAATATAAGTTATTCTCCAAAAATTTCTTTAGTTCGAATTATAAGCTGCAACTCGCTTGTATGAAGTTGGAATCACTAGTAATCGCAAATCAGCACGTTGCGGTGAATACGTATCTTGGCCTTGTACAC
>JAAERL010000094.1 GCA_024230435.1 Desulfobacteraceae bacterium
GCACAGGCTGTGGTGTTATTGGTTTGTATGGGGGTTGGAGATTGTGGGTGGCCCATTTCTTCTAGCGCGGTTCGCGTTGGGACGGCCTGTCGTGAATTGATGAAAAGCGCGCCGATTTCGGCCTCTGCCGCGGACGACATGACGTTTTTGATAATTTTCGCGACATTTAAGATTGCTCCGTTGTCTTTTGGTTCTTTTGAATTGTTGGACATGAAGAAATGCCTGCCGGCCCTGCTTCTGGCCTTCGGTTCTGTAAGGTACGAGGCGTTGCTATGTACGTTTAGCACCATATTGCTAGCACTAAATGTTAGTACCGCATCTGGGTGCAAAGCCACGTAGTCCAGAAACTTCTTGGTCTTTTTTAGCGTGTCTCCAGTTGGTTTGGATTGCTCCGCCGTGATAGCGCTGAGCGCTACTAGCATTGTTGCGTCGACTGCACGCGCATAGTAGAGGAATGTGCCCGTAACCTGTTGAATGTATTTTTTGGTGGCTTCGTCCACTTTTGGCGACGTATCTGCCCGCTTTGCATATTGGATTTTTGCGCCGTAGGCTGGCAGGACGTGTTGGTGCGGTTGGTCTGTCCACTTTTTGCAGATGTGTTGGAATCGCGTGATCCCCTTGCTGCAA
>JAAERL010000095.1 GCA_024230435.1 Desulfobacteraceae bacterium
GAATGTAATGAGTTTTTATTTGTTTGTAATGGAAGGCGAGTGCCTGTGGTTTTCTCTTTTGTTGAAAGTGATTTTGATTTTTTGCTCATGGCAAGGTGGATTTGCTCTTGACTGATTTGAGAAGATTTTTTTGTGCGCTCAATGGATTCAAGATGGATTCGCGTTTGATGGATTCGAAATGCTTTTGAATGGGTATTGCTCATTGATTGAATTCAAATCCTTGCTTTGTTTGTTTGGTTCAACAAACATTGTTTGTGGCTCTGTGAAAAGACATCCAGCTTAAAGCTGTGTTGATGCCACAATCAAAAGAGCACTCATGATGAAATTGAAACCACAGGTCTTGTCTTTGGTTCCACTTACCAGTTGAACCCATTTCTTAACAGGAATACCTCTATGGTACCAGATTTGGTACCACCTCTGAGCCTCTGTCTTGCGTCCAATTTGCCTAGCATGCACACTTTGCCACCTTTTTGCTCTCAAGCACGAAACGACTGTTGAGGTACCTATTCCCATGTTAAACTTATTTATCGGGACTCACGACATGATCCGCTAAAAATTGGACGCAGGAAACTCTTTTATCCTTCGAAATTCCTACGCGAAGTATTTTCGTAAGAGAAATTTACAATGTTATATATTTCTTTTTTGTCCAACATCTCAACATCCAACGCACCTTGCACTAGCTCTAAAAGGCCTCTGAGTGGTACGAACGGATGAAGGACCTGGGTACGATCCCCAGATGTGGCAGCATGTTTGTCGCCATGACCATTGTTATCGACCGATGGTAAGTACGTATTGTACAATCCGGCCTGTACCTATCAATGCTGCGCCCACGTCGATCAACGCCCTTTTTTTGCTCTCGAACCCGCTAACCTTCTCTATGAAATCACTC
>JAAERL010000096.1 GCA_024230435.1 Desulfobacteraceae bacterium
AAAAATGCGATTATACGAAAAAGAGAGTGGCACCCACGTACTGAACGGTCTACAGAAGAAACTTCGTAGCGAAATGACGTTATATGACGTATTAGAGTTATGGCTAATTAATAATGATGTCAACTGGAAGGAAGGCCAGATTGAAGAGATTAAGAGGGATATCGCAGCACAGATACACGAAATTGATTCGTACAGGAAGGAAGTAGAGTCGAAGTCTAATAAGAAGGATATTTCACCCGCCACGACGGCACCTGTCGAAGCGCCACAATCATGAGATGAGAGAGCCAAAGAAACACAACATCATGATGTGTACTCGCTTGATTGATGCAAGCAATAGGTAAAAGATTTGGTTTTGCGCTACACGAAGAATCTACTTGTTGTTACTACTGTAGAAAAATGACATAAACGCATAAAAAGCCACAAGTTAAGGAAGAAGTTGTTAAGTAGCAAACACGATCGCATTTTTTTCCGGTCGCATCGTATTTTTTGTTGTCTGCCAGTCGAATTTTTGGAGTGGCAGATGGATCGAATTTTTATGCGATTGCCAGTAGCAAAAATGCGATTGCCATCTGTCAAGGGCCTGCTATCAGGTTATTTTTTCCGCATAATCGCATAATCGCATTTTTTTTTTGAGTGAATGGACAGACGGTAAGGTATTATTGTAGGAGGTCCCTAGATATCTCTACCGGTACAGACAGGAGGTATGTACCGGTAGGTATCTAGTCTCACACACGGCCAGATGACATACTACGCTCTTATTACTACATTTCGGTTCCCGCAATTATTTACGAGTATTCCCTTAACTTTTCCGCAGAAACAAAATAAAAGGTGCGCGGTAAACAATCCACC
>JAAERL010000097.1 GCA_024230435.1 Desulfobacteraceae bacterium
GACACGACTGGACACGATTCAAAACACCTCGCTTGAACTAACGATCGTACAGTACTACATACTTGTGGGGCCGAAAACCGCTCCAAACCAGTTGATCTGTTTGGGCATTGTTCATCACGGTGGTCTCGGTCCAGTACTTGAAGGACATTTTGCGCTTTCAAGAAACAAAAAATCTCGTAGGAATAGTAAAAAAAGCTCAAAATTTAGTCGATATACCATATTGAACCGCCAACTTTTTCGACCAATTTCGAGGCAATAAACATGACTGAGAGGGTCACTCTGCTTGCACCTTTGTCGGAAATGCTCTCATTGAGAAAGGTGCAAGCAGCCTGACCTTCTGAGACGTTGTGGTTGCGACGAAATGGTCGGCTAAAGAGGGCATCCAAAAAGAGAAACTTTTAACACAAAAATAGTTTAGCATAACCCTATTTGTACTGAAGATACAAGATAAAGTTGAATATTTTCATTGTTACAAGGAGTATGTAAAAAAACAGGAATTTATCACTTATTTTTAAAAATAGACTTTTCCCCTGACTTCCCAAGAATCAATCATCCGCTCTCAACAACAATCCTCGACAAAAACAAAAGGGCGC
>JAAERL010000098.1 GCA_024230435.1 Desulfobacteraceae bacterium
GGTCCAGTCTGCTAAATATGGGAGACCGAATAACACATCTCGGCCAAATATAGCAGCGCCCGGCGATGATTTAAGCACTGAGTGATGGGTTGAGCGAACAGCCCAGGCCGCATTGACGATAAAATTGTCTACCATTTCGTCATTTATGGTTTTGGCCATGTCTAATTCACTGGTACGTAGCATGTCACCGATAACAGCATGTATTCGTTCCAGGATTGCGTTCGCTTGTGGATTTCGGACAGTAGTTGGCTTTTGCTCTAGACCATATGACTTGCAAAGGTCCTGAAAATGGAGTTTAAACTCACTGCCGTTGTCAAAAATTACGTATTTTGATCTTGGATAACGACTCAACCACTGTTTGTTGAATAACCTAGATACCTCGGCTGAGGATTTATCTATAATTATTTCAGTTATTTCCTTATCCTTTTTAGTGTATGTAACACTAGCTAGTGGGAGTTCGATCATTTCAAACCAACCAGTAGCGGGATCTATCATAGTTAGACACATAAAGTCTAGTACTGTACCGTCTTTTGCCTTAAGGGTGTACGGACCAATTAGGTCTACGCTAACGCCCCTCCAAGGTACAACTTCGACGAGTTTTACAGGAAGTTTACCATACTTTCGCTTGCGCTGTTTACCTTTTTGGCAAATTGCGCAGGCCTTCATGTGTCGTCTGACGTCTCTTCTTAATGACCGCCAATACATCGTGGCAGCGATTGTTTCCTCTAACCTGGTATGACCAGGGAGCATAAGGTAATGATGGTATCATTGTACTACCTTAGCCTGTAGAGACTCAGGTATGACTAATTTTGAGTCTTTATATACTAAGACATCAGTCACATCAATAACCTTAACGGAAAAATGTTTATTTTTATCCTCTATATTTTGGTTAGACCTAAAATAC
>JAAERL010000099.1 GCA_024230435.1 Desulfobacteraceae bacterium
GCTTTTGCTTCTTATTTTTGTGTCAAATAAATTCCACGTGGACAAATTGACATGTGTCAATTTTTGGCGCCGCTAGCATGGTGAAATGAATCGGTGATATGGAGCCAAAGACCCAAGGAAACTGGATAAGGGGATCTTTTTTGGGTTTAACCCTTAAGGCAAGCTAGAGGGGTGGGGCTAACAATTTTTTTTGATAAAAAATTAGATGCACCACAGATTCGACCTCAGCTCACCGAGAGCAGCATTTTGAGCACCTTTAAAGGGTACGTTACCCCCGTGGCGGCTTAGAAGCAATAATTGGCAATATATTGGATAGGGTAACACTACAGATCGCCTGAGATGAAAATCTTAGCCCGCCAAAAACAAACAGATGGCTTATCGAGCAGAAGGTCTTCGTCGATGACGTAGCACACTATAATAAATCCCGTTTCCCATATTTCTAAAATCCCTCATATCCTATAGCTGTCTTAAATCAACTGACCGCCCGGGTTCATCGCCAAAATATCTACGTAGGAATTTGTTTAGCGATAATAACCCTCATTAACCTCTGGTAAAA
>JAAERL010000100.1 GCA_024230435.1 Desulfobacteraceae bacterium
ATTATTTTTATAAAAAATTAGATGCACCACGGATTCGAACTCAGCTCACCGAGAGCAGTATTTTAAGCACCTCTAAAGGGTAGGTTACCCCCATGGCGGAAGAGAGCTAATAATTGGCGGTTTATTGGATAGGGTAACACTACAGATCGCCGCATCTATCCATAGGTATCCATGACGAGTGCGCCCAAAACTCGAAACGGAAGATTTCAGAATAAGTAGTCGGCTATTGCTCCAGAACGCACCTAACCACTTCCCAAATAAACTTAAAAAGACTGCATGTTAATGCTGATACATGAAAAAATACACCTGCCTACCTATCGAAAATGTCAGACTGGTCATTCTAGTTTTATCTGTTTCATCTCCAACACTCCGACAGCGAACTGATATTCATTGCACCTGTTGACACGGAACTTAAACTTCATTTTGCGCTGCCAGAGTATGCATCTTTCACTGTTGGTGAGGGGATGAATGGGCACTCGCTTTGAGAAAATGCAGCATCAACTGATGATACACTTCCGTCTTGCCTGGAAAACAGTTATGCAAACAGTCTG
>JAAERL010000101.1 GCA_024230435.1 Desulfobacteraceae bacterium
GTTGGCAAAAGTGGCAAGCGCGCGGTATAAAGGCCGTGCATGTCGATTTTTTGCACCCGGAGCCTCTCCCGCAATTTTTTGTTAGTAAAATGCTCTAGCTTTGGGCCATGGTGGCGAAAATTAAGTTTCAGGGAAGTGGTTTACATGCTATTCGCGAGATACTAGCCTTTAGGTGACTATTATGTCAGTATATATACTGAGGGGCAGGTGGTGAATCCGTATATTTTCGTCGAGATATGCATTTGAAGGTACCCTCTAGCTTTATGCTAGTTGTGATGGCTGATGGCTGGCCAAATTTGTGCAGCAAAAAGCTAGTGGACTCTCACATGCATTTACATATATAGAATTCCCATTATGGTCGACAAAAGGATGGTGGCATTGGAAATGCATATTCGGCAAGTCCCCAGAATATAATTTTGGCCATTTTGGCCCAAAGCTAGAGCATTTCACTAACAAAAACAAATGAAAAATGGCTCCGGTTCCAAAAAACGCAGATTTTGGCGCGGCGCACGGCCTTTATAGAGTAAGTATCTGTCTCTGCACCTGCGCTGATTGAGGGCATCGGCACATGCCCACAAGAAAGAATTACCTCCGGAACAGTAAGGAACAGCCATCTGCCGTAGACAACAAAGATTTGCTTCAAACGGCACTCGTAGTGTCCAAAATAATATAAAGTATGTCCAAAACGGTAATAATATTCGAATAACGAATA
>JAAERL010000102.1 GCA_024230435.1 Desulfobacteraceae bacterium
ACCCAGGAATCTAATATATGAGTTATATTTCTTCTAATATCAACTAAAATCCAAAAATGTGCATCTCACGAAGAAGCCAATCATGCCCTCACTGGCTGCACGAAGAGACCACAAACAGCCATCACCAACAGCAAATGGAACACGAACAACAGGCAAGACATCTTCATGGAATGGTGATGATGGCTGATCGATGCTTGATATTTTGTGATTTATAGAGGTATTTTTAAATTAGAAATCCCCAACTTTCCTGGGGGTGTGGGAATAGAGTGCGCAGACGAGCAAAAGTGCTCATCCCGCCACAAAAATGAGGTGCGAGGCATGCCGACGCGCGACGTGCACGGGCTCTTATTATGCCTCGCTCGCTACGATGCAAGTTTAATTAAGGCTACCAGGGATCACACGGACATGAAAAAAAGGATGATATACTTTAACAAAAAGTGTCTATATTTCTAAACTTGAAAGAAGGCGAGCATTCTTCCGAAATATTGAAAAAAGGCATATTCCCCGAATCACGAACGGGAAGCGCCATTTCGGGCGGGGAGGAGGCGGGCGCCCTGCGCCCTGTTGGAAGGTTCGATGGGCG
>JAAERL010000103.1 GCA_024230435.1 Desulfobacteraceae bacterium
GCCGTGGTGGAAAGGGAAATGGTTCCTAGTAAAATTTCCATTCTACCAAACAACATCGCATGCAATCTAGTTACTCACAACTTACCCTACTAAATATCCCAGCACAGACGACAGACGAGGAACATCAGTGGTGCAAGCCACGTATCCCGAATACGGCTAATTCTCTGTACTTTAGACACAATCAAATCGAATTCGCATTCAACAAAACAAATTCGGTACTTTTGAGAAGGGTTGATATTTCCGAGTCTGGAGGATACTTATTGTAGTAAACGGGTGAGCAAGTCTAAAAAAATTATACCATATTCAAATAATGTCTCAGACCCGGACGGACCTAACTGCAGCTCCAGAGGATTGTCCCAAAACACAGCACCAGCTCTATAAAAGTTTCTGTAGCTTTGTGCTTCATCCAAAAAAATTAAATTTTGTTGGTAGAAATAAATATAGCAAATACCAGATTTCGAAACATGCATATGGTACTTTTAGTACACATATATTCCTATAAAAAAGATTACTTTGAAGCAAGTTTTGTTGATATTTGAAATATCTTTAACTTTTTCATTTTGTCTAACGCAACCTCTAAATCACAACACATTCGTCATTCATAGAAACAGTGAGGCAGAGCCGCCCGAACCCAAAGGAGCTGGGAGTAAAGTGCCAAAATCATCCTCTGCACCTACAAGCTGGTTCGAACTGCCTAACCCCCCCCTGAGAATTACGCCGACGGCGTCAAAAGACTTGCGCGTGCGGGGAGGGACCCGCGAGCGCCTGAAAAAGAAAATCTGAGAACTATTTAGCGAACGGACCTGTCGATTCATTTCTCTCGCGAACGCTTATTAAATAAATTCCGGGTGATTTTTAAAATTAGTTAGTGTGTTACGTCATTGTTACATTTTCGTTACGCGGAAAGGTCGAATCGTTACGAATGTTACAGTGCTTCACAACACAGTCGTACAACAATCAATTCGATTGATCGAATCAAGCAATGCTGCCTGCTTAAGCAATGAAACAGCTAGCAATGCGAAAGAAAAGGATATTACATGGTAGCTTTCAATAGCAACATAGATTAGTGAGAATCTGCCGCCGACCCCTTCGCCTGCCTTTCGCAGGCACGGGGTCGGCGCTCGAAAATCGAAGTTGCTTGACTTCCACGGTTACACCGCA
>JAAERL010000104.1 GCA_024230435.1 Desulfobacteraceae bacterium
TGATGGACAGTGGCTTTTGTGTGTCTGCCGGAATTCTACATTTGCATGACCACGGGGTCTAAGGTCAAGCGCTTGTCAAAAAGCGCAAGTATTGGCCAAAGGGAGTCCCCGGCAAACAAATCGACCGGTACTTCAAGGACAAGCCTCTCAGAAGTACGAAGACCCTCCGCCAGGACATGTACGGCATCAGCTTCAATGTTTATTGCACGCGGGATGACAGGTTTGTGACAAAAATGATGAGCACGCACGGTCTTCTCACCGAAGTGCCCGATCACACGACGTACCGGCAGAAGAAAGATGGGCAGTGGGATACCTTCAATTATCCCGAGTATCTCTCCCGCCACAACCGCAGCAAGCATTGGGTCGATGACGTCAACAATAGGAGACACGATCCTATTGGACTGGAGCAGGTTTGGCACACCAAATGGTGGCCCACACGACAATTCACTTTCATTTGCTCCGTGGCGGAAGCAAACTCGGTCCACTGCCGAGCGCGTGCAAGGATGCATGCCCCGACCCCCCAACTGGAATTCCGGCGATCCCTTGCAATCAAAATGCTAAACAATAAACTGAAGGATGATGGCACACTTGTGAGCCCTACAATGAGCAGAAAGAGGCGCTCAACAGAGGGGAAAGGCCTGGGACATATGCTCTGCACTCGCCCAAACTTCACCGGAAAATGGAAAACGGACACCAATTCGTGGAGTAAGGTGAGCACCCAATATGCCAAAATAAAGTGTGATACCTGTGATACGAAGATCAGGACTTATTGCCAGTGTAATAAGCAAGTTTCTATGTGCACAGAATGTTATGGGGACCATATTTCAGCTGTTAATAGCACAAACTAAGTGAGTACTAAATAGCATTATTGAAAAACGCACTTTATACCATGTTACGGACTCTATTGCCCTTTTTTGTAGGTTGTTTTTTATGCGGATTTTTTCATGCTACGTGTGTTAATAAGGTCGATGCGGTCCTATTAGTATTCTTTAAAAAGTCTAAATAGCATTTTTTCATCAAAAGGAATTACAATTAGTATGAGTACTAATTAGCACTTTTAGGTGATTTAAAGTCCA
>JAAERL010000105.1 GCA_024230435.1 Desulfobacteraceae bacterium
ATTTCTACGATTGTGGTCAAAGTTTTAAGTCAGACCATCTAAATTTTGAATTGAGTGCTCAGAAAATACTACTTTCAAGTAAATTGAGGATTCGCAAGCGACGATTGACTTTTTTTGAATCGAAAAACTTGCAACCAGTTACCTATTAAAAAGTTTGTAAATTCTGTTGCGGCAAATACGGCTAAAAATCTTTTTCTTGGACGCAGGGATGGTGAGCAAAAAAAACGCTTTAAGGAAGCGTACCTGGCAGGTCTGAAAGGATTGACCGTTACTTTGGAAGAGGATCATCCTGGTCTCGTTAGACAGTTTTTGGATAAGTCAAAAGTTCGTGGTTTGCTCCTGAGAATTATCGAAAACCGTTCTATTGACGAATCGCTTAGCCAAATTGACGAGTTGGCTTCAGAGCTAGGACTTGATCCCCAAAGCAATGATTTTAGAAAACTGATAGAGGCGGTCGAAGCTTTTAAAATTTGTTTTGAATCCCAGGCCTTAGAAGGCGCAGATCCATTGCAGTGGATGATTTATTTTAAAATTCAAGCATATTTTGGCGAACAAATCAGTGAAACACCGGAAGTTGATTTAAAGAAACTGGAAAATGATTATTTGACTCACCTGTGTGATGATTTTGAACGGATTGCGTTTAAAGGTTACACCAAGGGCAAGACTATTTCCATTCCTTTGATCGAAATCTTTACCAAGCCGCAGTTTGATATTGAAAACGATTCGTCCAGAGAGCAGGCGCTTCCGGACCTTGAAAAAGAGTTCAGGGTATCGCTCGAAACCATACAGGATAATTCAATCAATACGCTACTGCAATACCGGCTGGCGGTTGTCACCGGCGGCCCCGGCGCTGGTAAAAGCACCCTGCTAAAATATCTGGCACTGGTATTGGCTGCCGGGCAATTGAAAAAAGAAGGCCCTGATATTTTACCAATCATTTTTCCCATATCCGCCTATGCTGAAAAAAAACGCAAGACACAAGGTTTAAATTATACAATCAAAACATTTTTAAGCGATTATTGGGAAGAGCGCCATCTTCAGGACCCAATACCGCTGTTTGAAGCCTATTGGCAAAAGGGAAAGGCTCTGTTTCTGATTGATGGCTTAGATGAGGTGGCGGATGAAGGTGAGCGCCAAAAGATGATTGAAGATGTGCGGTTTTTTATCATGGCCATTTTGAAAGAGAGTCAGGAGACCAACCGGTTTTACGTCACCTGCCGCAGCGCATCATACGAGGGCGTCACTCAGTTTGAGCAGATCAAAAATTATGAATTCAAGCGTTTTAAAATCAAACGATTTGACATAGACCAGATCGGGCACTTTTTATTAAGCTGGTATTGCTGGTACGAAAGAGATTTCAAAAAACGTAAAGATACCTATCTGAAAAGAGCTGAAGACAAACGGGATAATATGATCCGCGTTATGAACGGCAACGAAAATATTTTCGATTTGGCCACAAATCCTTTAATGCTTACAATCCTGGCTCTGATTGAGCATGAAGGCGGAGAATTGCCGCACAGCAGGGCCGAGCTTTATAGTGAGTGCCTGAGAATTTTATCCGGCGCATGGGAAAACCTCAGAAGTCTATGGAAAAACCAAAAGGTTGAGTACAAACTGGGAAATCGACCAATCACCTATAACATGGTGGTCGATTTTTTGGGTCCCGTTGCATTTACAATGCAAGATGCTGCTGAAAAAGAGATAGATGAAAAGGAACTTGAAAAAAAGTTAACCATATCTTTTGGGCGTAGGCAAAAAGACCTCGCCATGGCCAAAGATGAGGCCCAGGAGTTTATCCGCATAATGCGAGAAAGAAGCGGCCTGCTCGATTTGGCCAAAACGAAAACCTTTGCGTTTTTGCATCAGACCTTTCGTGAATATCTGGCCGCTAAATGGCTTGCCGAATTTGCTGATTACACTCAAGAGCTCGGCGATCGGCTGCTGCAAGCCGAATGGCGCGAGGTGGTGCTGCTTATGACTGCCTCTTTTCCCACTAAAGAAGCCAGTAAGTTTATTGATCAGCTTATCAAAGCTGATACGCAACGATTCATACGTCTGCGTCTTGCCGGTGAATGCATACTGGATATGGGGCGAGATAGAATTTTTGACGCTACCTTTAATGATCTGGTTACCGCAATATGGAATTTTATTGAGGAGCGTGCAACTGCGCCAACCGAAAAAGCGTCCCTGGCCGAAATTATCGGACGATTAGGTGATTCCCGAGAAGATCTGGAAGAATTTGATCCTATCGAGGGCGGTCTTTACGACCTGGAAAAGATCGGCAAAGTTGAATTGACTCCTTTTCAAATCGGCAAATACCTGGTAACCAATCAGTGGTTTGCAAAGTTTGTTGAAGATGGGGGCTATGAAAGCGAATTATTGTGGACTCCGCAAGGTAAGATTTGGTTGCAACACACAAAAGCCAGAGGCTCCAATTTAAGCACAAATCCAAAGTACAACTGTCCCAATCAACCGGTAACCGGTATCTCATGGTATGAGGCAACCGCCTTTTGCAATTGGATGACGAAAAAACAGGATGGTTATTCCTATTTTTTGCCGTCTGAAGACCAGTGGCAGGCAGCCGCTGTCGGCAAGGACAATCGCAAGTATCCTTGGGGTAATGAATGGAAAAAAGATGTTTGTAATACATGGGAAAGCAAGATAGACAGGCCGTCACCTGTGGGCATTTTTAATGAAGGTAAAACGCCTAATCCCCATATTTTTGATATGGCCGGTAATTAACTGGTTGCAAGTTTTTCCATTCGACGTATTATCTTGAAAATATGGCAAATATGTGTTTTTTACGGTTCGTAAAATGAACCGCTGAAAAAGGATGCTACGATGACACAGTTTGCCGCAAAGCCAGTAAATACAAAGATTCCGGTTCAACTCAACGAAAATGAGTTTGAGGAATTTATCTTGCCGTACTTATCGATGCCCAAAAGAGGGCCAGAGTGTAAAATAG
>JAAERL010000107.1 GCA_024230435.1 Desulfobacteraceae bacterium
GTGGTTCATTATAGTTGGCAATGATAACATATAAAGAAATATATACGGCTCGTGGAAACTACACTTGTAGCGACGATGCTACAGTCTTGTAAGCGACCTGATGAAGGCCAATTGAGCGTAGAGCTCGCTGTATTGCGACACATTTATGTGTGTAGCGACGTGAATATGAGCCTGAGCCGCTGCTGGCCTGGTGGATCATCATAGTTGTCAATGATAGTATGGAAGGTCATAATTGACCTTTTACTGCTTTTTAGCCCAGAGGTTCACTTTAGCAGCTATTTAAGTAGTCTTATTTACTGTTTCTACCTGAATCTTTGCCTCCATCCAAGCTTTATAAATATTATTGCACTGTTGGGAAAAAAGTGGTCCAGTACCAGGCTCATAACATCTCGCCAAACACATACGTAATGTACAAAGTCATAAATATGGAAATATTACTCGATACAAATACAGAGGACTGTCTCAACATAACATATTAATCATTGTATATATATTATCTGCTTCAGAATAAACTATAATATGACAATAAGTATGGTTTACCTATCGACAATTTTGGCACCAGTAATTGCTATTTTCGAGCTAGACTGACGCTTGCCTACGACAGCTCTGCATTCCTATGATATGCTGCTGCTGCTATGCGAATATGCTACATATAGCGTTGATCACCGGTTCTATCGAAAGCTATTATTCTCTACTATCATATCATGGACGGGGATTGGGTTTGGAGGGCGATTTGGACGCGCAGAACCACCATTGGAGGGGTGTTGAATCGATGTGATGTGTTTTGTTATGGTATGGTAGTGTTTTGTGTGAGATCCGAGTTGGTTCCACTTTTTTTCTAGTTCCACTTTTTTCCCACCAGTAAAAAGTGAAGTTTTGCACACTTTTGTCAGAGATTTTACTGTAGATAGAGCAGCTCTCATGGCGAAAATTAAGTTTCACAGGGAAGTGGTATATGCTAGCCCCGAGATACTATCCTTTAAGTGACTATTATGTGAGTATATACTGAGCTGTGTAAGTGGCGAAAGCCTATATTTTCGTCGAGATACTTTTAATCATAAAGGTCCGTTTCGCTTTTCTGACTCACACTTCTGCAAGAGATGACGCGACGCCGCACGCTGCGCTTCGCGCCATAATACTTCGCCGCGCCGCTCGCCGCTTTACCATGCATTTGTAGGCTTTTGGATATAGGGGGGCGAGGGGGGCGCCCCCCGATATTGAAGGTTCTGATCAGGTGGAAAAATCGTCTAAATGGGGGTAAAATGGTCCATATTAGCCAAAGATTGGCTAGATTTAGACGGAAACCACGGGA
>JAAERL010000108.1 GCA_024230435.1 Desulfobacteraceae bacterium
GATAAAATGGCTTGGCCTCTTGCCGGGCTGCAAGTGTGTCAAATGATGAAGATGATGCAACGCTGATGGTGGAGGCGAGCAATGCGCCAACTAAGGCTAAGGATTGTAGAATGTTGATTTTTGGTAGTATCATGGTGGTTGATAAGGATGAAATCAAGGGTACTAATACCGTCAGTTCGTTGTAAGTATAGAGGTTGCTTGCTTTACTATTGTATCGCTATTTATCGTGAGATAAGAGCCAACCAGGCCAGCAACAACTTCTTATGCACCGCCCAGAGGCAGGCAGCGCAGCGCCGCCTACAGTAGGCATCAGGAGAAAAAGCGCCTCTGGAGCTCAGATCGGTCTTTTTTAAGCTTCTCGCTTAAAATACGAAAAAGCCACGTAGAATGCTACAAATGCCTATGTAGGAATTCGAACACAGGTTGGTCTCAGAATCAGCTAGTTTTTTAAGCCGCTTTTTCCCCTGATGCCTTACGTCGATTTGCTTTCGGTTTTGCGTTTTGCTTGATCGATGATGAAAGATTGCGCGCGGCCAGTACCATAAGCGGAGTGATATCCTATTGTTCCATACCCAGGACCGGAAACATTTACCCCTACAACACTTACCATATAAAAGTAACGACTTCTTCTAAGGATAAACCTTCCTTTTTGATCTAACTTTAGTGGTGGGGTAGTTTTGGATGGACCCCAAACAGCATCATGAAGCAAAGCGCAAAGCAAGTAAGCAGAAAAACACAGATGACCGTGATAAAGATATTTGTAATCCATCAGTAAAGATC
>JAAERL010000109.1 GCA_024230435.1 Desulfobacteraceae bacterium
GAAAACTACTGATAATGCAACCATAGATATTAGTTTTATTCCATTGCCTTGCTTTGGCCACGCGTTGCTTTGCAATAATACACTTCTTTGAGCTGAGGAGAGGTTCCCGATTCCCGATTCTGGTAATATTTAGCCATGCACGTTCGTTCGTTTTAGGCTCTCTCTACCCATCTTCCCCTCTTCTTCTTTCTAGAAAGCTAGAAAGTTACTTTCTAGAAAGTTGGCAGTCTTCCTCCAAAAATAGCACTTTTCAGGACATTAGTATGGAAGGTTCCAGTTGACTTATAGCTTGTGCCGGCACATCAAATTTTGTCTAATACCATCGCCTAAAATGTTTGAGTTCATATTTGGTCAGTACAATGCCATAAGCGCCTTTGCTAGGGCATGGCATGATCATGATCGACGTGTTTTTGACTTAGACAAAATTGGCTGATTTTTTGCTCCCAAATGGGAGCAAAAAACTTGAACCAATTCCTACGTGCGATTTCTACAGGACCTCTGTTACTCTCGCCTCTTTTCCCTCCTCGCCTCCAATTCGAGCTCAAAAGGATGCTCTCCA
>JAAERL010000110.1 GCA_024230435.1 Desulfobacteraceae bacterium
ATATTTTAAATTTACTATTGACTACAAATTTGACGTGACCGGCCACTTTTAACTATCAATGACAGTGGCCCCAGCGGTCCCAACAGCTGCCAAAGGACCCAAAAAGCGGCGAATTGATAGCAACTAAATTAAACTATAATTTGCATAAAGGATTTACATTTTTATATCCTAGAAGTTAGTCTTCATCTTTCATTACTGCAACAATGTTTGCCAATGGCGCCAAAAACATTGCGCTGCAGGAGATGGCTAATTAAAAAGGGGAAGGTCCTCCCCGCTTCTCCGGACCAACCGTAGTCAAATCTGTAGGAGCGGGGCTTTCAACAAAGCCGCCAGACGTCCCTGTCTGACAATGGGTCATCACTTGCAGCGGCCAAAGCAACCATGGCCTTGTTGGTTTTTAGTCATTAATCATCGTTGTCTCTCTGTTGTGCCTGGTTTTTGTGGGATGTTCTATGTTCAAACCCACAATTCATAGAGTACTTTTCGTAGATAGAAAAACCCTACCCCAGAGCTTTTTCAATTACATCAATAACAAAAGTTATTAAACTTATAGGCCCCCTAGTAAGGTAGATGATAGGGTAATGCCAACATATAATGGATGGTTCAACTTTTAATACCTATCAGAAAGGTGAACCATCCAGCCTTTTGGTGTGAGGAGACCTCTCGGGGGTGCTACACTGCCTAAAAATAGTAATGTTTTTGCCTAGTTAATTTGCTAG
>JAAERL010000111.1 GCA_024230435.1 Desulfobacteraceae bacterium
TATCCCAACTGACTTGTCTATTGGCGCGTCTTCTGTGTTGCGGCAAGGTGCGAATATCTCGCGATATGCACGGCTTTGCGCGCCTTGAATACGAGCCCCTATCCTACGCCAATTTGACAAAACATTTGTTCCGCGACCCTTTTTTGTCCTGATTTAATTTTGGCAAGCCACACCCAAATTCGTTATAATCAGAAAAATTCTGATAAAAAAAACAGAAAAATCCCTACTGACAAATACTGTTGGATATGCGAAAAGGAAAAGTATGCGGCTCGGCTTTTACATCGGCCACTAATTATGAGGTATTCAAACCATTGGTTGTTATTATGCTGAATTTATATATTTTATTCAGCCAAACATATCTATCGGTATTGAATTACTATTGTCCAAGTTAAAACCAAGCCCAAAATATAGATTTGAAAATTTAGTAGGGCCTGCAAAAAATTATGCGGGTAGACATTCTTTTTGCACCGATTATTCGATTCGTCTAAAAATTTCAACTGCAACTGTGGGGGTACTAAATGTCAGCATCTACGAACATATCTGAAACACATAAAACTATGTATTCAGCAAAGCACACAAAAACATCACAGCACAAATCTATCTCGCGGCTACAACCAAATGCAGATCGTCCATTTCCAAAAGCAGGTATCTGTGAAACCTTTATTGACGGGTCTAAAGGTCCTATTGACAGGCTTAAATGTCATGAACATACAAATGATATATATACTTCTTCAAAAGGTTTTGAAAATCTTGACAGGAGCGAAATTAAAAAAAGAATAGGTAATAAAGCGGAAGGGTTAAATGCAATAAATACAGTTTATAAAAATGCGTCTGATTTGGGTTTTGTAAATTCAAAAATTAATGATAGTGTTATTAGATGTCCAAATTTCATATGCATATCTACCACATTGACAGAAAATATTTTTAAAAATTTTTCTATAAATTTAAATGATGAAAAATATGCTGAACATTTTAAGGTCATTAGTGAGCAAGAAGAATTCTTACAGAATAATCAAATCGATCTTTCTTCCATTACACTAGATCAGATAAGGAGTTGTGTACAAGATCTAATAAATCACTATTTTGATAATGATAAAAATACTTTAGATATTCCTTACAATAAAAGAGTTATCTATAAGTTAGGAGATCTAATAAGGAGCGCACTACAAAGTCAAGAGTGTCATGAATTTGTTTCTAATATGCCTTCAGCAAATACACATCTAACTGTTAAGACTGTTAAGGATGATTTGGAAAGCAAATTGTTGACACTATTTGATGCTCAGAAAAATAACGATCATAAAATAGTTGCAGCGAGAAGCTCCTGTAGTTTCGAGGACCAGGCAGCTAATCCAGCCGCGGGATTATTTAAAACTGAAATTGGTGTAGAGACAAAAAATATAGACAACTTATTAAAGTCAATAATAAATGTCATTGGATCAATGTGGGAAGATCCTGCTATTTCAAAATATATAGAGTGTGGATCTTGCCAGAATGAGATGTGTGCATTGGTTCAAGAACTTTTCTTTACCCAGTTATCTGGAGTCATGTTCAGTTCGCTATCTGCGGATCAGTCAAAAATAGGCCTGACTATCGGTCTTGGCCAGGGAGAGCAGTTAGTTGATGGTAAGCAAACAGGATTGGAATTGTCTATCAATAAAGCGGATCTAATTGACTTTTTAAAAGGAAAAAAGGAATTAAACAATATTAGTATTAAAATCGAGAATAGTTTTTTGGTTAACACAAGTTCAAATGATTCACAGATATACGAGTATAAGTATATACATCCTGAGACTAAAAAATTGACAATAGCAGCAAAAAAAATTATTACTGATAAATGTGACAAAGTCGATCTTAAAGGTTTGAAGCGTAATTTGCGTGTCATGATCAAAACAAATGGAGGAGAAAAAGTTAAAAATAAACGAATTAAAATTTATCAATTCAATGAAGATCTGATAAGAATTGCTGTTTATGGTTTATTAAGTGAGTTGACAACAGGAGAAAGCAGAGATATTGAATTTGCATTAAATGCAGTACGGCGGGTCGATAATATTCATCAAAAAGAACTGCATTTTGATATGAATGCAGTTATTTTGCAAGATAGAGTTCTGCAACAGCCAACAGAAATCTTGCTGTATAGCGAAACAAAATACAGTGAGTTCGCGGATGTGTTTTTAAGAAATTATTCTGAGTTGACACCAATCACCAGGCCATGTATTCAGGAGGGAATTCTTATAAGTGATGTTCAGTTTCTTCAAATGCATGAAGATAACTTATTAGGAAAAGATAAATATATAATTGTATCTGAAGGTTCTGTAGAGCCGTTTAATCAATACTTATCACATAATATTGCTGGTTTTATTGTTTCAAAAGCGTCAGACAAGGATCATATGAGCACTGAGTGCTCTAATAGAAGTATACCAATTCTAAGGATGACGAAAAAACTTGAAAGTCTAAAAAATGAATATGGTGGCAAGGTAATTACGATAGGATGCGTTCAGGTAAATAATGAAATAAAACCTATCATAACTGATAGATTAACTAAACGGCAAATTATAAGCGCGAGGATACCCATAGATGAGGTTAATTCTGAAAATTTAATAGTCCGAAAAAATCCGGTTAACAATTCTGATGAACAATCGTTAATTAAAAATTTAGATGAAGTGAGACGGATAGGCAACAATGTTGGCAAAGAATGGGTTTTTTTAAAAGATATAGAATGGAGTTATAGTGATGCCGATAGTGAAGAAAATCACATGCAGCGATATTTTAAGGTGTACGCAGATACTATAAAATTAAATAATTATTTGATCGATAGGCTTGAGAGTTATTCTATAAAAGATGTTATAAATACGTGCCCATTGTTGTTAACTGATCAAACAAAGCTAAATGAATTTAAATTTGTTTGGGATAAATTTAAGATTAAGCAACAGATACAATATATTGTTTTCGAGTTAAAATTATTTGCTGCAATATCTGTTCATTTAAAAAATTATAATGATTCAAAGACGAAAGATTATATTGCATCTTATGAGAAATTAATAAGCAATATTGAACATTGCGTCCAAGAAATTGAATCCACAGTAGAATTAAAAGATCAAATTGATTTTATCAGATTCAAAGGCGTTATATCAAAATTGCAAAACTATTTATATAGTAATTGCATGGATATGGTTCATATTGGATTTAAATTAAGTTCTCAAGATTCAAGTTTATCTGCACAAGAGGTAATTGCATATTTTCATCGTCAAATTGTTGATGTTTCAAATGATACAAAAGAATGCCTTGGTATTCCATATGTTGAATACTGTTGTTCACCAAGTAGTCCAGAAATGATCGATTTGAGAAGTGATCTAAATGATAAAACAATAAATACAGAACAACGAATTTTCCAAACCTGGAAGGAAAAAAATAAGGCGCCTTCTATGGTAGTTATAGATGATAACCGCTTTTTACTGGATCAGCCACTAAGTAACCATAGTTTTCAAGCAGCTCAAAATAAAGATCCAAAAGGTGGGGATGCCAACATGCTGTTATGTAGACTTTATCAAGACTCTCATCAGACTCAAAGTAGAGCAAAAATTATATATGAAGGATTAAAAAACATTGCTGATTACCATGAAGTAGTGCTTACTATGGAACAACCATACAGTGCTGCTATAAAGGGGACGGTAAATCATTTGACATGGAAATTAAGTCGCTTAAACTTCGATCCTGATAGAATAGTAGAGTTACATAACGATCTTTCAGGTCTAATTTGTGATGGTATAATGCGTCAGGAATGGATGTCCCCTATTATGGAATTTACAAATTCTGAAAATTTTAAAGAATTAAAAATTGATAGAATGGCCTTCTATGATAGAGTTCGCGCTATTGAAGTAAAGAAAAAAAGCGATAATGATAATTTAGTAAAACTTCCGATGGATAGGATGGATAGTATTGAAATAATATTTGCATCGAATTTTAAGGATGTGCAATTTTATGATTTTTTTGAGAATGGACATTGGGATAGCGATTCAATCATGAAGGATTTAGGTATTGATTATTTCACATGTTTAACTTCTGTGGATAATAGAAAGATGAATTATTTAAAGTCAAATATTGTACAAAAGATGAAGGATCTAAATGTGAAAGAAAAAACCATTAAGGACATTGTGACGTCACTATGCGACCTGAGCATGCATTTAGTAGACAAACCATGGAATAACTGATCAGCGGCAATTATAATTCCCGAGTGAAAATCAGGGGACCAGAATCGGGGACATCCATGATAAGTATTGTCAAGTAAAAAACAATAGCTCTCCCGCCCAACCACGACCGTACGTCTCCCTGGTGGTAAAATATTACATTACAGTTATTTAAGCCTACCACATTTTTCGAA
Source organism: Desulfobacteraceae bacterium (assembly GCA_024230435.1). Taxonomy (GTDB): domain Bacteria; phylum Desulfobacterota; class Desulfobacteria; order Desulfobacterales; family Desulfosarcinaceae; genus UBA2230. The sequence continues at coordinate 4,379 of JAAERL010000111.1, forward strand.
TCTTTCTTTGATTGCGCCAAAAAGATCAGGATTTTTTGACCAGACATACATTTGCGGTATCAGGTTAAACCATCACCGAAGCTTAAATTTGTGTAACCCGCCGGCCTCGAAACAGGTTGATTACGTTTTTGTTGGTCAAACCA
>JAAERL010000112.1 GCA_024230435.1 Desulfobacteraceae bacterium
AACACGAAAACTCAAAATACAATCACTTTCCTAAGTGAATGTGCTTTGAAAGCAAATATTCAAAAGGAGATTCTAGGTCATGAGGTATTTATCAACGGTGAAAGCACCACAACCGGAGGAGTAGGTATTATTTTAAATAAAAATTCTACTCTAGCTTGGAAACAAGCAGGTTCAAAGCAACCCATCATGATAAAAGGTCGAATTATGGGCCTACACCTCAAATAAATTTGGTAACAAAAAAAATCCTATCAGAATCTTTGCTATCTCTGTATACTTACCGTGTACTAGGTCCAAAATGCATAAAGAAAGAGAAGAAGAATTTGCTTCCCTTTTATATGAATTAAAAGATCTAATACAATCAGAATGCATAGATGGAATAAAACCTGTGATAGGAGGAGACTTTAATTCTATCTTAGGTACGAGAAATCATTACGATGACTCGTTAGACATTAACAAATGTCTTGGACCGAATGGTTACGATGAAATAAATGAAAGAGGTAAACTAGTTGTGTCCGAACTTCTAGAAAGTCTTGACTTATGTAATCCAGCCTCATTTTTTATAAAAGAAAGCTATACCACATGGGTCAATGACAAATCTGTCGCAAAAGATACAACTAACACAAATCATACTCTAGATTACATACTCGCACCTTTCTCGGACATGAAAGGTTTAATAAGAGACAGCGGAATATCCACAAGACTCACATGTCATACTACTGATCATACAGCAGTCGCGTTACTTTATTCTTATCCCTCCGACAAAAACCCGAAACGAAAATCCACCAAAAAGAAAAGAAACAAAAAATCTCACTCCGAAAAACCGAGGAAAAGAGACTTACTACACGAAGACACAAGATATGCTGATAACTACAATCAAAAAGTGAAAGAACTTATCATAGATTGCCTGCATGAAAATGATAAAACTATCATTGACCAACCTTCACTCATCCCCATCCTCGTAGAAGCTAGCAAGTCATTTCCGGAAATGAAATCTTCCAAGAATGATTGGTTCAAAAAAGATGAAGAAAATCTGCTCAAACTTATCTCTGAAAAGAATGAGAATGAAAGGAATCTACGTCTAAATAAAAATAACGATCGTCTAAGGCAATCCTGCAGAAAATCGCGTCTCACCCTTAAAAAGGCTATCAAAAACGCGAAAGAAAACTGGATGAAAGAAGAAATCTCGAAGTTGCTCAACATTAAGGTAGACCCGCTCACCGCATGGCAAGCATCTAAACGAATTCAATCCGGCCTCTCACACCATCACACTGATTCAAAAGATAAATATACTAAATTAAAAAGAAAAGACGGAACGCTCACGGACAACCCTGAAG
>JAAERL010000113.1 GCA_024230435.1 Desulfobacteraceae bacterium
AAAACACGTCTTGAAAAGAAGAAAAAAATACTAACACCTTTATTCCCCGTCGCTTGTCTTAATAGGCTTTTTTTCAAAAGCCATAGAGCTACTTGACACAAATAAACAACAGGGTAAAAGTTGGATGTGTTGATTGTAAGGCTTAATAGAAATAAAAAACCTTATACCCTTAGCGTACGATATTTTCCCTTCTAGGGAGTGAAGTCAATAATTACGTTTTTTCTTTCTACCTACCTTCTGTCTATTTCTTACTGCTTCAGGCCTAGCTTTAATAGTTTGTCCTGTCAACCAAGTTTCCAAGGCTTGTATGGCGATTTGCTGCTGTGTTAAACCATGCCAATAGGCAAAATCTTTAATCTTTTCCATAAGCTCAAAGTGTATTTCAACACTCATTCTAGTAGACTCCTGATTAGCATTCGTCATTTCTTGCGCTTTCTTATCTCCATTTCCAAAATGGAGATCTGGTATGGGAAGAAGTTCAAAACTCTCTTTTTGTGATTTTTTCATTATTTAAGTATTATCTCTTTAGTCAGGTTATAGTAATCTATGGCACCATTTGATGCTTTGTTGTAATCGAAAATATGTTTTCCCTGTGCCTGTGCTTTGTATAGATCACTATTCTCCCGGATATAAGTAGTGAGAAACCTGTCTCCTAATTGCTTTTTGGCCATTTCAATAAGCTCTCTGCTGAATTTTTTATTGGCATAAGGATTAAACCGAACAGCAAAAACCCCTCCTAAAAAAATTGAAGATCCACTCTGCGAAATATGGTTCGTGTAGTGAATGAGTTCCCTGAGCCCTTCGTAACTTAAGTATTCCGGTTGCAACGGTATATAATACCTATGGCACGCGATGAGTGCTATTTTTGTAAGTGCGGATAACGTGGGTGGACAATCTATGACCACGAAATCATACTTTTTAGGGTCTTTTTCTAAGCATTTCTTGAGATTGAATGGGAATTCACTAGAGTCTTTAATCACCTCCTCATCCTCGATTAAACCAATATTAGCCGGCAAAATGTCAATGTTGCTGTGATTATAGTTCACTATGACTTGCGACAAAGGTTCCTTGCTAAGAATAAAGCTACCAACTGTTGGTGAACCCTTTTCAAGGCTAATGCCGAAAGATTTAGTAAGACTACCTTGCGGGTCTAAATCGACGATCAAAACCTGTTTGTCCGTTTTGCTGAAAGTAGCCATGGCAGCACCAACATTTTGTGCTGTTGTGGTCTTACCTACCCCCCCCTTATTATTAATGATAGTAATGATCCTCAATTGATTATTGATATATGGTTTCTGCAAATGTACAGAGAAACAATCTTAGTATGTATTAAATTTATGGCACTATCTATAATTATATAAAAGTATTTAATAGTACTGATTAATCACAAATTAATTATACATAAAGTATTTTCTATACACTGTATAAGTACAAAAAAATAGTGTTTCCGAATTAATGTATTTTAAGCGTACGAAAGTGTTTGCCTAACTCCCTGATGACCCGGTCAAATGGAGGCAATGCATGTATTTGAGATGATAAGGATCCTTCCCAACGTGCTTTAAAGCTTTGTGTTTTTCCTTCTACTGTAGATATAAACTGGGATGTATCATGCCCTTTGTGTTGCGCCTTTCCCGAAAATTCTGTCCAGTAATACGCCATTTTTAGTTGCTTTATTTCTAGCAAATACCATAAATCGTACAAATCTCTTGGTTCCGTACGCCCCATGAGTGCGCACATCTTTTCAATGAGCACTTCCTCAAGCGGATAGCACAGTAAGGAGAAAGGTTCCATATCACTATAAGAAATGAAAACTTGTTTTTGAATGGGAACAAACTCCAAGTGTTCTCCCCTTGTAATATCAACTTTAAGTCGTTTGTGCATACCTTGTCCTCCCAATGGACCCACATAACCAATGTGGAAATTTATGCTCCCACTCTTATGGACATGATTTTTGGTGATTTCTAAGGGGATATTGGCCTTTTCTAGTACCCAGTGAAATACTTTTTTAAAACCATTGATGAGGCGCTCTTCCGTAAGCTGCTTGTTTAGCAACGTAAAATCAAGGTCTTCCGAATACCTGTAGGATTCAAAATAGACCTTCTTGAGGACGGTACCTCCCTTAAATGCCAGTGATTGACACAAATGGTTTTGTCTGCTTATTCCACATAAAACCCACGTAAGCACATAATCTTTTTCTATCTGTATATCTCTTACGAGGGATGTCAGGGCTTTTTTTTGAATGTCTTTGGCGGGTATCATGTGAGGATAGATGATTGGATCGTATCACTGTCTATATTCTGTTGAATGCTCCAACGAGTTATTATTTTTCCTACAGAAGGGATTTCAGGATCTAGTACAGCGATAGAATTTGATTTTATAGCCTGTAGCTTTTTTAAAATTGGGGTTTTGACATGGAGCAATTCCAGCAGAAATCCCAATCGTTTGATAACGGCCTGTGATCTAAACTGCTGACTATACGTCAGCAGTTTTTGCATATTTAGTTTGTTTTTTGCTAGGTATACTGCTTTGGCAATTTCTACGATTCCCCCTACATAATTGGGTTTAAACAAACTATCGATGATGGTTTTTTCTATATCAGTACAATGTACACGATGAAACGAATCTACCCATGTTTCATGGTACCCAAAAAAGTGGGTATCACGATGATATATGAACTGAAAGGGTATTCCTCGAATTGAAAGTGTGGATGGCCTAATTTGCTTATTGACGACAATTTGTTCTTGTAGAGAGGGTTGCGTATTAAGACCATGTACTTGTAATGCTGAAGCATAAGCAATGTAGTAGTCACGGTCCCGAACCAGGTAAGATGCTAATAGATGCCAATCAGGCATGAAGGTATCTGCGTCTTTCTCGTACGGAATGACGTAATAGAGGCCTGATCGCACACGCATGAGTAGTCCTTTACTTGTCATATGACTGAGCAATTTCGCTATACCATTCTTCGAAAGCTGTGGATATGCCTTACCAACTTGCGAATTGCTAAAACATGGTTGATTTCTCTGATTGAAGTAGCGGATCAATTGCCCTTGTTGCTGGGAAATAGTTTTCATATTTCATATGTTATATAGTTGTATGGTGACTCTATTCACTCACATATACGCTATGAAAAATACCTTGTTAATGCAAGCTGTCTTGGTTTCTTACCAATGGATGTCAGGTATACCATATACACATATATACGTATAAACAGTACTAATGTGTATTAATTTTACAATTCTAACTATACATTTACAAATAAATTAATAGTATCGTTAAATAAGATTTTATTATACACTATATAAATAACATACATTTAATGCATTTTTGGGGTAATTCACATGACTCCATGATTAACCTTGGAGATAGGTGAATTACAGTTCTAATAAGAAGTATTCACAGAGTGGAGTGAAGCCATGCCAGAAAGTTCGGGATGCATGTACGAGGAGTGTATCACATCAATATTTTTATTCGAGCTATTTTAAGGACTTCTAAAGGATTTTTTATGTTTTTCATACATTACCCTATACAACTGGATTATCTCCTCTCACAGGGCCTGTAAATGGGTCTAGCGGGGTTCTTAATAGCTAAAGGTTGTATCCCGCCGCGGCCGCCGAAATTTTTCTTTTTCTCCTCCCCGCTTTGTCTTTTTGTAATTGCTGCCTTTTTGTCAGTTTTCAACTCTCTTCCGTCTTAGTTGAAAGTGGCAGGGGAGGAGATAAAACTTTTTATGAATTTTTAATAAATACTTTTTAATTGTTTTTACGCTTTTTTAGATACGCTAAAATCGGCTTCTATGTACCCCATTCTCCCATTTTCTTCGTTGTATTTTTTCTAACTATAACTTTTTATGTGTGAAATATAACCTTTTATGTGTCTAACTATAACTTTTTATGTGTGAAATATAACCTTTCAAAGTGTCAGGTTATGTATTAGATTGGCGGCTTATCTAAGCCAAGAAATGATTAGAGCTAAAGAGGCTGTATTAGTAGAGCATAACGCATTAATCAGTGCGCAGTATGATATGTCAGCAACCGAACAGAATATTTTCTGTATGCTTGTTCGCCAGATTAAGCAAGAAGATCCACCTGGTAAGCTTTACCATATTTATGTTAAAGACCTAGAGGAGGCTACGAATCGGAGAGTAGATTACCAACAGATTCAACGCTCAGCTAAGAAGCTGTTAGCGTGTATATGCACGATCACCAAAGAAAATGGGAATCTGCTTAACGTGGCTATCATTTCAGATTCAGAGTATATAGAGGGTGGTGGACTAGTTGAAATTGGAATCTCTCCCAAGATGCGACCTTATTTATTTGGGCTGAAGCAGTACTTCACTAAGTACGGATTTCACATGTTTATGGCGCTCAAGAGTAAGTATTCAAAGCGGATGTATAAAATGTTGAGTCAGTTTAAAAATACAGGCGTGATGCGCATCTCGGTTGAAGAGCTTAAACAAAGGCTCAAGCTTATCAATCCTAAGTCCGGGAAAGAAAAGTATACACTTTGGTCAATGTTTGCTGAGAAGGTGCTAGAGGTTTCTAAAAGAGAATTGCAGACTTATACAGATATACACTTCACTTACGTAGCCAAAAAGACGGGACGCAAGTTCACTAGCATAGAGTTTAAGATTCAACATATGCCCCAACAGCTGGCACTTAAGTTTGGGGAAGACAAGGTGGTGAGTGACTTGCAGCAGCGGCTTACCAGGGAATTTGGATTGAGTGTATGGCAGGCTAATGACATTGTTGTAAATGTTCCAGAAAAAGAGATTGCACGTACACTGTATGCTATTAAACTGAAAAAGCTGGATGGTAAGGTGATTAACTTAGGTGGCTTTACTGCGCAGACTTTTGAAAATAAGTATGGATTAGGTCTGATGGGAAACAAGCCTAAGGAGATTAATTAGCGAATTCCCAGAATTCAATTGCAGTATTGCGAATATACTGGTTCTAACAGTCTACCAACACGGCTTTAAAAGCAGAAAAAAAGGGCAGATACCTACCCTTGAGGAATAATGATATACTGACTTTTGGGATTCACCACTTTGCCTAGGAACTTGCTGGTGTCTAAGCCATCCAAGAGCAGACTTAAGGTATCAGGTGCTGTTTTAAACTCGACCTCATCCCAGGCAAGGTGGGTGCTAGCTAACGTTGTTATATAAGCCGATAGGTCTTGTACCGTAGCTTGCCCTATAAGATTTCTAGCATCTTCATCATACTTGTAAACCTCGCAGTAATAAGTGCCTTCCATGATAATTTATCTTTAAAGTGAAACAAAAAACCTGCGCGTTAGGCAGGCTTCTGAATCCTTTTTGGCAAGACTTCGAGGGAGTGCAAAAAATACTACCGGTGGAAGCCTCGTGCAGAGTGGTGGAGATTTTTTGAGTAGTGCTGTATTCACGCGGAGAACCCGAGGCTTGCGAGGGCTTGGCCTTGGCAACAAGGAGAGGCGCAGTAGCGCCGCTCAGCAGCCTACATTGCAGCTGGTTTTTGAAGTGTCAATAGAGGGGAATGAGAAAAACATTTCTTCTAGTCTTGCATTTTAGGGCATAGGTGCTTGAGGTTAAACTGCGGTTACACTTGTGTATAGTACGTTGTAGTCTTGTTTTTTTAAACATAGTTTATCATAATGGGACACCAACATTTTACAAATGTCATTGATGTACACACAAATTAAAAGATTTGTAGCCACCCTACTTCTTTTCAGCATGCTGCTGCAGAGCTGTGGCAATCCGAATTGTAAGATGGTAGAGCCAGCAGATGCTGGCTCCAGCGGCAAGACCAGCAAGCCCAAGGGTCTTACCCCCCTGCAACCCATCAACCAGCAAGAAGATGCCTATGAGGGTGCCATGCAGGGGGGTAGTGCACCGAAGATAACACGCTCCTCTGAGGCATCGGCCGCAGTAGCTAGGGAATCATTCTATGCACCATCTCGTACAATACATGGTGGTGGTCGATCCGGTACCCTTGCTCCTACTGCTGCGCGTAGTCTTGTCGTGCCTGCTAGCAAGACAGCCCAAGCCGCTAGACCTACCTCGGTGCTTAAAAAGCCCCCTACATACGAGGCCAGCAAGCCCCAGCGCGCGGTGCCAGATAAGGCACCAGCATCCCCACACGCCCTGCATAGCAACCAGCTAGTAGGGGCTACGCCACCCCCCACATCAGTAAAGCCTTCTGACCGTACCACACCGCTATCTCGGCCCCTCCAGCGTGCTGTGCGCCCGTCACAGACTGCAACGACGTCGAGCGTGGCTGCCCATCAAACTCCCTCACACGCTGCGCCTAAAACGCAGCTATATCCTAGTGCCCAAGGGCACCAAGTAGGCTTTCAAGAAGAAAAGGGCGTATGGCAAGCCCAGGTAACCAATGTATGGGGCTGTACCCAGAAGCTTCCGGTGGTTTGTGCCCCTGACCAAGCGCCTGAGCAAGCCATCCAGCAGCTGGCCAGCAAAGCTCCGGGGCAGCACAAGTACAGGATCCACATCCTGAAGACCCACCAGCCGCCTTGGGCACCGCGCGTGGTTTATGTGGGGGCGTTGGGTGTGCTCGGGGGTATGCCTCCCAAAAAGCATGCGGGATGCACCTACGCCTACTCAAAATGGAAGACACACAGTGATGGATCCAGGACCTGCCCTAGTGGACGACATCATGAAGCACCTAAGCGTAGCCAATCTCATGCTCATCAGGGATCTAGTAGCTATGCTCGTCCTCAGTCATCTAGCAGTAGTAACCGATCTAATGGTCAGAGTGAGCGAGAAAGGCAGCAAAAACAAGAAGATAAGAGAGAACGACAGAGGGAATGGGAGAGGGAATGTGCAGAACGTAAGCGTGAGCGGGAAGCCAGTTATAGAGCAGAAATGGAACGTCTAAATATAATGTTTGCGCAAGCCCGAGCAGCAGAAGAGAGGGATTGGATAAGATTTCATTCTCAAGAAAAATACGTAGAGCATCTCTCAGACTCGATCCTGTTGTCAAAAAAAAGGCTTCACAACTATAAAACCGCGGTTGATGAGGAGAATAAACGGCTCAGTAACATCGCAGCTCAGCTGGAACAGCTATCTCAAGAAAAAGAAATAAAATATGTGCAACTATCAGCATTAGATGATTCTTTGGAGGAAGCTCGGGTAAGCCTTTTACATTTTGCACAACTTATAAAAGTGGTAGGTACGGAGATACAAAGCACCATTGATTATGCAAATAACGTTGATGGTGATATGTTTAAGAAGTATGAAAGACTCCTGAAAGGAAATTGTATGAAAAGAAATAGCATCTTTATGAAGGATTATTACGAAGTGTACAAAAGGGAGCGCATTAATGCAGGAGATTGGGATAGTACATGGGCGAACGACTATGGATGGGATAACTTTGTTCATCAGATGCTAACTATACGAATAGATTGGAAGATCTTCTTTGAGGTGCGTAATAAGCATTTCGAGGAAGTGTTTGAGAAACTCTTAGAAGCATCGAAAAATCAACAAGACGCCCTTGACGAGTGTAGCAATATTCGCGCAAAGGTTGAGGAACGCAGCAGGCAAGAGCTAGCGCGCCGTGCAGAGGAAGCATTGAAAGAAAAGGAAGAAATAGCGAGGATGCTTCTATCCCGCGCTATAGCAAGCTGGGAGGCTCTAGAGCGTAGCAGCCGTGCTCAGTTAGACAAAGATGGGGAAGCTATAGCATCAGGCAGGTCACTCCTATCGGAGCTCCATACGCTCCATGGCTTAGGCACAAGCCATCTGGACTCGAGCCTCCGTCAGCCCTTAGTAGACTTAATTAGTTTACTAACAACGACGATACCCAGCTACCAAAGGCGCCATGAAGAAATGGAGGCCCAACTGAAGCAAACCTTCGCTTATAAGCCCCAAACAAGTGGGAAGAGCCTTGCGTACCTAGAAGAGCATCATATGCTGCTCGAGGATTCAATAGAAGAACAGAGAGAACGACTAGCAACGTACGCTAATGAAAATAGCTTTTTTAGGGCATTACAAGAAAATGTAGCCCCCTTCTCCCTGCCTACTCATCCTACTACTTTACAAGCAGCGCGAGGAGCGTGTGTTGTCCATGGAATTCATGAAGCTATCGAAGAAAGAGCCCGAATGGCGCAGTTAGCAGGGAACCTAGAGGAGCAGCGTGATGTAGTAAAAAATGCTTATAGTAAAGTTGAAGGCGATACCTCAGGCATTATAAATGGTTCTATCAATTTATTCGCTCCTGCTTTTTTAGGGCCTAGTTGGGTTACAAAGAAGCGTAATAGGATTTTAGAGGCAGAGCTAATGTGGCAAAAAGAAGCTGATATTTTAGGGGAATCTGAGGATGAACTTAACCTTTTAGCCCAGGATCTTGACGAAAAAGATGAAACTAGAAAGCTTCAAATCGAGTCTATTACCACAAACAGTGCTTGGTTACATACTCCAGTGCTGCAGGAGCTACATCGGCCATTATCTCCCAATGAGGTACTTGTTAGCCTAGAAAAAGCCATTAGGGATGAAGAAGAAACACGCTCCTTTTCTTGGGGCAATTTATTCAAGCCTTTAGGCAGTTTAGGCAAGAATAGGGAGGAACGTCAATCATTTCTGTTATCACGCGTGTTTCAGCTACAAGCTTTTGAAAAGACATCATTTCTTGAGCAGAAAGCAGTAATAGAGTCAGGTCCTTTAGGTGATGTGATAGCAGCTTTGGCAGAGAGGAGCATAGTACGCCACCAGCATAACATACGACAGCTACTTTCTTTGGAAGCCCGGGTAAAAGGTTTGCCAGACATGGTGCATCCCAGTCCTGAAGGGAGTAGGCCGTCAGTGGGTCGCAATGAAGTGCCAAGTGATGCGTCATTGTTACCGCTCTGTAGTTTACAGCTTAACGCCATTAGAGTACCTAGTACAACAGAACTTTATTTATCTTCTTTAGTATTTGAAGGAGAAGAAGTGCCATCTAAGCCTAGTGAAACTGATGCTGCCAGCCAAGCAAGACAAGAAGAGGAGGCAGAGGAAGATCGTAAGATGCCTAGCCTTCCTCGTGTGACTACGTTTACCTCCCCAGCAGCAGCGCAAGAGGCTGTCGAGGCCTATTTAGAGCGATGGAATCTAGAAACTCCTGCAGGGCGTGCCGCACTACAGGAGCAAGGGCAGGAAATACTCAAAGGTGTAGAGGCGCTGAAGAAAGAGACCGCAAGCTATCCGCTGGTATGGGACCGTGTGTTGGAGGAACAAGAAACCACCAGCGTGCAGTTGAATAGGTTAACAGACTTACGGGTTCAGTTGCTACACGCTCTACTGCACACTCTACCGCTACAAACGACAGTTCATCCTACACAAAGAGACGATGCAGCCAGTGTGCAAGAAGACGAGGACAATAGTGTAGAAGAAGTCTACACGGAATACTCTGCCATGCCTTCTAATCCTAGCACAAGTGCCAGTGCGTCCCCTTCAGTAGCACGTGCGCAAGAAGAGCAAGAAGCAGAAGAACCCCTTCCTACCCCTTGGCAGGGCGTACCTTTTGTGCAGCCAGAAGCGCCAGATCTAGCAGCCATGCTGCAGCGGAACCTA
>JAAERL010000114.1 GCA_024230435.1 Desulfobacteraceae bacterium
GATTTTTGTCTTGCAATGTTATGTCAATTTTCTGCTTGATCTTCATGCATGGTACCTTTTAATAACAAAAGTATCCGTTAAAAATTGCGCGCACCTAAATCCGAAAACGCACGGGCGCGAGACTTACACTGGTCCCATTATAAATACAGCTACTGGGTGCGCACCTCAAACCACATGACAAAAAACCTATAATAGCCCGTTATGCAAATCAGTCGAATGAAAGTTCTGTCTGAAACGGTACTCGAACGTTGCGTGCGTCAGATCACATGAGTCGCAATACTCTATTTCGGTTACGAACATGGTCTGTCCAGCTTTCTTAACACATCAAAGATTTCTCGAAAAAGAGGTTTTGATGCCTGCGAATCAATCATGCGCCATTTAGCGAGAAAGCTCTTCTGCAACTCAATTCGAATTGGTTTGGATTGGGGAAAAAGCTCAACGAGGCGAGCGCTGCGATTCGCTCGAACTGCGCGCGACTCATGACTCCTCTCGCTTTCGCCAACGTACAACCGCCATTTGCTGATTTTCATTAGACGACGGACAGTCCATTCTTCCGTGACGGACTATGCGAAACAACGGTTGAGACAGCGCGCTTTCTCCTTTCGCGATTTTAAGACCAACATGAACATGAGATTCTCGAATTACTTATGTAACATCTTTAGACGGATATCCGGCTATCTTATTTAAGCATAAAATAGCCTATTATTCAAAACAAGCTTCGCCAATCGATCTCAGATAGCACGGGCGC
>JAAERL010000115.1 GCA_024230435.1 Desulfobacteraceae bacterium
CTCCATATCCATGTCCACCGCTGCGCCCTTGATAGTCATTGGTGTGGCGACCCCCCTCGTTTTGCCATTTTTTGTAGATGTCACGGTACCAAATGTTTGGCCCCTTCGCCTCATTATCGTAGAATTCCTTCGCGGCTTCAGGGTCGAATCAACCGAATATTTCTTTTGGATTAAGGTAGCACACCTGCCAATTGTGGCGATGATTTTCGTGGCCCGCGATCGAACAGTTGCTCCGACCCCCATTATTGGTATCTCCTTTGCCTTTACTCTTGTTACCGCGTTGACCTCCCCCATGTTGACATTTGGGGTTGGCCTCTTTTTCCTTGTTATTTCCATCATTACCATCCTTCCTCTTGTTTTTACCTTGATTATTCTCATCAGTTTTCTTGGAACGTTTGAAATGAATATTCCAATAATGCTGCATATGGTCCGCGATATCGTCATGGTCCATTGAATTAGCTGCGTCAAAGGGGTCCAAATTTTGATCCTCCTGGAGCCAGTCTTGCATGACGGCAGGGAAAATGTTCCAAAACAGCAGTGTGAACTGGCCTGCTGTGATGTAGTTCGCCCCTTGATTGTGTTCCAGCATCTCTCCC
>JAAERL010000116.1 GCA_024230435.1 Desulfobacteraceae bacterium
AACCAGTATAATGTGTTAGCAAGATCGCCAGATGAAAAAAGAGCGAGATAAAATGTATAAAAATGGCAAAACACTCACCTTTGGCGTTGTATCATTGACAAGCAAAATATTTATGAACGGAGATAAAAATGGCTTGACAATACTGGTTGTCATTGCGTGGCTCTCGAAGTCCTGCTCCTGTCCAGGAAACGAACAAACAACCGCCGGATAACATCTCAACGGATGAAACTCCCGCCCGAACGACGAAGCTCCCGTCATATCAAACCTTCAGTCATGAAGGATTGGATTGGTACTCTTCGTTGCCGAAAATTTTGAAACAAGGAGGGAAAAGGAGTTGCCATTAGTGTTACCAACTCCCGTATAGAGTTATCAACTCTTGTTGGACAATATCGGCTTGATGCCAATGAGATTGAGAAAAGGCGTCAAGTCTAACTTTGTTTAAGCCGGCGGCAAGTTCAATTCTATTATTATTAATTCCTACGTTTTTAATTGATTCTATTTGAGCGGGAGCGGAGCCCGTTCTGTTGATGTGCATCGGTAGGTGTTTCGAAAAACTATTATTTACATAGAAATATTTGAACGACACAATAAATATAGCTATTTTGTGTAATATGACGTAATATCTTGGAATATATAATATTTACACATAGCTATCTCGTGGTATAACTAAACTAGCCGCATAAATAAACCCAACAAGAATCTTACACCAAAAACCCACTCACATAATGTACGAGATCAGGCCACCGTGGGGAGGAGTCTGGAGGAGCCCAGGAAGTGGATGTGATCTTATTGGCAATCTTAACCAGGAAGACTGCGGTCAATGTAATTGGGTGGATGGTCAAGGTCAATTATTTTGCATTTTGCATTTTCTAGGTGGATGGATGTGGTCTTACGTTGTTGGTGGGCGATCTCAGCCAGTTCAACCGGAT
>JAAERL010000117.1 GCA_024230435.1 Desulfobacteraceae bacterium
GTACAGCCAAGGTTGCAATCTCATCGGCAACAGCTAAGGTGAGGCTTTTGGTCGTATTGAATCCACTCATAATTCCGTCGTTTGATTTTTTAGATGTTGCTGAAATTTTAGAAGCTGGTTTAAGGCATGCACTAACTTTCGAAGAGAGATCTTGCCCCATTACCGAATTGTATCATCCTAAATGAAAATGCTTGCTCTAGATAGCAAGTCTTATCAAGCAAGTAGCAAGGGGCATTTTTTGGCCACGGACGGATTGTATTGATTGGATTCATTCTGATGATGACGAGAAAATCAAAATATGACTGCAATGAGTAGAGAGCAAGCTAGCAAAGCCACCTGTCCCTGTTGCTGCTGCAAATTGTCATTTTCGAAAAATGACTTTTTCGAATGTTTCAATAATCATTTTCGACAAATGACTTTTTCGATGGCGTCAATGGAAAGCAAAACGCATTTTGTGCAATTTTGTCATTTTTTGCGACAAGGCGTGAAAATGAAAAATGAATTTGATGGACGAACTTAGATTAGGCCTCCACCGCACCCTGTTAGGGTACTGTAAGTACCGTACGTCGAGTCCAATTGAGGTCAAAAGCAAATTATTACACGTAACTACCGCGGCGGGCTGCCCGAGGGCTCAGCGCGAAATTACTTGCAAATTACAGAGGATGAAGCCGAAGACATCAAAGAGCACGAGGGCTTGCCCGAGGGCATTTGATGATCTGAGGCGTATCCGTGCCCGCCAATGTAGTTACATGTGTAATTATACGTTCTTATTACAGTTAATCGGTTGTCTATTTATTTAGTGTGTGCTTGATGTGCTTGCTTGTTATGGTTGTGCTCGTTTTATGCTCTGCGATAGTTTACTGTGATGTGTGAGCATCTCAATATCATACATTCATTCGAACTCATGACGATAACAATGAAACTACAAACGACGAATATCATAGCAACTACTCTAGCGCAGTTTAGCGGTAATGACATAATAATTATACTTTATCTACTAACGCGTACTTGTATCGTCTCAATAGCTTTGCGCCGTCAATAGATAGATAGATGTGTTTTGTTAGTAGTGGTGATTGTTGGTTTCAGTTGTTGGTCGTTGGTTCATTTCTTTAGCCTCTAGAGTCACGAGAGGACCATTCTTGGAGTCACGATTCAGTAATTACTTTTTCTTTTTCATAATTACTTTTTCATAATTACTTTTTCAAGCGATAGCGTCGCTTGCTTTGATAATTACTTTTTGATGTTTGATAATTACTTTTTGTTGTTCACGAGTGAAAGACTAATTACTAGATCACGAATAAGGTAAGTTTAAATATTTTAAATCCTAC
>JAAERL010000118.1 GCA_024230435.1 Desulfobacteraceae bacterium
CACCGAGGTGCCGTTCTCAAAAAATGGTTGGGATATGCCCTTTTTCCGAAAACCTCAGATAAGGGTTAACTCCATGAGCACATGCCAAAAACTGAGACAATTTTTTTTTAGCGCGCTAGCTCTCACAAAAGTACATCATTAGAGCGGTCTTAACTCTTTACAACGTTCTTTACTCTAGCTTTACGCAAAATGCTTTACCGCATGACGTGGCTGGTGAGTTGTGACCGGCGAAGTGATGTATTTTGTACATAAGGAACGAAGGAACAATCTGCAAACTTTCTTTGCGGCCTAAGTACATAAGTAAGTAAGTACCGCTCTGTTTGCTTTTCCACACACGGAACCTCATTTTGTGTGCTTTGCACGCGAATAAAAAAATTGTCTAAAGTAGTCATAAGTATAATCCGTGATCTAGTAACAAAATAACGATATGAGTATCAAGAACTGAAAACCACCTCTCGCCGTAGCGTAAGTAGCTGAGAAGGCAATTTGATGAAGCCTAATTGCATCTGTGCATATGAAAGTCCTATGTAGAGCTTTGCAGTGATTACCTTACACCTTAGATGTGGCACTCTAGTTAAATTGTTCGTGGGACCTGAGAGGTCACATACTGACTCCTACGTCGAAATTCGACCAATGTGTCAACGAAAAGAAAGCGACGCGCAAGCGCAACTAAGATGAATGTCGCATTTTTTCTCTTTTCTACAATCTACAATACTGCACGCCGAGTCGCCGAGTTGCTAAGGATCGGCCTGAAGAAGAAGTTGTTGTTCGTTTACTTTTACTTCTTCTGATACTACTTACCAGCATCTTATGTTGGAATATTTGAGCTGATGAATCAACACAACCCTGAACAGCCGCCCGCA
>JAAERL010000119.1 GCA_024230435.1 Desulfobacteraceae bacterium
CATCATCTGACAAAAATAATAATGGGAATGATACTACACCGCCAAAGAATAGCGGAGGCAAACCCAAAAGGACCTACGGAAGGAGGGCCAAATTTTCCCCACGAACGCATGGTGCCGCAATAGCAAATAGTTTGGCGTCGCCGGCGATCGATTCGGAATTTTTGATGAGAAGTACTGCGTCCATTACCCCCAGTAAGCGATCCACGGCTGAATCGGCATTGCATCACATGGCCAGGAACACGGCGCGGGGTGCAAATAATGGTATTGCTCAATCAGACGATGGCAACAACAAAAAAACTCGATCGAAAAATAAACAAAAGAAGAAACCTGCAGTCAATGCTGAGAGTGTTGGTGAATCACAAACCCAGCGCAGTGACCAATCAGAGGTTGAATTTGTCCCAAAAGGAAAACTTGAGGAGAGGTGGCTAAAGAACTTCAACAAATGGAAGCAGTCCATAGACAATCAAGGGCTTGATGATATTGCACAAGAGTCACCGATACCCAAGTCATGGGTCAATACACAGAGGAAGGAGTACAAAGCCATGAAACAAAATGAGAAAACTTCAATGACTCAGGCGAAAGCTAATTTGCTCGAGAGTGCCGGCTTCACTTGGGATGCTCCAA
>JAAERL010000120.1 GCA_024230435.1 Desulfobacteraceae bacterium
CCTTCGAAGATCGCTGCCATTGGGGCTGAGTGAAAAGACTGAGAGTATGCAATATTCAAATTTGAAAAATGCTTTTCTTCAGGCTTTGGACATATTTGTATCCTCTGCCTCCATCGTTGCAACTGCAGAGTTTGTTCAGACTTTACAAAAGCCTCCACCAGATCCAGAATTATTCTTTTGCTTCCCGAGGTACAGCGTTGATGATGTAGTGCCATGTCCAGACGCGTTGATGTCACTGAGAAAACATGAATTCAAGTTCTTTTGGACTTCCATGGAAAAGCATCCTCAAATTTACACCAAGCATTGAAAATTATGGACAAATTTGGGTTATATTATTGGAAGTGACATCCGAGCGAAAAATAGGAAACAACAGCTTGACGATCTGGAGAGGGTTGCACAAATGAAAATCTAAAATTTTATAAGATTCCTCAACCAGATTCACATGGACGGATATGAAGATTGCAAATTACGAGGTTCAGTGGCAGATAACGACACTAAAAATGATAATTGGAACGGCAAAAAAATAAAGGCAACTAAGAGATGCTTATCCTCAGTGTTACTTCGAAAATCTTTCCCCCATATTTCCGTTCAGTCCTATTCCCATCAAAC
>JAAERL010000121.1 GCA_024230435.1 Desulfobacteraceae bacterium
ACCCGGTAAACCGCGTAGCTTCCAGACGGTATTTTTTGAAGCCCTACCTCACCGTCAACTTTGGTTTGCTCAGGTACTGTTATGCAGGCATCGTAACGGCATTTTTCAGGCGGTGTGACTTCCGGGTTGTCCCAGCCTACTCCTATAATAGTTCCCTGGTTGACAAATCCCCTGGGGCCCGCCCACTGAAATAGTTTTTCATGGGCTTTACCGCATCCTTCCGGGCCATAGGGGCCAATATGGCGAACATAGGCAACGTGATATTCCGGCATTTGTTTAACACTTATTTCCATCTTATGATTCCTTTCATTAAGGTTTATCGACCAATTTGATTGAGTCGCATCATACGAGAAAGTTACACCCGGAGCGTTTCCATTCTTGCTATCCGTGTTTCCAATCTTGCTAAATTTTCGGCGATAGTCACTTGGGGAAAGTGAAAAGTGTTTTCGAAAAGCCTTTGCAAAATTTTGAGAACTTGAAAAGCCACATTCAAGGGCAATGGTGGTAATGTCTTTGTGTCCGGCGTAAATGAGTCCGTTGGCGGCTTTTTCAAGTTTAATTCTTCTGGTAAACTGGGCAACGGTTTCACCGGCGATTGCATGAAACAAGCGATGAAAGTGATACTTGGAAAAAAACGAAGCTTGCGCAATTTCATCCAAAGATGGATTGTCCTTTAAATGCCCTGCGATATAGTCCATGGCAAGGCATATGCGCCGCTTGTATTCTTTAAGGGAACTTTGTCTATCATTCATATAGAATTAATCTCTTGTCCTTTCAGGTATTTATTGTTTTAATTGTCTCTAATTCAATTTTACAAATTCAATCTTTTAAATGGGAGCAGGGGCATGAATAAACAAAAAATATATAATTTTGTTTTATGCTTTCTTCATGTGATCCGGAAACAAGAAACGGTTACATGCTCGACCCTGATCTCGGTAAAAAATATGGTTTTACCGGTAATCCATTGCATGAGCAAGGTTATGACTGGTGGTGGCACAGTCTTGTTGCAATAAACCGGCAAACAGGCGAAAAACAACCTTTCTTTATAGAATATTACGTTATTAATCCGGGACTCGGTGGAGCGGAACCAATTCTGGGGCAATTGCCTGAAAACAAAGAAAACGCAATTTTTCCATCATATGCCATGATTAAAGCTGGTATATGGGCTGAAAATGCGTCTAAGCAAATCAACAATTTTTACGGTATCGATGATTTTAATGCTTGCATGGATAAGATGGATGTTACCATCGGGCAAAACTTTGCAAATGATACCGAACTTTCAGGCGGTGTATATCTTTCAGAGCAAGATGCCCGGCAACATCCTGAATACATGTCTGACGCGGGAAAGATGACATGGGATCTCAAAGCGGAGAAAGTTTTGAGTTATTCAGCCGGATACGCTGCTTCTGAATTGTTTACAGTCATAGATTCCTTTACCATGTGGTGGCATATTCCTGGTATGAAGACTCTGTATTCTGGAACAATTACTTATAATGATCAAATATATGATGTCATTGCCGAAGAATCTTGCGGATATCAGGACAAAAATTGGGGTTCAGATTATACCAATCCCTGGGTATGGCTCAACTGCAATAACTTTGTCAGTGAAAAAACCGGAAAAAAATTGCAATACACCAGCCTGGATGTGGGAGGCGGACTTTCTGAAGCATTCAATATTCCATTAGGTAAAAAGGTACTTGTAATATTTTATCACGAGGGCGAACTTTACGAGTATAACTTTTCCAAGCTTTGGCAATTGAGCACGCAAAAGTTCAATGTTACCATGACTGATACTGATTTTACCTGGGATATAGAAGCGGGTAATACTGACTCGAAAATTGAAATTTTATTTACGAATCCTAAAAGTAAAATGCTCAAAATCAACTATGAAAATCCGCTTGGCCAAAGGAACCATAAAATTTATGGAACGGGGGACATGCCCGGGGAACTGTCAAATTATATAAAAAAACTTTGCACGGTTATCAGTTGGTTGACACTTTTACAGGCTCCTTGGGGGGCAGTGAGTATGGTGAATATTGATTTGAAATTGGAAAAAAATGGGAATTAAATTTCCATTTCCAGAAAAGTAAAGATCTGCAAATTTAGCGCATTTTCAGCAATTTTTGAAACCGCTTATGTCCGATAATTTTGCGCACGCCCAGCACAAAGGCCGCTCGTTCATCAGCCAGCGCTGAACGCGCGGTTTCCAGTTTACGGTTTTGCGTTTTAACAGCGGTTTCGTCCAGAGAACTTTTTTCAAGAAGATTTTGCAGCTTGAATTGTTCAGATTCCACCCGGCTTTTAAGCTTGATCATTTTAAGCTTTGACTTGTTAAACGCTTTTTCCAAGCGCTGAACTTCTCCACCGGTTAAATTCAGCGCCTTGACAATATTGCCCTTTCGCCACCAGCGGCCCTGGGGCTCAGCGTGAACTGTACCGGCTACAAAAACCAAGATTAAAAATAACGTGATTCCATGAACGAATTTGTGCATGCTCCAACCTCTTGTCTATGTTAAAGAGTTGTCTTTTTCTTCATCTATAGATGGAACGATCCAATTGATCAAGTCCTCATCGATTTTGATTCCGGGAAAATAAGTTAAATTTTGATATTTTGCGGGCAAAGCATTGTCCACCAGGGCGTTAACCTGTTCCATCAATTGCCGGTCCTGCTCGATAGCGTGCATAGCCATTTCCGGCAAGGCGCTATTTTGCTCTGCCTGTTGAGTAAACCATGCAGTCATCAGCATGATTGCAGCGGCCGCCAAACCGGTAACCCAAATAGATTTACGATGCCAGCGTGTGTAAGCGTCCTTTTTACCGGACAGCCGAAAAGGGCTGGATGGTTTGGGCGACAACTGCCTGGCCATATTTCCCATGTGCTTAAACCGCTGTTCAACTCGTTTTAACGCTTGTTGGCACGAAATACAGCTTTGAAGGTGATCCCGGCTCTGATTTGTTTCGCCTCCGGTTTGGGCTAAAACTTTCAAAAGCTCATCATAGCTTAAATGATTGTCAGGGCGTTGCTCAATCATAACTCCTCCATAATACGTTGCATATCGCCAAAATGATCTTTCACCTTATTCATTCCCCGATAAAGGTGCGTTTTTATGGTACTTTCATTTTTTTTCAACGTCGCCGTAATCTCTTTAATGCTCAATTGATCAAAAAAACGCAGGGTGAAGACCTCTTGCTCCATAACGGATAAACGTTCCATGGCCTTGCCGACCTGACGCCAGAAATCTTTACGGGCAACCTGCTGCTCGGCTTCGGGGGCTACCGCCATTTTCTCTGTTTCGTAAAATGCCTCATCGTCAGTGGAACCACCGCCGAATAAAGACCTGAATCTTTTTTTGCGATGATAATCTCGAACCTTGTTCACCGCTATGCTATAGAGCCAGCTTTTAAAAACCTCGGGCGATTGCAGACGTCCCAAATGTTTGTAGGCTTGCAAAAAGACATCCTGGGTCAAATCCTCTGAATCCATTTGTGAACGTGTTCGATAATAAATCATTCTGAATATCTCCGGCTGGAATCTGTCTACCAGCTGATGAAAGGCTGTCCGGTCACCGGCTTTGGCCTGTATTACCCAGTCAAGGATATGCAACTCGGCAAGTTTGGGCTGCTGTTTTTCAGATGGGTTCGTTTGTTTCATTAAACACTATAGTCTATTTTTTTTACAAACCTTTTGCGCTGCCTGTCTTAGTTTTAAAGGGGCATAAGAAATCCCGCCCTTTGCCTGTTACGCCTTGTTACCTTGTTCGCCAATTGTGTTTTAACCGGTAAATGCGATGGCTTGCCCATTTTTGTTTTTTTTTCAACCATGCGGCTTCCCTGGCGGTCAACCTGCCGTCGGCCCAAACCGCTTTTTTATAATTTCGGATACGCCGTTGCTGCTCATATAAGGTGCGTGCTTCTTGCCTTGTAAGCTGGCCTGAGCAAACCCCCCTTTCAATCCGCCGGGATTGATTATTAAGCCGTTTGCCAGCGGTATTGGCGCAAGCGGTTCCTATACCAATAAAAACAAAAATCGATAGCATCGTCAGTATCAGGGTTGCCTTTTTCATCTTAGGGACTCCTTTTCAATGGTTTTAATTCCTAAGACGCTTGGCTCTTATATTTGTTTACACAAAAAATGCTATCTTTTCGAGGCAAAATAGGCAAAAGCGAAACCGTTATCGTGTCTTGGGAATGTGAAGTTGGTAAAGCGGCCGCCTTTGCTGTATAGATTGCCCTACTGTGTAAATTTTATTCACACTTTAATTTCAATGTTTACAAATTACACAACTGTGATTAACATATTAAAAAATATAAGCCAGATAAAGAGGGTGGAATCATGTTTCACAGCCGTAAATACAATCCTCGCTCGGGTATGCAAACTTCGCCTTGGATCATATTGGGATCAAGCGTTATTCTCTTAATTGTTGTCATCGTCCTTGCCGTGCAGAATACCAGTCGTGAGAAACGCTCAATGTCAAAGGTTTTAAGGGAAAAAGCAGTGGCCCTGATTCGCGCGGTGGAAGCCGGGGCCCGAACCGGCATGAAGGGCATGATGTGGGGCGGACACCAGATACAAAAGCTTCTTGAAGAAACCGGCGGACTGCCGGATGTGATGTATATAGCAGTGTTAGATAAAACCGGCAGGATCGTAGCTCATAGTGATCCATCCAAAGTTGATACGCTCTTTCGCCCAGGCCGGAAACTGGTCCATTTAGGCTCCGATCTGCAAGAAAATTTGGAATTGATCGATTTGGGTAAGCATGGAAGGGTATTCGAAGTTCATCGTTATTTCCGCCCTCTTCAAAAGGGTTGGAGACGACCCGGTGCTCACATGCATGAGATGATGCGCCAAGACAAAAAACATAACGCTTCCCCACATGATTGGTTTTCACCACAAAAACGTGAAAAGTTGTATATTGTCGTGGGGCTGGATGTAACCCCTTTTGAGGAAGCGATTCGTAAAGACATCCGCACAACAGTAATGATATCGGCAATTCTTCTTCTTTTAGGATTTGGCGGTTTTGTCTCGCTTTTCTGGATGCACAGCTATCGCGCCGCTCGAAGCTCATTACTGGATACCAGCGCCTTTGCCGATGAAATCGTAACCCATTTGCCTGTTGGGCTGATTGCTACCGATAATGAAGGACGAATTAGATTCTTCAATGCCGCCGCTGAAAAAATCACTGGTTTACACCTGTCCATGATGCAAAATCAGCAGCCGAATACACTCTTACCGGAAAAATTGTGCAATCTTGAGCAAAGTCTTGAAAACGGCCAGATCATTTCGGACCAGGAAATGGAATGCACGTTTTCCGGTGGCCATACAGTCCCATTGAGTGTCAGCGCCACACGCATTCTAAACAACGCCGGCAAGTTCATCGGGCAAATTCTGATTTTAAGAGATTTAGGCGAAGTGCGGCGGTTGCAGGATCAAGTCCGCCGTCAGGAAAAACTGGCCGCCATAGGGGGGCTGGCCGCTGGCGTGGCTCATGAAATCCGCAATCCGTTAAGCTCAATCAAAGGTCTGGCTACTTTTTTTGCGAATCAGTTTACCGACGGCAGCGAGGCTAAAGAAGCTGCCTCGGTGATGATCCAGGAGGTGGACCGGCTGAACCGTGTAATTTCAGAATTGCTCGATTTTGCCCGTCCAACCCGCTTAAAACGCAAATTAACCGATCTCGAACCGCTGATTACCCGTTCAGTTCAACTTATTCAACAGGATGCGGCCAGTCAAAATATTAAGATCAAAACCGGCATTGCCAATAATATCAGCCCAGTTCTAATCGATCCCGACCGCCTGACCCAATGTCTGCTCAACCTTTATCTTAACGCCATTGAGGCCATGCCCAAGGGCGGTAAGTTGAGCATCCATTGCGATAACGATACCGATGGGAATGTGCAGCTTGCCATTAGCGATACAGGACAAGGGATTAAAGCCGAACATCTTCACCAAGTTTTCGACCCCTATTTTACAACAAAAAACAAAGGAACCGGCCTGGGGCTTGCGATTGTGCATAAAATCATAGAAGCCCACCAGGCCCGCATCAAAGTGAAAAGCAGCTCTGACCGGGGTACAGCAATGGTAATTCAACTTCCCGGGCATTCAGATGGAATTTAAGAGGAAACATGCCAAAGCCAAGACCAACCAAGATACTGATCGTTGACGATGATCCCGGCCATTTAACCACTTTGAAAACGATTGCCCGAAGCTGGGGCTATACCGTAGAAACTGCTGACAACGGTAACGCTGCAGTTGAGCATGTAAAATCCGAACCGGTGGATCTTGTTTTGACGGATGTCCGCATGGCCAACATAAACGGTATCGAAGTCCTTGAACAGATCAAGTCATATAATCCTTCCATACCTGTTATCATCATGACGGCCTATTCATCCGTGGAATCCGCCGTGGAAGCATTAAAGGCAGGGGCCTACGATTACCTGATAAAGCCTCTTGATTTTGAAGTTCTGAAACTCACCATGGAAAGGGCCCGTGAACACGTTGGATTAAAGGAGGAAAACAAGCTGCTCAAGCAGCAATTGGGCGCCGGGCTGGACACTGCAAATATCATTGGAAAAAGCCAGACCATGAAAGAATTAATGGATATGGTGGCCATGGTGGCTCCTTCTGAAGCAACGGTGCTTATAACAGGAGAAAGCGGTACCGGCAAAGAGTTGATCGCACGTTCTTTGCACTTTAACAGTCCCCGCAAAGCCCTACCGCTAGTACCGGTCAATTGCGCCGCACTTACCGAAAGCCTGCTCGAGTCCGAGCTGTTCGGGCATGAAAAAGGAGCCTTTACCGGAGCCGGCAAACGCCGGGAAGGCCGGTTCATGCAGGCGAATCACGGCACCATTTTTTTAGATGAAATCACCGAGACGTCTCCTATCATGCAGGCCAAGCTGTTAAGAGTGCTTCAGCAAAAAGAAATACAACGTGTAGGCGGTGAGCAGATCATTGAGGTTGACGTGCGTATTGTGGCCGCCACCAACCGGGACCTGGAAGCTGAAGTAGCGGCCTCACGCTTTCGGGAAGATCTTTTCTACCGCCTCAACGTCATGCCCCTGTATGTGCCGCCTCTCCGGGACCGTCACGAAGATATTCCGTTGCTAGCCCAGTATTTTTTAAAAAAATTTGCTCTGCACAACCGCAAGCTTGTCAAGGGATTCGCTCCTTTGGCAATGGATATGCTGCTTAAATATGATTGGCCTGGAAATGTAAGGGAGCTGGAAAACGCCGTTGAAAGGGCAGTTATTCTTTTAGCGGGAGATCACGTTACCGAAAAACAGTTGCCCTTGAATATCGTAAAAAATCATCCCGGCCATGAAGCGATACAGCAGACCTCAGCCCCGGTAATAGATGGTACACGATCTTTGGAGGACGTTGAAAAAGAGGCCATTTTGGCTACCCTGGAAGCCGCCAACGGCAACAAAAGCGAAACAGCCCGCCGCCTTGGTATTACTCGAAAGACTTTGCACAATAAGTTGAAAGGCTATGGCGTGGAATGACCTGACTTCCCAAACAGGCTCTTAGGCGATTGGCGGAAAAGAATATACCATATTGGGCTTCGATTTTTTTTCGTCTTCAAGGCATGCCAAAGTTTGCATACTTAACGTATTCGGATTTTGGCGTAACACAGAAGACGGGAAAAAAGACATGCAAGATGGTATATTATTTAACAAAAATCGCCTTAGGCTTGTGCGCATTGATTTTGCCGATTAAAACCTGCGTAGACATAAGCACGGCGCCAATATTTGCCATCTCTTCTTTGCCTTTATCATAAAGGCCTGAGATGGCATCATCAATGAGTACAATACGATAATCCCGTTCACTGGCCTGGTATATTGATGTGCGCGGGCAATTGGGAAAATTACACCCGCAAAATACTAGAGTATTGACCTTCAGTTCGGCAAGATAAGCCGATAAAGAGGTATTATAAAATGCACCCCAGCGTGGCTTGTAAATCACCGCTTCATTGTCAGACCACTTTTGAATCCCGCCTTTGAGCAGCAGATCCGTATCCAGTTTGGCCGCCGCTTCAGGTTTCAAATCAGATACCAATTCAACACCGTTTGTACCCGGTAAGACAATTTGCGCCCCTTTGCTCACTGCAGCTCGCCGGCACAAATCAACATTTGATCCATCGGCAAGATAAATTCTCACAATGTGGATAATTGGAAAACCCTTTTCCCGGTAGCAGCGCACTATCCGTTTCATTTTGGGAATAATAGCCATGGCGCCGGGAATCTGAACTGGGGATCCGGGCAAAGAAAAATCATTCTGGGTATCAATTGTAATCAGAGCAGAGGCTGAGATTTGCGGTATTGTGTACGTCATAGTATTTTACTCCCATTAATGGGCAATTGTAATAGTAGTAAAAATAAACGTTAGTATATCTTAAAACATTGAGCAGATCAAACTTTAACTATACAATTTAATTTGAGTATAAACTTTTTGAACAAAAAATAAGCGGTGCATTCTCCATCCTCTAAGCGTAGCGTAGGGTGGCCCCTATGTCAGGATGGATGCCGCTATTCTGGTTTTCGATATATCGCTTAATTACCGATAATGAAGCGCCACCAGCCGATACAATGCAGTAGGATCGAGACCATAGAACAGGCTTCCAATAAAATTTTTTTAGATGTTCGGCAAACT
>JAAERL010000122.1 GCA_024230435.1 Desulfobacteraceae bacterium
CCAAATTCTTTCAAACCGAAATCAAAGGAAAGCAGATTATCCTTATTGCCCGTCTGCACATGGTAGCCGAGCGAATTCCAGCGATACTCTTCAGGCCGCTTTACGATTCCGGCTCGTAGCGGGTTTAGATCAATATAGGCCAGACAGTTAATCAGAGTTTGACCGTTTTCAACAATCAAACTTTTAAACCGGTCGCCCCAAAAATAGCCACGGCGCTGATGCCGTTTGTTGTAATACCGGGTAAAGTTTACTTTGATGTCACGAATAAATTCAGAAAGACTCGCCAATTTAAGCCTAAGCGCAGGAAGCTGTTCAGGGCCAATTTGTTTTGTATCCCCATAAAATTTTTTATATCGGCTGATAATTTTTTCATCACTGAAATTATGTTCAGGAATCATACGCACCAATAAATGAAAATGATTGTCCATCAAACAAAACCCGATTATTTCAACCAAATAAATCGCTGAAAAGCTTTTAATCAAATTCAGCAAAAAATCTTTTTCGCTATCTCCTATCGGGTATCCATCCAAGGCTGTGCGAGACATCACATGGTATACGGTTGCTTGTTCATTGTTGGTTAAACGGCGTATCCGGGGCATGAATTATCCTCTCTATCTTCCTATTATTTAATTGTTTTCCTCAAATCATATATTGAAAACAAAGTCAAACATTATTTACCTGTCCCCGGATTCGTCCTGTCCCCGGATTCGTCCTTTATTTACCTGTCCCCGGATTCGTCTTTTGTCAAAGCCAGAACAACAGGCCCGCCCCCGGCAATCTGATTGTGCCGAGGACGGCTCGGAACATCGCTTCATTTCGGACAACTTTATTTGTAAGCTGTCAATTTTTCGATAGGATTTGAATATATGGACCTTTAACAAATTGGTATTTTAGCAGATACATCGAACCTTATCTGCCAATTGAGCTAACCTTTTGATTATTTAGGCATATCTGCAAAACGATAGGCTTCAGATGTGAGGGAACCAATTCGCCTGATGGTCTTTGCTATCCCTTTTCTGTATTAATTTTCTTTTTTGTAGATCTTGGTATTGCACATAAAAAATTATTATTATTTTTATAATGCATCTTATGTATGAACTTGTAATAATTTATATATACAAGTGAGATCATGCCCGTCGATATATCAATAAAATCTTTTCCAACTTTTTTTGCTTCTTCATTAGCAAATAATGGAAATGTTCTTAATGCGCTAATATGTGCCATGACTGCAAAATTTCCAGTATGGACTATTTTACATAGATCTTTGTATCTATGATGAATTATATCGAAAAATTCTTTGGATATTGCAGAGTTCAGGCAAGTAGTTGTTTGAGCAATTTCGAAGATCTTATATGCATTTTTCTCAGAAAATATTTCATGTTTTTCTTGCCCAGCAACTGCTCTAACAAATGTCTCTATACTACTCCGCAATATAAGATTTGCAGGTTTATAAGCACCTTGAATCCAGCAAAATAGAGATTGCCCTATATCAGACACAGATTCTTTAAGATAGTTCAAGCTATATTCGGATAATATATTTAATTCAGAATTTTTTTGCTCTACCTCAACAATAAAAGTCATCATAGCAAACAACTTTTTATGCATCGGCTTCAATATATTTAAGAATTCAGGTTTGTTTGCTATATTTTCAAGGTCAAATTGTTCAATAAAAATCGACAACCTTTTAAAGTCTTGAGATATCTCTTTTGTCATGGTATTTATTTAGTTAATTTTTGTATTGTTTCGTTCCACGAAAAATCGACCTGTTTTCTTTCTTGTCGGAATTTTTCCAGTTTTTCTTCACTGCCGGTAATCTGAGATAACGCATCAACTAGATTCGAAAGTTTTTCATCACTTAAGGATTCAGTTTTACAAACGATCAAACCGATTAGTTCATATTTGGATCTTTTTTCGTGTCGAGAAATATTAATTTCAAGTACTTCTTCGGCAAACATTGCTATACTTTCATTAAGGGGAAATAGCCGAGTATCCTGGAAAAGCCTTGGTAATACACCAATCAAGAAATGTTTATTAGGGTTTGGGGATCTATATTCTTTTGCAAATTTTTTTATTTTATTCTGTTCTTTAACGGATTCCTGCAAAAATGAAACAACCTGTTTCAGGTCGATTCCCTTTCTTGAGTCTAATAGCCAAGATAATTCTTCTAAAAAGTTAGTTGCTTTTTTTAATGCCATTTTATTGTCCTTGTTCATCATCTTCAATCCTCTCTAAAAACTCCTTGGTAATATTTACTAAACTCTGTTTTAGTTCATTGTTATTGCTGGTCAGTATGAGCTGCTGATTAAGCTGTTGCCTCGCCACCTCAGTCCTTTTAGGTAAAAACCTACTAAAAACCAAATTTTTCCATCTATCATTGTTAGCCAAGTTTTCCTTCGCTTGTCTAAAAACAATGGTTCCATCTTCTACAATTGTAAGAACAAGACCTATGCATTTAATATTTAGGCCGTAATTTTCTTTCTTCTCGCCAATAATACCGTATAACAAATCGATCCCTGTTAATGATATTGGGTCTGGCTTAACAGGTATAACATAATAATCCGAAGAAATTAAGGCGCTAGTCATCCAAATGGATGGCGTGGGAGGCGTGTCAATAACTACGAAATCATAAAAATTTTCTACAGTCTCTAAATACTTTTTCAATCTGTTTTCTCGTCCCTCACCAGATGCCATCTCAAGACGATACAAATCGAGAGATCCCGGGAGCAGACCGTAGTTTTCCTTCACTTCGAATAGATTAATATCACATAGATTCTTAGGTGAAGCCTCCTCAGGCCCATCAACAACACCTACTGTTGGCCTGTAACCCCTTTCAAATATATTAATTATTGTGTCTCTTTGATTTTCAATATGATCCACATATTGGTCAGCGCTCATTAAACATTGGGTAGCATTGAACTGTGGATCAATGTCAATTACGAGAACACGTTGTTCATGCCTTGAGCATAGGCAATCAGCAACATTTAGGGAAAGTGTGGTCTTAGCCACTCCGCCCTTCATATTAATAAAACTTATGATTTTCATAATAGCCTCGTATGTATTTAATTTTAGGTAAACATTCAATTGACGCCTTATTACCTTGCCAAATAGAGACGAAAATTGGCCTTATTCGAATCACTGTAATTGGAGCTAATACGGAAAGAATCAAACCACAGATACTCGGAAAACATCCCACGGATATCGTATCTGTCAAAACCTGTGCTTACATACCACTATCAAGTGGATTATCAAACGTTAATAGTCTATAATATCGAACAAATAAACAATTCTTAGCCGCTAAATGTACAAGGCGCGGTTTTGTTTATACCGCCTCTTTGAGCTTTTTACCCACCTTAAACCTTACAACGTATTTAAAAATTCTCTCAACCACTCTTTTAGCATAATAGTGCTCTGGCGTTTCAGGTTCTGATTCGAAAGCACAGTTTGAAAATTTATAATGTCTAAAGTGATTTATTTTTTTTGCATTCTACAAACACCGTTCTCTTACCGCATTCAGGGCAATGAAATTTTGATTTTTCTGATTTATCGTCAATATGCACATTTGACGCATAAACAATATTGTTTTCTGAATTTAGTGCTAATGAAGGCATTTAATTATCGGTATAATTATATTTTCTCTATTTTTAATGTAAGAGTCCCTTCTCCTTTGGACTTAATAATTTTATGTTGTGACACGCCCTTATTATCCAATCCATCTTTATAATTAATATCTAAAATAGCTTCTTCATCTACGTTATTAGAATTTTTATATTCGCATACAAAATCTTTAGTGTGGCCTTTTTCCCAATCCGTTAAAGATTGGGGTTCCCATTTTTCTATTTCGCCATTACCGTTAATTGAAAAAGAAACATTTTTTACTGTAGCTCCACTGTTTATAGCCGTAGCAAAGAAAAAAATTCTTTCGCCGGTTCGTTTATAACCTGATTCCCTAAAAATAAAATTAGGCTTATAGCTATCAATATGTTTTTGGCGCTCAAGCTGAAGGGCTTGGTTTGAAGCCACTAATTGTTCTCTTGAGACCTCTACAATATCCTTCTGTTGCTGTACCGAATTATTTAGTTCCTTTGCTTGCATCTTCAACGCTTCAGTGCTTTGTTTAAGTTCGATACCTTGCTGAAAAAAGCCAAGTATGAGCCAAAAAATTGTTAACGGTCCAAACACTCCAGCTAAAAAATCACCAACTTCATTTAGTTTCAATGTTAATAATTCGTTTATTCCGCCTGACATCGCAAATAGTTTATACGCTGCAAATATGTATATTCCCGTGGCTATCAAACCCACACCTATTAGTATTTTATTCATTATTTATATTTCCCTATTTGGCCTAAAAGTGGCACCGCATACCATAAATTAAAAAATACTTACGGTATTCCTGCCGATTGGTTGCTGCAAAGGCTCTATTTTGTCTCAAAAGTGTTTTTATTATCCGTTAAAAAGCGGTTTTTTTAAATCAAAAATAAAAAAATTTGTCAATATTATCCATAGCGTCCACAGTGTCCATATTGTCCATAGCGTAAATTACATCCTTCAAAAAATCATGTCATAGTGTCTTCGGCGATTATTTAAACCGAGGATACAAAAGACATGGGCTTTACTCAGCAAGATTTAAACAACGTAAAAAGCGCTTTAATTGATCTGGCCACGGGCAAAAAGGCGGTCCGGGTAACCACACGCAACAAAACAGTTGAATTTGCCCAAACAGATATAGACAAGCTGCGCACCCTGCTTTCACAAATCCAATCAGAAGTAGCTACAGCTAACGGCGCACAAAGCTTTTTCCTAACCTCTACCTCCAAGGGGCTATAGATGACCGGCTACCTATCTATAGTGGACGCCTCCGGCAACCCTATCCCGGTTTCCCCCATCTCCCAGGAGTACGAAGGAGCCACCACCGGTCGCCGTATGGGGCAATGGGGTTTGTCTTCCTCCGGTCCTAATACCGGAATGCTCAACAACCTGTCCTCTCTCCGGTCCCGGCAAAGGGAACTTGTCCGGAATAACCCTTTGGCCGGCGGCGGTGTAGACTCCATTGTTGCAAACATGATCGGTTCAGGCATCAAACCACGCTGGCGCACAGATGACTCAGATCTAAACGAACGGCTGCAAGACCTTTGGCAGGATAGCATTGACGAGATGGATGCGGATGAAGTGTGCAATTTTTACGGTTTACAGGAAATGGTTGCC
>JAAERL010000123.1 GCA_024230435.1 Desulfobacteraceae bacterium
GGCAGCAACGAAAAAGATGAAGTTCCCTTTCAACCTACGAGAACCAGCAAATAGAATGAACGTGGTACCTGGAGTACACACGTCACTAATTAGTGCGTGCAAAGCAGCAGACGCAGGGTACATCACAGTGTTGGATAAAGATGAGTTAAATATTTACGACTCTAAAACAACCAGGATCATCATTTCAGAAAAGGCCGTCTTAAGCGGGTACAGATGCAAGCACTCAGGGCTATGGCGCATCCCATTGAGACCAATAATAAAAAATGAAAACCTCGACACTTTGCTCATGAACGGACCACCACCGAACGAAGCCATATCCCACGTATTTGAACTTCCATCAACCAAGCAGACAATCGCGTATTACCATGGCTGCGCAGGATTCCCGACATGTGAAACATGGGTAAAAGCAATCAAGGCAGGAAATTATGACACGTGGCCGGGACTTACAGCAAAGGCAGCCGCCAAACATTTCCCTGAGCATGATGAGGAGAAAAAAGGCCACATGAAAGGCCA
>JAAERL010000124.1 GCA_024230435.1 Desulfobacteraceae bacterium
GCTTTTGATGGAATTTCCCGATCTAAGGCGATTTGCAGTTAAAGAATATACCATCTTGTATGTCTTTTTTCCCGTCTTCTGCGTTATGCCAAAGCCCGAATACGTAAAGTATGCAAACTTTGGCATGCCTTGAATACGAAAAAAAATCTAAGCTCAATCTGGTATATTCTTTTCCGCCAATCGCCTAAAGAAACAACTTTGGAAAGGACATCTGTGGAATCCGGCGACATATACCGAAACAATAGGCAGAATAAGCGTTACCAGGTAAAGCCGGTTTTTGTTCAATCTTTCAGATCAATAACCCTGCAACGGCACTTATTTGTTTTGGGTACAAGATGCAGTGCTTTACCAATTATCTATAGGTAGTATGCTGTGGGGAAAGCCATCAAATTACGTTGCAGGGAAAAAATGCTGATTAGGTGAGTCATGAATTTAATAAATTAAAATCAGTTAGTTATATTGTTTCTTTAAATTTGCTGACCTAATGACGGTATAATCGGGTTAAAGATAATTGTTTAAAAGACCGATAAAAATAGTGATCAACGTAATTTCATTGCGTTTTGTGTTTCATTTGGTTTGCCTTGAAACGTTAGTAAAGAATTATTAATTGTTTTTTTAAAATTGAATCACACCTTGCCGCATTCTCCCTTGAATTAGTTATTTCTAAAACCACCAATTCGGAATATATTTGTTTAAAATTTCAAAAAAACAGGTAGTTAGGTATTTAATATGGAACATGAAACAGATATAAAAAGAACGCAAACCATTCTGGAAAAATACGAACTGTCCATGCAGGCCCAGCTTTTCACTGAATGCGAAGTTATGACGGAATATGCACTGACAAACGGTATGAAGCTACCCGAGCATTTGGCAAATATTATAAAAAGTCCATCGTTTCAGAATGTTAATAAAAACAACAATGCACTTGAGAGGAAAAATAATTCTTGTGATGGATTTCATGCACTCATAGTAATTCATGGTCAACTGGTGGATATGATTTCACCGGTTAAACCACAAACGCTCGTTTTTATGAAGGATGAAGGGCAAAAAAAAGGCTGTTTTAAGTTTATTTCACCGGTCAGATTTATTCGCCGTATGACCTTAATTTCTATTTTTTCAATGGCCGCCATGATTACCCTGAGTCTTTGCGAAAGTGTTGATGGAGATCCCAAGAGGTTCAGCCTGTTTGAAAGTCATGGAAAAGACCTTTTATTGAATGAATTGTTTCTTTTAAGCGCAGCGGCCATAGGCGCTTCATTTTCAGCATTGTTTAGCGCCAATTATTATCTTCAAAAAGGCACCTTTAATCCATCTTATGAAACGTCGTATTGGATAAAATTTGTACTTGGCTTACTGGGCGGTATTATCATTGCGACCCTCATACCCATCGAGCAGGCAGGCACAGAAGCACTTAAAGGTTTTGGCAAACCTATATTAGCGCTTCTAGGCGGTTTTTCAGCACAAGTTGTCTACCGCATTCTAAATAGGTTGACGAAGGCGTTGGAGTCTTTGTTTCGAGGTGATGAAACAGATACAACGATGGCCCGAGAAGAAACGATAAAAGCCCGCATTGCCGGTCAAGCTGTTCAAAACAAATTAGTCCTTTCAACTAAATTGGCACATTTGAGGGGAAAAATTGAGACCAGCAATGATGCGGAAGAAATAAAAAAAGGATTTGATCAAATCCAATCCGAACTTACATCTCCGGGAACATAAGCAAAAAAGACAAAATGATCAGTTGGGGCTCAGATTGTATGTTTTAGCCTAATTGTGCAAATCTGATTGCTCATCTGTCAGGATGAGATAAAAGGGAATTTTTTTGGGTCTTTGTCATGTTTGCAGAAGACAAAAAAGGTTGCCTAACTTCAAACCTATGTCATATTGGTTAGTTGTGAAAAAAAACTAATATGGAGGTTTCAACATTGTCAAGCAACCCCTCATTACGTCCATTGTATGCCTTTTCTGGATGGGTAATCCAAAAGACAAAAGTAGATACAGAAATTATTATGGTTCGATTACTCCAGCACCTTCAACGACCGATCATTTGTCCAAACTGTCAAAAGCGAGCAGCCGAAAATCGTCGCACTTGGCAATCAGCCGGGATTTGCCTTTAGGATCGGTAAACCTGGTCCATATCGTCTATGAGGCTATATCACGCATTGTAAAACGAGCTTGTGGATAGCGGGATCTTGATTACTTATTCTAAAAAAAAATTCGGCAGGAGGCGATTCCTTCTCTTCTGCAAACATGACAAAGACTCTTTTTTTCTGAGAGCTTGTTCGGGAAATAGAAAATTTAACGAAAAAGTGCAAGAACGAGGCAAAATGACGTAAAATTTACTATTTATCAAATATCTTCTAACCGGAAATTATTTAGTAAAAGGCAGGAAAAATGAAAAAAAGGTTTAGCTGCATTTTATTGTTTTTTTTTCTTTCGTCATTACAGGCTTTTGTTTCGGCCAATGCTCATAATCCATCGTCCCTTTTTTTTGAGATAGCTTATGGTGATGCGCACATTAATGATTTCGCCATAACCGCTCAGGCATTGCTCGGCGGTTATGATTCGCAAGCTCTCAGTGCTGTTGCCGGCAATACAATCCATTGCGATATGGATGAATTTTTATCCAGCAAGCCGGCTGTTAACAGCAATGGGATCGACATTCAAAGTTATTTGCCTATGTTAAGCGAACGTGCATCCGAGTACGATCAGGTATGGTATAAATTCAAAACGCCGGCCGCAATTGACAATGTTTTAGATATTACCAAGACAACCGATTGTGTTACCTCAGAAATGATACTAAAGCTTGCCTTTGATCAGGCCAGGCTTCTCGTGCCGGAGGCGGCCGCAGCCGTGGACGCACAGAGATACTCTTTTACTTTTTGCAGCGAAAACCTTGTCACCGGAGCACTCTGGGCGCCATCGATGATAAAGATGCAGTTGCGCAATGAAAGACAGATTTATATCAAAACACCAACACTTGTTACCTGTGAGGCGCTTGGGGGCATGAATTATTGTAAAGTTTTTACTCCAAAGGACGCTGCCCGGATTCTTGTTGATTTGTCCAACGCAAATCATGACAAAATACCTTTTCAGAACTCTGGTCAGCCCCCACTGGATTTGGTTGCAGGATATTCGCATCATGCCGCAAAAATTAATTGGTTTGGTATTATGGGCGAACATTTTTCCCAGCAGGCAGTGCTGTTGCTTGACAAAAAATATGAAAGTACGTTGAAGTTTAAAGGTACATGCATTATTAGTCCCGGCGGGTTTATCCCCGCAATCAGCATGCGCGGGCTTGGCAAAGAGATCGCTTCGGCCGGGTATATAGTGTTTATTGTCCAATATCGCACTGACCTCGCATTTTGGGAAGCCATTGATGCTCGCAATGGCAGTGCCGGCAATTTAGCAGTCCTGATAAAAGAGCAGCGGCTAAATAATATAAATGGCCTTCCGGAAAGTGTAGTTAAATTTTATGCGAATCGATCAACTCCAGTGGTTGTATTCGGGCATAGCCTGGGAGGAGCCGTGCTGGGGAAAAATATTTTTGGCCACAGCAATCCTTTTGACCATATCATTTTATATGGCGTTAACAGCTTTATTAAGGCGCCCTGGCAAAAAACACCGATCGCCGAAAATGTTGCGGCTTTTATCGGTTCCAATGATACGCTTGTAATTGATGACAAGGAAAAAGTGCTTGCTGAATTATCCATCCACAATGTGCCGGATACACAGAAAATATATCGATCAGATAAAGACAATCGGACTTTGCAAATCCTTGATGATTTGAATCATTTTTGCATCATCTCCGATATAAACGCCGGTCCGGATGCCATGTGGGGCAGCGATGGTGAAGGGCCAGCGCCATCAATGGCAGTTAAACTGCTGGTTGATCAATTGATCGAGCGCGATATATTGCAACGTTGATACGGGCAGTGACGCAGGCCGTTTATTGGAGTTGTATCCGTTAGGGGGACCTGGTAATAGGCAAGTTTTTAAAAATGAAGAAACAAAAGTTTATCCTTTCCATGGCCTGGTGTCTAAAAGATTATCGTCTAATCGTCCTTTTTCTCTTTTTTTTCTTTTTCTTTTTTTGGATGTTGGCTTGGCTGCGGGAGCTTCATTTGTAAATAAAATACCTAATCGAGTTACTAAAGCGCCCAAGAGGACGTAACCTAAGATTACTTGAATCATTAGTGAGATATGGCCCCAGTAGCTCGTATTTAAAGCGTAAATATCACCAAAACCTAGGGTTGTCATGGTAACGACTGAAAAGTACATAGCCCGCAGTAAGGTGTGCCAATAAGGCATTTTGTCGATATCAAGATTATAAACAAGACCCTTTTCAGCCAATTCAAGCCAAAAATAAAGTAAACCAAAAAATATAGCGGAACCAAAGAAACAATAAGTAATTCTGAGAGTTGAACTGCCATAATTGGTCATTAACCAGAAAGGCCAAACAAATAAACGTTTAAATATTTTTTTTACAAAGCTGCCTTTACGTAGCCATATTTTCCAATTTTTTCGCCGAATGTTGTTTTTAAATCCCGCTTTTATTCCAGGATCAATAATGACTGCGTCCAAGCCAACGCCTGTAAAATCGGTCCGTTTATCAAATTCGCAATTCATAATAGTGGTCATACCATCAACTTGAGCAAAGTTGAGCTGAGCTCCTTGAAGGTTGGCATTTAAAAATTCTGCTTTTTGAAGCTTGGCCCCTTGAAGATCCGCTCCCTCAAGATCAACGCCTCCAAGAAAAGCTTCTTGAAGCTTTCCCATTTTAAGATTGGCGCCTTGGAGATTAGCTTCCAAAAGCCAGGCTTCTTGAAGATTGGCTCCTTGAAGATTGGCATCTTGGAGATTAGCTTCCAAAAGCCAGGCTCCCTGA
The DNA here is from genome assembly GCA_024230435.1 of Desulfobacteraceae bacterium. Classification (GTDB taxonomy): domain Bacteria; phylum Desulfobacterota; class Desulfobacteria; order Desulfobacterales; family Desulfosarcinaceae; genus UBA2230. The sequence continues at coordinate 4,886 of JAAERL010000124.1, forward strand.
AGATTGGCTTCTTGAAGATTGGCCTCCAAAAGCCAGACTCCTTGAAGATTGGCTCCCTGAAGATTGGCTCTTTCGAAATCAGAGCATCCCAATAAAATTTCAATTTTTGGATTTTCCTTTCGCCACTTATTCCACTCAGTCATATCTTCACGATCAGAGCAGCGTTTTAGGAGTCTATAATGGTACTGATCTAACAATAGTTTTTTTTCAATTTCATCGGCCATAACTTTAACTTTCTCCTTTTAGAATTTTTTTCTTTTTTTTAAAAATTGACTTGAAACCTGCAAATCAGGTTAATAATTTAGCCTACAGGATTTCAAAAGCCGATGCGAACATCGATAATTACAATCCGATTTTACCCTAAAAGTTATAAAATCTGAAGATAAACTGAGCTTATCAGCTATGAACTGCCGGTCAGCATGTTTTACAGGCAACCGGTTTCGTGTTTCTCAGAGGCCGTGAGTACGCTATTTTAACACATCGGACGGTTCTTAGCCCGGCCTCAACTAAGGCAAGTAATAAAATATCAAGAGCTAACATGGTCAGAAGGCCAAAGCCAAAACACCGCGAAGAAACCCGAGAGTATCTTGCCAAAACAAAGCCAGTGCAAAAGCCGGATTGAACAAGTCCATTTCCGATGCGCCGGTGGGGCAGGTTCTTGTCGTTTCTTGAGTATAATGCTCAAGCTTTCTAAAAACATGTTATTAGAGTTTGCACTCGGTAAACGTCTTAAATATGTTCAGCTTGTGATAAAAAGGTAAAAAAGCCGCTTTCCATTTGAAGGCATCGCTGCCCATGTTGCTGTTTTGTTGTAAATCGCGATTACAACGCAGCGATAATTATTTTACGTATCAGACGCCGATACGATAGCGGCGCAAGCCGCTTAGACGCCCTTTTCGAATCTTTGATTCAGGAGGGGAGTCTTTCACCACTTTTTTATAAAATAACTCTCGTAATGATAGTTTTGTACTTAGGGTTCTATCAAAATTGATGTGATCATCAGGTTTGCGTGTATCGATATTGTTATATTTCTATTAAAATCAATATAATAATATATATAAAAAGTTGGCATACGGTTTGCTAATCCTGTATTCAAATTTGCATTAAAAAAGGCGTTTTTAGCTGTGTCAGATTAAAAAAGGGGATAATTATTCATGCTAACGAAACAACTACAACCGATACCATCAAATCTGAAAATTTTATGCTATGCTTGTGAAAATACTCTCGCAACTCATATTCGCTGCTATCGATTTAAAGAGTCGGCCACTGAGATAGGTTTATGTCCTGCCTGTATAACATTAGATGCAAAGCGCTTGCTTGATAAGGAAGTAGGCGGTCATGGCGTAGCGGAAAATCCTTCTGTGCTAACAAAGCTGCAAACCCGAATTTCTTTTTGGCCGATACCTATTGTTGTTTGATGAGCGTTTTAACATTTACCCCTGTCATTGCCTAATCCAAGAACCATGGTCCATAAGGCCGGGGTTTCTTGGTTTTAAGGTAATTTTTGGTAAAAATATAACATCTTGCATGCCTTTTTTTCCGTCTTGTGTGTTATACCAAAGGTGCGAATATATTAAATATGCAACCTTTGGCACACCTTGAAGACGAAAAAAATCTGCCCAATATGGTACTTTCCCGTCAGCCGCCTTATTGTTTTAAGGTTGGTAACTATTAGAATTTATATAAAATATCATTTCTGCTAAAAGCTAAGCCTTGGTAAAAAAAAATATTAACTCAATCGGCTATCATTACATAATGAGTTAACACGTCCCTGAAACACGACATAACCAAAAGGAAAAGTCACTGAAAAAATATTATATTTAAACGGTTCAGTAACGGATGGGATAATAATTACCTTCTCAAGGTCTCTTGGACTTATGATTTCAAAATGCGGTTGCCCTGCGTGTTGGGCTAAGCGCTCTTGACAAATGTTGTCGTAATTTGGCATTTAAATAGCAGATAGCGCTAAACTGACTAATCTGAGTTTTAAGGACCTTCCATTTTAACCTCTCGGACAATGTCACCGTATGAACTTTCTCATTGGATGAGCGGTTCGCCATTTAAAGAATTTTGCTAAATCAAATCAGTTTTTTTAGTTTGTATCCTTAAAAAGAAGAAAAAAAAATGATAGAAAAAATGATAGTATGTGAAAGCGTAAATAAAGGTGTTAAACTAAAATCATAGTTTGTTATCATTACCTTAGCTGGTTGCCAGATCACACGAGATATTTTATTGTGATAGTGATTTTTCCGATTGATCCCGATCGATAAAGATGCGTAGATTTTGGACGTGCTTCGAACTTTTTAATTTTCGTCCGGCTAATTTTTGCAGGATACTAAATTGAAACCAGAGTTTCTCAAATATACGAATGTGCCATATGATTACTAATATAGAAAAAGTTTGCCGCCTGACTATTGGAAAACTTCGTCGGCAGTTTTTGTTGTTTTTCAAAAGAGATGAAGTTGAAACACAAATTGCGACAAGATCCGGCAAGTGTCACCAATGTGCAAATTGTTGCCGGCTCGTTTTTCGTTGTCCGTTTTTAACCTCTAAAAATTTATGTTTGGTCTATCATTCAAAGGCAAGACCGGGAGCCTGTGCGTATTTTCCTATCGACAGCCGTGATATTAAAGATGTGGAGATATCCTGTGGTCTAAAATGCGGGTATTTTTTTGCCGGTGAGGGCCAAGAGCGTCCGTAAATTGATTCTATGAATACGTTGCCTGTAATTTATAGTTTGAAACTGCGGAACCCCAGAAAGCAAAAAAGGATTCCAGCTTTATCTGCTGAAATCCTAATGAGCTTTTTTTGGTAGCGGGGGGCGGATTCGAACCACCGGCCTTCGGGTTATGAGCCCGACGAGCTACCAGACTGCTCCACCCCGCATCAATGTTGTGGAACGCTTTATAGCTGCTTCATTTTTAATAGTCAAGCAAAAAAATAAAAAAAATCAAAGATTAATTCAGGAACGGCAAAAAAAATTTCTGTCCTATTTTTTACCTGCTTGTTTTTCACTTGATAGAGTAGCTAATCGTGATGTGATCCGCTTTTTAAATTCTGTCTGATCTGAAAAGCCCGAAGTATTGATTTTAATCTTTTTCATACGATTTTTGGAACCGGAGGTGATGCTTAACGCCGATTTTGGAAGTTTCAATGCTTTGGCAAGCACCTCGATACACTGTTTGTTGGCGGCGCCGCCAACAGGTGGAGCGGTTAATTTTATTTTCAGGGCGTTTTGGTATTTTCCCACTATATTGCAACTGCTTGATCGCGGCTGGACGTATACGCCGAATACCAGTGCATTCTCTGATTCGGTAAAAGTAATCATATTGCATAAATGGTTTTTTTGTTTTTGTCTATAACAGCCTATAAAGAAATATTCATTGCATTGATGAAGTTACCTTCAATTTTTCGCTTTCTCTGGTTCAAGTCCATCTCGGCAATGTCAGCGGCGGCTTTATGCGCAAGCAGCCACCGGCACGGTTGCCCGTGGTACCTGTGCCTTAGTCAACGCAAAGAAGCTGTGTTCTTGCAAGCTTCGCCCTTTAAGGCGGGATAATTGACTGCGTGATTTAACGTACGGCGCGCTTTTTTTCAGGGAGCGCGCCGTGTTTTTTTTGCGGATTTCAGTCCAGAAGGCGAGCCAATGTTTTTTGTAATGTTTTATAGTCATTGACTACCGCAAATTCCGGGTATGATTGCTTGATTGTATCCGGGGGGCTGAAAAGAACACTATGCTCGGCAGTTTTTAGCATGGATATATCGTTATAGGAATCCCCCATGGCCACAACCTTGAAGTTTAATGATTGAAGGGCTTGAACCACGTGCCGTTTACCATCTGCCTGTCTCAAAATGTAGTCGGTGATTTTACCGTCCGAACTGATTTGAAGTGAATTACAAAACAGGGTGGGCCATCCCAATTTGGCCATCAAGGGCCGTGCAAATTCCTCAAACGTGTCGGACACAATGATGGTTTGAGTTTTGGCTCTCAGCCAATCCAAAAATTCACGCGCCCCTTCCAAGGGTTGCATAGTCTCAATAACATCTTTGATATCTTTAAGTTTTAGTCCATGCTGTTCTAACAAATCGATCCGTTTGCGCATCAAAACGCTGTAGTCGGCGATATCACGGGTGGTTAGCCGTAATTGTTCAATTCCTGTTTTTTCGGCAACGTTAATCCAGATTTCCGGAACAAGTACGCCTTCCAAGTCTGTACATACAATTTTCATAGGCCCTCGCTATCCTAATCTTGCTTAATCTTGAGCAAATCCATCTTCAATTCTAATAAGAACGGGTGGTTCTTCAACCACTTCCAGGGAATCTATTTCTTCGAAAGCTTTCCGGACATAGGACTCTTTTGCGCTATGGCTCATCATTACTATTGGCACGGATCCATCGGTTTTGCGTCCTTTTTGATGAACGGATTGAATGCTGATTTCATATTTGCCTAAAATACCAGCTATACTCGACAAGACCCCTGGATTATCCAAAGCCGTAAAGCGGAAATAGTAACGCGTTAGAATATCCGTGATGGGTAAAATGGGCATTGTCTGAATATCCGGAGGTTGGCAGCCCATGAGAGGAATTCGCGCAGCAGCGTGGTGTTGAAGGTTGCGCGAAAGGTCTACAATGTCGCTCAATATGGCGCTTGCCGTGGGCATCATTCCCGCGCCATGTCCGGACAGGAATAAATTGTCCACCGCATGCCCGTTGATATTGATGGCATTCAGGGTTCCTCTAACATTGGACAGGATATTGCCGTAGGGAATCATGGTCGGATGAACACGGGCTTCAATCCTATCGCCTAAATTCTTGCTGATGGCCAGCAATTTAATACAGTATCCGAATTCAGCAGCAAGCTTGATGTCAAACGGAGTGATCTTTGAAATGCCTTCAATATAGATGTCATCAAAATTGATGTGCATGCCGTAGGCCAAGCTGGTTAGAATGGCTAATTTATGGGCTGCATCGAATCCTTCGACATCCAATGTTGGGTCGGCTTCGGCATAACCTTGGGCCTGGGCCTGCTTGAGAGCATCTTTAAAAGAAATTTGCGCTTCGGTAATCTGGGTTAGAATATAATTGCAGGTCCCATTAAAAATTCCGGTCATTGAATTGATTTGATTGGAAACCAGTGTTTCGCGCAGTGTCTTAATAATAGGTATGCAGCCGCACACACTGGCTTCATAGGCAAGGTCCACGCCTTTGCAGGCCGCAGTTTTGAAAAGCTGGTTGCCGTGTTTAGCCAGCAAAGCCTTATTGGCAGTAACAATATGCTTGCCTTTTTCAATTGCCGCCTTGATCAGATCGTTGGCCAGCGTTTCACCGCCGATCATTTCGATTACGATATCAATTTCCGGGTCGTCAATGATTTGCCAGGCATTGGAAATGAGAATTCCAGGTTCGAAAGCTACGCCCCGATCTTTTTTTGTATCCAGATCGGCAATAAATTTTATGTGAAGCGGTATGCCTGTCCGCTGCTCTATTAAATGTCTGTTATTTATAAGCAAGCGGGCTACGCCGGTACCGACGGTGCCGCATCCGATTAGTCCAAGTTTTACCGGTTTCATGACCAGTCTCCTTCGCACGCTGTCAGGGCTTTTGTATCAAAGTTTTACGAATGCCGCGAACCGCCTGATTGATACGCATATTGTTTTCGATTAAAGCAAAGCGGACAAATTCGTCGCCATACTCGCCAAAGCCCAAACCCGGAGATACAGCAACCTGCGCTTTTTTTATCAGGAATTTTGAAAATTCTACAGATCCCATTGAACGATATTCTTTCGGGATTCTGGCCCATACGAACATCGTGCCCTTGGGACTTTTGGCTTCCCATCCGGCACGGTTCAGGCCGGTAATCAAGGTATCTCTGCGGGAGCGATAGACATCATTTATTTCAGTCACGCAGTTTTGATCACCGTTTAAAGCAATAATCGCTGCGATTTGAATGGGTTGAAAAATTCCATAGTCCAGGTAGCTTTTGATCTGCCGCAGGGCGGATATGATTTCAGGATTGCCTACACAAAATCCAACCCGCCATCCAGCCATGCTATAGCTTTTGGATAAGGAAAAAAATTCTACGCCGGTATTTTTGGCTCCCTTGGCTTGCAGCATGCTTGGCGCCTGATAGCCGTCAAAGGTTAAATCGGCATAGGCAAAATCATGAATTACCATGATGCCATGCTCATTGGCGAAGTCCACTATTTTTTGAAAAAAAGCAAGGTCCACCACTTCCGTGGTCGGGTTGTGGGGATAGCTCAAAATTAATAATTTTGGCCGGGGCCACGTTTGGCGGGTGGCCTGAATTAAATTGTCAAAAAAGTCCTGCCCGGGACCAACTGGTATGCCGCGTACATCACCTCCGGCAATAATTGCGGAATACGGGTGAATAGGATAGGTGGGGTTGGGGGTGAAAACCACATCGCCTGGACGAATGGTAGCCAATACCAAATGCGACATGCCCTCTTTGACACCAATGGTTACAATGGCCTCGTTATCAGGATCGATATCGACATCGAATCGTCTTTTGTACCAGTTAGCTATAGCGAGGCGCAATTTCGTGATACCCATTGAAGCCGAGTAGCGGTGATTATGCGGCTTTCGGGAGGCCTCGACAAGTTTTTCGACAATGTGCTCCGGAGTGCCTAAGTCCGGATTGCCCATTCCTAAATCAATAATATCCTCACCGGCTCTGCGCGACTCCATTTTAATTTCATTTACTTGGGAAAATACATAAGGTGGAAGACGATTCAGTCTGGAAAACTTTGCCATGATTTAAGCCTTTTATTTAAAATAAGATATTCCATTCATCGTATATAAGCCTGAAGCCTATCCAAGGATTAAGAAAAAGTCAAAAAAATTGTTTTGACTTTTGGATATGGGCAGTCTATTTAGGCGGGTGAAATTACACTATTCTTTTCAGGAGTCCCATAATGAAAAAATCATTGACTTACGCTAATTCTGGCGTCGATATTGATAAAGCTGATAAACTGATTACATCCATAAAAGCAATTGCTCAAAAAACGCGAGTGCCCGGCGTAATGGGAGAGATAGGCGGTTTTGGAGGCTTGTTTTCACTCAACGTTGCAAATATGGGTCAACCGGTCCTGGTTAGTGCAACTGACGGTGTAGGCACAAAATTGAAAATTGCCTTTATGATGGATAAGCATGATACAGTGGGAATTGATTTGGTAGCCATGTGTATAAACGATATTGCCGTTCAAGGTGCTAAACCGCTTTTTTTCCTGGATTACCTGGCAACCGGTAATATTAAAAGTCAAGTTATTGAAAATATTATCAAAGGTGTCGGTAATGGATGTCAAAAAGCCCGGTGCGCTCTTATTGGCGGCGAAACTGCTGAAATGCCCGGTTTCTACAAGGATAACGAATATGATATGGCCGGTTTTGCCGTAGGCATCGTAGACAATTCCAAAATTGTTGATGGATCTGAAATCCGAGTCGGGCATCAAATCATCGGCATAGCTTCAAGTGGATTGCACAGTAACGGATATTCCTTGGTGCGCAAAATCTGTTTTGATCTTTTAAAATTGACAGTGGATCAGCATGTGCCCGAATTAGGACGCACCATAGGCGAAGAACTTCTTGAACCGACCAAGATTTATGCCGAGACGGTTCAACATCTAATGAGGGGGTTGCCCATCCAGGGTTTGGCGCACATCACCGGTGGAGGTATTTTGGATAATTTATTGAGGATTATCCCCCAAGCCTGTGGTTTGGCCATTAAGCATAAAAGCTGGGAAGCTCCGCCCATTTTCAATTTTTTACAAGATGCCGGCAAAGTGGAAGACCGGGAAATGATGCGTGTTTTTAACAATGGAATCGGCTTGGCGGCTGTAGTGCCGCAAAATTCCGTACCTGATGTTGTGGACAGGCTTAATGCTATGAATGAAAAAGCTTATGTAATCGGAGAAATCATTGAACGCGGTAATGCTGATGAGCAACGGGTGAAATTGATTTATTAGGAAATGATCGTACTTGGTATTGAAACATCTTGTGATGAAACCGCCGCCGCCATTGTTGAAAGTGGCAGTTCCATCAAATCATCCATTGTGGCCTCACAGGTTTCAGTTCACCACACATTTGGAGGTGTTGTGCCTGAACTGGCTTCCAGGATGCATATGGAAGCCATAGTTCCAGTTGTAGAAAAATGTCTGGACGAGGCAGGATTAACTGTTTCAGAGATTGACGCTGTTGCCGCAACACAAGGGCCCGGCCTTGCAGGCGCGCTTTTGGTGGGGTTTTGTTTTGCAAAAGCCCTTGCTTTTACAAGTGGGAAGCCGTTGGTCGGCGTCGATCATCTGGAAGGGCATCTGCAAACTGTCAGCATCGATTCTAAACAGCCCTGTTTTCCAATGATTGGGTTGCTGGCTTCAGGCGGGCATACAGGCATTTACTACCTGAAATCACAGGGAGATTATCAGCTGTTAGGACAAACCAGGGATGACGCTGCCGGTGAAGCCTATGACAAAGTCGCCAAAATGTTGGGGCTGGGGTATCCCGGCGGAGCTGTCATTGATGACTTGGCTCATCAAGGCAATCCCGAGGCCATTTATTTTAAAAGGCCGTATGTTGATAAACAAGCCTATGATTTTAGCTTCAGCGGGATTAAAACGGCTGTTATGCGTTATCTGCAAAGCTGCCCTAAGATCGATCATTCACATAGGGCTGATATAGCCGCTGGTTTTCAAGAGGCCGTAGTAGATGTTCTGGTATACAAGGTTTTGCATGCGGCCAAAAAGAAAAATTGTTCTCAAATAGCTGTCGTTGGCGGTGTGGCCGCCAACAAGCGCCTGAGAACAAAACTGTCCGAAGCCGCATCCAGGGAAAAACTAACCTTACGCATTCCACCGCTTTCATTATGCGGGGATAACGCTGCTATGATCGCAGCCGTAGGCTATCATAATTTGAAAGCAGGTAAAGGCGCCTCACTTGACGCGGATGCTTACAGCCGCCAGATAAGACCCAAGCTCTAAGGCGATTGACCATTTCTCCGAGGACACTGATTAGGCGTTAATTGTTACGTAAGAAATCTTTTTTTGGCTTTAAGTATTCGTTGCCGGGATTGCCTGTTTTTTTCACTCAACCTTTCCGAGTCCTTAATATACCGGATTATTTCATCATATGTTTGATTGATTTTTTCACTTTGATGGCAAATCAACAAGATGTCTGCTTCAGCTTCAAGGCATTGTCTTACAATGGTTGTTACATCGTAATGTTTGCAAATGGCGCCCATGTCAAGATCATCTGTGATTACAAGTCCTTCGTATCCCATTTCATGGCGGAGCAGCTTGCCTGCTATTGCCGGGGAAAGGCTCGCCGGCCATTGCGGGTCCATTTGAAGATAACGAATGTGTGAGAGCATAATTGCGCTGACCCGGTGATCAATGGATGCCTTAAAAGGGATCAGATCATGATCAATCAGTGCTGCCGGTTCGATATCCAGGTCCGGAAGATCAAGGTGGGAATCAAGCGTGGTGCGCCCGATACCGGGAAAATGTTTCGCTACGGCCATAATATTTTTCGCCTGAAGATGTTCGATGATACTGATTCCCATATCGGACACCCATTTGGGATCTTTGCCAAATGAACGTTTTTCCATGATGCTCGAGCCTTCGGAAGGCAGTACATCCAAAACCGGGGCCATATTCATATTAATGCCCGCCTCCTTGAGCTCGCCGGCTGTTATGCTGGCAAAATTAACGGCATCTTGTTTTGATTGCATATAAGGATTGCCTGTAAATTGTGTAAACGGAGGTTTGAGTCTGGCTACCTGGCCTCCCTCCTGGTCAATAGCAATAAACAAGGGCGGCTGGTTGCAACCGGCGGCAAACGATTGAGCTTGGGCGCATAGACTCTTTATTTGCGCCGGATCTTCAAGGTTGCGTGAAAACAAGATAAGCCCCCCAACATTCAAATCACGAATGAAGGATTTCAAATCATTGTTAAACTGTGTTCCATCAAACCCTATCATCAGCCGCTGACCAACTGATTGAGATAGTGATAATTTGCACGGGGATTCTTGCATTGGTTACCTCAATATGTAGTGTTATCCGATTTTATTATTTTTTGCGTTTTGGGCGCAGCTGATATTTTCGAACGGCTGCGTTGTGTTCTTCGATGTCTTTTGAGAAGTGATGGGCGCCATCATTTTTGGATACAAAGTAAAGAAAATCGGTCTTGTCTGGAAAAAGAGCCGCTTCTAATGAGGCCCGTCCCGGATTTGCGATGGGACCGGCGGGTAATCCCTTAATAACATAGGTGTTGTAGGGGCTATAGGCGGTTAGGTGTTTGCGTTTTATATTTCCGTCAAAATCCTTAATCCCATAAATAACCGTTGGGTCACTTGCCAATCGAATCTTTTTTTTCAAACGGTTATGAAATACCGAGGAGATAATTTTGCGCTCTGAAGGAGCGCCTGTTTCCTTTTCAATCATTGAAGCCAGTATAACGATTTGCTGTAAGGAAAATCCAAGCTCTTCGGCGCGCAGACGCCACTGCTGCGAAAAATGTTCCTCAAAGCGAGCGACCATTAGAGATATGATTTTTTTAGGAGGCAAACCTTTAGGGAAATGATACGTGTCAGGAAACAGGTAGCCTTCCATTGTTTCACCTTCAAGATGAAAAGATTGCACTGTCTCAGCAGCAGCGGCCGTTTTTACAAAGTCATCACCATTTGTCAGATCCAGATGGTTAAGTAATTGCCCGATTTGCTTAAAAGTATAGCCTTCGGGAATGGTAAGCACATGTAATAAAACATTTCCATTTACGAAAAGATCCAGTATTTGCATTGGGGACATACCAGATGAAAGCTTGTATTCGCCAGCCTTTAACCGTTTGTCATCACCGGTTATCCGGGCCAGCAATCGAAATTTTAGGGAATCTGAAATGATTTGCGTTGATTCAAGGGTGTTACTTATTTTTTTCAAGCTGTCACCACTGGCAAGATCAATAACTATGAGCGATTCATTTGTTTCATGGCAATTGTGTGCAAAATGATACATATTGGCTGCAAGCCAAGCCCCGCTGCCTAATGATAAAATTAACAATCCGATGAATATGTATTTTATGATCTTCACTATCTTTTTCCCTTTAATATTTGAAACCTGTCTTTCATGGCCTTAAATTTGTTAATTGAAAGTGGATAGAGCTTAAGGGTCTTGGAAGCTGCAAATATCCCACTTTTGCATGTCTGTCTTGATTTATATGCTATGGCCTTTGGATTTGTTTTCGTTATGTTGCGCCAATGGGCGCAGACAATTAATATATATAATTAGTATGCACTCATCTTTGCTTGTTGAAAATGAATCCAAATCTAAGCGCAATAATGGTATATTTGAAGTTTCCAAGACTCAAAAATAACAAATAGTATACTATTTGCGCAAGGTTACACAATACCGTTGTTTGGATATTATCTTTGCCGGATCGTATTTAGCTTGGATGTTTAACCACTTTGTCACCATATGTCAGGTTGGTTGATATTGTCAATGTTACCTGGCGCCCGCCAATAAATGGCCAATTTGCCCGATATCTGCGTTGCGTGCGAAAAATTTTTTCCCTTGAACAAAAAATAAGCGGCGCATTCTCCATCCTCTAAGCGTAGCGTAGGGTGGCCCCTGTGTCAGGATGGATGCCGCTATTCTGGTTTTCGATATATCGCTTAATTACCGATAATGA
>JAAERL010000125.1 GCA_024230435.1 Desulfobacteraceae bacterium
AGCAGCAACAGCTGTAGCGGCTTGTAAGCGCACTGTATGCTGCATAGCCTTTTAAATATTTAATTTCAGACTTTTTGAGTTTCATTTTCATAATCAGGGCAAAAAATTGATATAGTAACATGTATTGAACAAAAATTTTCAATAGCCCTTCAGATATCTGGTGTATTTGGTGCTTGCGATTGGTGTATTGCGAACTATGCATCCAGTCACAGTTATGGGACACCATCTGAGATATGAGTCATTTGTGTGTTATATTTAAGCTAATTAAATGCACAACTACCATCAACTTTCCCTTTTTTCTTAGCACCAGTACGCTCCAAAGTTAGGGTAAAAATTAGGGTTAAACTGGAGCCCGAAGGCCTTTCGAGACCGTTCTTTTGTGATCTCATAAGACACATGTATATTCCACCGCATTCATGAGACTTTCCAGAGGCATCAGATGCATACAGGAGGACCTTAATTTTTCATTGGAGTCACTTGGATTGGTGCCTACGCCTCTCTGCAATGCCTAAA
>JAAERL010000126.1 GCA_024230435.1 Desulfobacteraceae bacterium
GGCGAAAATAATTGGCGGAACGAAAATAATTGGCGGAGATTTCTTTGCTAGCGGAAAGCTAGTAAAACTCACAAAAACACATCAAAACAACCAAGTGACCTACTAAACACTCATAGTAGACCTTAGACAAAAAATTCCACTAGGAATGCCAAACAAAAGACTATTGAAGAATAATTATTATTCGTTTGATATATTTATAGTTGATTTATGTCGAGATTTTACTCGACGAATATTGCTATTTTTGCAAGATCTTTAACTGTTAAAAACACTAAAACAAAAATCCTTGCCAGACACAGCATCTGACCACAGCGGTAGCTACATGAAGGCGAATACAGCAGATCCAATGATGACCAGTGGCTCTATGGAAAGCTGATGAAATGTGCTATCAAATGATACCACGTTTATTGGGGTAAATACGCCCGCCATCACTTTTATACACTACTGAAGTTGCCAACATGGTTGTTATGTGAGGGTTCCGCCATTTTTCTGCTAGCTTTACATGCTTTTTTGTTAGTTGGCGCCAAATTTAATTGACGCAAAATTTCTCGCCAATTAGTTTAGCTAGGGTTAGGCCAATCCTTACGGTGAACGGGGAACGGGGACGAAGAGCGCGCTTCGTGCTCGTTCGGAAAAAAAAGTGTCCTTACGGGCGACGCAGAACACGCATGGTGAGTGTTTTGCTTCCAGCTGGAACTTTGCTCCACGTTCATTTTGAAATTTGAACGAGGAGGAATTTGCTCCCC
>JAAERL010000127.1 GCA_024230435.1 Desulfobacteraceae bacterium
AGAAATGGATTGGATTGAGAGTGTTGAAAAAACGCTCAAAAACATGTTAAAGAGGATGTATTTTGAAAGAAAGGAGTAAAGTTCTGTCGAAACAGTTTAAAATTATGTAAGTTTTATCATTTTTTGCAGTTCAATCGAGCATGCTGATTACAAAAAGGCCATTTGAAAACCGCACGCTATATTTCAACATCTTAAAAATTTGCCAAAAAATGTGTGAAAGGGGATGGATTTTGACAAGCATGACTAATTATTTACGTGAGTATTTAAGAGCAAAAGGATAATGACAACGAAACCCCGCCATAATTATTTTATTCCCCACCTCCGCGCCCCTAATCGTCGTCGTGGCCGAGGAGGGGTATGAACTCGTTTATTTGTCGAAGGAGTCCGGTCTGATAGCGTTCAAGCCGGCGGGGAGGGGGGATGATGATGGCAACGGCATTGCTGCTGCCGCCACTTCCTCTGGGGCAAGGATTGACGTGCGCTGGACCGCGGGCACGGTAACGATGCGCCTCGGACGGTCCTGATTTGAACGGCGCGGCGTGGGACCAAGAAGACTGCTGGAAATATTTAGAAACCCGCTTGCCGCTGCCGCTTGCGGAAAAG
>JAAERL010000128.1 GCA_024230435.1 Desulfobacteraceae bacterium
AGGTGATAATGCAGCCCTTCAAAGTATTACTTGCCGCACGTGTGAATCAGCTCCATTTCCCCCCAGCGATTCTCTGAAACTCAAAAGTAAAGAAGTGAAATGTCAGCTACGGCTGATTAATTTACCATCAATGCCGCTACAGCATGTTTGCATATACCATCACACTGCACTCTCTCCGATTGTACAGCCTAATGCCCTTGCTTGGTCCACAGCGAGTGGTAAATGCCTTCCTTTTTCAAGAGCTCGTCATGAGTACCTTGCTCCTTCACGCCCCCGCTACTACACATTCCGGATCAATTTATTTTTTTTACACGTTTGGGTAGATTTTTTACATCTCGTTTTCCTAGTTAAACCGCTATTAAAAACAAAAATCTGCAAAAATCGTATGTAAAAAATCTTTTATCTAGCGGTCTTACTAGTAAAACGAGATGTAAAAAATCTACCCAAACGTGTAAAAAAATAAATTGATCCGGAATGTGTAGTATCCAACACGGCAATCTTGTCACACTTCTTCACAGTCTCGAGGCGATGTGCCACCACTAATGTTGTTCTTGCATTTGCTTCTTGCATATTATCCAAGGCTGCTTGCACGATTCTCTCCGATTCGTTATCGAGTGCCGCCGTTGCTTCGTCAC
>JAAERL010000129.1 GCA_024230435.1 Desulfobacteraceae bacterium
TCTGAATCATCGGTGTCGTCTGAATCATCGGTGTCGTCTGAATCATCGGTGTCGTCTGAATCATCGGCGTTGTCTGAATCATCGGTGTCGTCTGAATCAACGGTGTCATTTTTGCCGCCGGGGATGCCACTTTCCGAAATGATAATTCTTACGGAGGTCCGTTTGCTTTTCGTCTGGCCATCAGAAGCAGTGAAATAAAACTTGTCTTTGCCAACATAACCCGATTTGGGCATGTAAGTCAGATTTGGCGTTTCTCCTGAAAGTTCGCCGTGTAGAGGATCTTCTGTCACCGTATAAGTCAGTTCGTCATCATCAGAATCTGATCCGGTCAATGTAATTGAAACCGGAGTATCCACGGCAGTAGTTGCTTTGATCTTCGAGACTGTAGGCGCTGTGTTACCGGCAGTGTCAGTGGTGTCGTCTGAATCATCGGTGTCATCAGTATCATCGGTGTCATCAGTGTCATCATTTATGATAGCACAGTCGATATCTTCATCACACGTGTCATCAGTGTCATCAGTGTCATCAGTGTCATCAGTGTCATCGGTGTCATCAGTGTCATCATTTATGATAGCACAGTCGATATCTTCATCACACGTGTCATCAGTGTCATCAGTATCATCAGTGTCATCAGTATCATCAGTGTCATCAGTGTCATCAGATGACTCACCAAACAAAAAGTCAGTATTGATGATTTCCGGCATGTCAATTGATTCTGCATACAAATATGCGCCCGTGCAGTCATATCCATTATGATTTTCCCGAAGAGCCATCAATGTTTCTATTTGCCCACTGCTCAGGGTTTTATTCACATTGGCAAAAGCGGTTGCATAGTAGTATTGCATGCTACCGTCCATTCGGCCATAGTCTTGAACCATAGAAATGACGGTTTCTTCATCCACGGTTTGCCCTTCCATAAAACCTCGCAGCATTGTGGAGATTTCACGTCTTTGGGTTACAATATTTTCAAGGTCTTCGCGTTGAAGATCGACGAGGTTAAGGATATGAGCAGCCTGATCATCTGTCAGGTTTTCCAATAAAGCATCCCCCATCTCACCAGTCAAATCTTCATCAATCGTGATGTTACCTGAGGCCATCATCGCAGGGATGTCTTTAAAGTAAAAAGACCCAAAATAGGTGCCATGACGTTCCGGGCAAAAGTATACATCAGCCTCAACGGAGCCTGTATACCAGCTAAAAAGCTGGCAGCACAGGGTTATCAATAAAGGGCCACCATTGGACGCCTGTCCGATATTCTGCGGCCAGTCGGAAAAATCCAACTGATCCAGATCAGCTATGGATTGCTTCTGGTCATCGCTCAAGGATAGAATCACCTTGCCTAAGGCGTTGGCTTTTTTGTAGCTGATTTCACCATCTTTGATGTATAGTTCGCCTGAAAATTCTGTAATTGCATCAATATCAAGCCCACTGGCGCCTTCAGGCAGGTCGTCGTCCAGCAGCCGCCGGAACGCCTTCATCAAAACAAATCGCTGGTATCCATATTCATCGACCAACGTTTCTATCTCCTCCGCAGCTGATCTCAGTATGGACATTTGTTCTTCTGTTAGAATCGATATCATATTATTACCCACAGTCGCTGCGAAGGCTGTATTGTGACCTAATCCATTAGGCTCTACATCCCGCATATATTGGAATCCGAAAAAATCCGAAACTTTTCCTGGGGGAAAAAAACTGTCCGAACATAAATCTCCTGTCAAAAATGCCAAACCGCTAAAAGCAAGAGTTCTGCTTTGAGGGCTATCTGAAATTGCTTGCTCAACAGATATCGCAGCTAAGCAATTCATTGAAAATACGGTAATTATAATTGCCGATAACAAGCTAACAGCAAACCATCTCTTGATTTTCATATTTCCTCCTATTTTCTTCTCTTCAAATTGTTTTTTAATACTCCAAAATAGTATTTTGTTTTAACCGCCAATGTAACAATAATAGGGGCAGTCACCGTCTCTGATTTTTTAAGAAATATTCAATTGTTTGACTTGTCCTGCCGTCTGCGGACTTTGATTCATGGTTGCCATTCACCAGAAATTTGGCGAAAAGAATAAGCGGTAATACCATGGCAGGGGCAGTTCATATCCTAAGGGTTTTGGAAGATGCCAGTATACCGGTATTGCGCCGGTTTTAGATTCGTTTTCAAGGCGCGTCTATGGATACATACTCATTGCCTGTGCACATTGACGCAACATAACGAAAACGAATTTAAGGACAAGCATAAGTAGTATATTCGCATTGTCCATGACCCTAAAGCAGAGCGGTTTCATTTATCAGATTACCTGATGTGTTTCCGTAGGTACAGTATAGTCCTATTTCTTGATTGTTATCACTGCTACTGCTTTTGCAAACGCCGTTGTAAAAGCAAAATAAGTGCAATTTACTGTGATATAATTTTAAGTTTTGATCACATAATCCTATTTAGTTAAAACAAATTAAAATCCCGAAACATCAATCTCTATCTCTATCCACACTATTACATAGCACTGTAATGGCAGAGCAAGTATCATGCCGACTAACCCAAAATCGAAGACTTTTGATTTTCAGCATAATAACAGGCGGTTTTAATAAAATCGCTTTATATATGTATGTCTCTAAAAATATTGAATATTTTATGGATGGTTTTATTTTTTCAAAAAAATCAAAAGGATTCATTCCCAATAATCAAATTAAGAATTGGAAGAAAGAGGTGATACAATTGGCAACCATATTTGCGCAATTAATTTCATTTTTGTGGCATAATAAGATCATAAAAAACGAAAAGAGTATATCAACTCATATTATAACAGTACTGCAACTTAATAGCGGTAGTAATTGCAAATCACGCACTTTTACCTATTCTATATACAGTACGTGATTTGCGGTGGCCGGACAGCAGCCGTGTCCGTCTTTATGAATCAGGCGTGCTGCAGATTTGTGACAAGGGTTCGGCAATATGGATGCTTGCATGTGTTTAGACGATTTGGCGTTATCTGTCTTTTCTACTTAATGGCTGTGGTTTGACACGCCGTCTTTTGGCCCCAGAAAGGTGACATCCTGCGCAGCCGTTCGATTACCGGGGGCAGTTTTTCAATTACAAAATCTATCTCTTCGGCCGTATTGTACCTGCTCAGACTGAAACGGATGGAGCCGTGGGCGGCGGTAAAAGGCACATCCATGGCCCGCAGCACATGGGAAGGCTCCAGAGAACCGGATGTGCAGGCCGAGCCCGAAGAGGCGCAGATATTGTGTTCGTCCAGCATCAGCAGGATTGCTTCACCTTCTACGTATTCGAAAGCGATGCTGGTGGTATTGGGCAGGCGGTTTTGGCAATCGCCGTTTATAATGGCATTCGGGATGCGGCGGATCAGCTCAAATTCAAGTCGGTCTCTCAATGCTTTGATTTTTGTATTTTCTTCTTCCATCTTTTCCGCCGCCAGCTCGGCGGCTTTGCCTATGCCGATGATTGAGGCCACATTTTCCGTGCCCCCCCTTCTTCCTGCCTCCTGATGGCCTCCCATCATAAAAGGCGCGAATTTGGTGCCCTTGCGCACATAAAGAACACCAACACCTTTTGGAGCATGCAGCTTATGGCCTGACAAAGAGAGCATGTCAATGCCGTTTTCAGCCATGTTAATGTGCAGTTTACCCGCGGCCTGGACAGCATCGGTATGAAATACGGCTCCCTTTGATTTTACTTTTTCCGCGATCTGTTCCACCGGGAAGATGACGCCGGTTTCGTTATTAGCCCACATAAAACTGACGATGGCCGTATCATCGCTCAAGTGTTGGTGAAAAAAATCCAGGTCAAGGCGTCCGAGATGATCCACGGGAACAAAAGTGATGTGATAGCCGTTTCGGGAAAGATATTCTGCCGGATTTTTCACTGCCGGGTGTTCGACAGCGGACGTGATGATATGGCGCTTGAGCGGATTTGCCCTCAGGGCCGCCCAAAGGGCGGTATTGTCACTTTCTGTTCCGCAGGCGGTAAAAACGATTTCTTCGGGTAAAGCGCCAATCAATTCCGCCACCTTGGCTCTGGCCTGTTTTATTTTCATGCCGGCATTTCCTCCAAAGTTGTACATGCTGGAAGGATTGCCGTAAAATTTGGAAAAATAGGGCAGCATCTCATCCACGACTTCAGGGGCTACCCGGGTTGTAGCGTTGTTATCAAGATAGATTGGATTCATCAGGATACCTCCTCTACGATGAGCTCATCGGTAACCAATTCCTTGAGCTTGGTTTCAACATAATCCTTTAGTGTTACCTGGGACATGGCGCAGGCGGCGCATTGGCCTTTTAGTTTAACCATTACGCGGTTGCCGTCCACATCGATAAGCTGAATGTCGCCTCCGTCCTGATTCAGCGCAGGTCTGATTTCCCGGTCCAGGGTTTCTTCGATGAGCCTGATTTTTTCAATGTTTGTCAGTGGTTTGCGTTTGGGGGCTTTTTCCACGGTAATCCCTGTAAATTGGGTGATGAGCCCTTCAATGGCTTCGTGGCATTTACCGCAGCCTCCACCGGCTTTTACATAGTTGGTTATGTCCTCGATCGTTTTTAAGTTATGGCCGGATAAGGCGCGTTCGATCTGTTTGTCGGTTACATTGAAGCATTCGCACACGATGTTTCCTTCAACTTGTTTGTCCGGCTCACCTCTATAACATGCGATGGCCTTTTCCAAGGCTTCTTGCCCCATAACAGAGCAGTGCATTTTTTCTTTGGGAAGTCCGCCCAGATATTCGGCAATATGATCATTGGTAATTTTTTTAGCCTCTTCAATGGTTTTGCCAATCAATAGCTCTGTTAGGGCAGAAGCGGAGGCTATCGCGCTAGCGCAGCCAAACGTTTTAAATTTCGCATCGGTGATTATCCCTTGACCATCGACTTTGAATGAGAGTTTTAGAGCATCCCCGCAGGCCATGGAGCCGACTTCTCCAACACCATCGGCGTTTTTGATTTCACCGACATTCCGGGGGTTTAAAAAATGTTCCTTTACTTTATCCGAATATTCCCACATGAAGACCTCCCTTGCTATTGCCTTGCCATTAAGTTTTATTATACGATGCAAGTATAATTATTAAGCTATTTTAGTTTTTTCCGCAAAAATTCTCAGTTTTTCAACATCGGGATGAAATGCGGCGATAAACGGCGATAAACATAGTGCGTGCCGGGATGGACACGTTAAAGGCTTATGCCGCCTGAGCGTTGAGTTTTTTTTCAAAACCGGGCGCATCCAAAAATAACACGTTCAACAATAAGCACGATTTTCAGAAAGAAAAGCCAAAAGGCTCACAATGCCGGAGATTTGGGTATACAATGGCTTGGAGCATCCAATAATCCAATAACCTTAACAACTGCGGCGTTGTGGGCGGGAGGTTGCCATGAAAGTCCGAAAGCCGGTATTTTCCGGAAGCTGGTATCCGGCCAACGAAAAAGAGTGTGAAACTGAAATTAACCAATTCTTATCCGGTCCAAAAGACACCTTATTGCGCAAATCGTTCTGGATAGGGGGGATTGTGCCCCACGCCGGCTGGTATTACAGCGGCGAGCTGGCCTGCCGTGTGATCAATCTGCTTAAGGATGAGCAGCCCATTGATGTGGTTGTTCTTTTCGGCATGCACTTGCATTCCGGATCGCCAAATTTCATAATGCCCGAAGGAGCCTGGCAAACGCCGTTCGGAACTCTTGACGTGGAGCAGGATCTGGCCCATGATCTGATTCGGCGGTTTAAATTCCAAAAGGAAACAACCAAACTTTTTAACCACGACAATACCATAGAATTGCAACTTCCCTTTGTAAAATACCTGCTTGATCCTTCACGGGTTTTGGCCCTGGGTGTGCCGCCGGCATCGCAATCCCTGGAAATCGGACAAGCGGTTGCCCAATGGGCTATAGAGCATCGTAAACATGTAAAAATTATTGGGTCTACGGATTTAACCCATTACGGGCATAATTATGGATTCCAGCCCAAAGGCAGTGGACAAAAGGCCCTGAACTGGGTATGCGAGGAAAATGACCGGCGCGCTATTGACGCAATGCTTGAGCTTGCGCCGGAAAAAGTTATCCAAGAGGGTATCGAAAATCAGAATGCCTGTTGCGCAGGTGCGGCGGCCGCGGCAATACAAGCGATGATCCAATTAGGCGCTGATAAGGCGCAAACCGTTGCCTATGCAACTTCTTACGATAAAAGCCCCGGTGACAGCTTTGTGGGTTACACGGGCATTGTCATGCGCTCTTGAGTGCCTATATTCATCGTTAGCGCCTATTGGCAAATCAACCCTTTGATTAGGGGAAAATGATAGATGATTTCCCCCAATTCTTAATTTTTGTGAGACGCACGATTGCGCTCACCTGAGAAAATATTTAACTTTATATTTGATTCTACCGATAATGTCTCCAGCATGGTTAGACGGCGGTAACGAATTTGATAAACATAGCAGAGTCTTCTGGCGATTGAGATTTGTGGAAGATATGCATCAGCCGGTCTTGCCTGGCTTGATTTATATTGCCCTTGACTTCGTTTTCTCACGTTGCGCTAAAGGGCGCGGATAAATGAAGCATGCCTGCCATCTGTGCGCCTTTAAAACGATTTCAAATACGGCGCAATAAGGGGCGATTTTCAATCCCCAAGACCCTGAAAACGAGTCCGAATTCTGTGCAACAGCAGATCATTTTTTATCTTCTGCGAATCTGATTGGAAATATCAATCCGAGCATTGATATGCCAGGATTTGTTAACGTGCAATTGCAGTTTTAAGCTGTCGCTACACATGCGAGGCGCCTTATGTTTTTAAAAAAAATTTTGGAGGCCATATTTAAGACTGACAGCGTTCAACCAAAAGTTGAAGTTGTTCAAACATGCGATGTTGACATTTGCCTGCGATGCCATGAAGACAATTCTTTGTCCCATGAATTGCGAAGCGAAATCGATTTTTCGCATAGGAGCGATCTGGAAAAGTACGTGCGGACCCTGAACGTGCCCCGACAAGCAATTGAGTCTTGGGTATCCGCGGGATTGTTATTTCCCGAAGAGATGATTGTAGCTGAAAAAATGATAAAAATCATGCGCAAGATCGAGCACGAACAATCTGATTGAGCGCTTCGTTATTATTTTGCGGTGTTAGCCGCAAGATAATCTATCTGTTACGCGCTGAACCGGCGCGGGCCACCTGCTGTGTAAATCTCATTATTATTTAGATATGTGTGCACTTAGACGATTTTTCCCGCCAATCGCCTTATTCCGGATCAGACGATGGTATTTTGCTTAACACAAAACGCCTTAGTTACCAAATCACGGTAAATTTATTCTATTCGTAAGTCTTTGATTTTAAAGGCTCGCAAAGTACTCACCAAACCAATCGAATCAATGGGTTAACGGTAATATAAATTTACCGTGGCTACCAAACAGGCTCTAAAGATTCTGTCAAAAATGCCGATAATCTTACTGAGGCTTCGCGGGGGAGCCTCTGAAAGATATTATATATCTTCCTTTAGCCGGCGGGGCGGCTTAACAAGCCGCCCCGTTTCTATGAAGCAAGGAAGATACAAAAGCGTATCTTTCCAGGGCATTATGGATCCGGCAACTCTGATTAAAAAACATTATTATCCCCAACTGTTTGATTGGAAATTCAGCCTGATAGACGGAAATGGGCAGGCTCGGCAGATGCGACCGGGTTTTTGCCGCCGAATCACGGTTTTTTTGGAAAACCCGGACCGGGCCTTTGGTGAACCGGTGGCTCCGGGCTGCCTGAAGGCTATGAAAACCTTTGTATTGAATAAAAGCGCCTTGGTGGGAAAGGTGATCATGAATGATTCAGAATATAGTGAATTTTAAAATGGCTAAATCCTTTTTTTCGTGGTTAATATTCAGTCTTTTTATCCTGCTGTTTTGGCAGGCCGATAATGTTTTTTGCCAAGAGGTTTCTCATCAAACGGCCCAACAGGTGGCCGAGTCTAAAATCGCTGAGCACTTATCCCTTTATGGAGACTGGAACGGTAGTGACTCGCCGGTTATCAGCACCTGGGAAACAGTAATACGCGATGATGTTCCTGTGGCCTATAATTTTTCCGTGGAGCCAAGCGGTCATCTGTTGATTGCCGTGGACGATGAATTCGCCCCGGTTCTGTTTTATTCCTGCAAGTCCTCATTTTCCCCTGAAAAAACGGATCAGCCCAACAGCCTTGAAGCGTGGATCGTTCCTGAGCTGCACCGGAACGTTCAACGGCTGGCTTTTGAGCGTCAACAGTTCCAAACACAAGCTGTCCGGCAGTCTCCAGAAACCAGCGGGGCTGCTATCAGAATCGCCGAAGCCTGGACGCAGTATACCAATGCGCAGTTTGCCCGTGAAACGGTTCAGGCAAGCCAGATACGGGCTGCAACAGTGACTCCTTTGCTGTCAACGGCCTGGGGACAGGATTCACCCTACAACCTCCAGGCTCCCGATAACGGCTGCTCTAGCGGCAACACCCTGGCTGGCTGCGTAGCCACCGCCTGGGCGCAGGTGTTGCGATATTGGAGCTGGCCTGCACAGGGCGAAGGAAGCCGTTCCTATACATGGAACACTGAAACGTTGTCTGTGAATTTCGGCGCTGCGACATACGATTGGGATAATATGCCGGATGTACTGACCGGTTCGAGCTCTACAGCGCAACAAGACGCCGTGTCACTGCTGATATACCATCTGGGGGTAGCAACGGATATGGACTTTGGTTGCGGAACATCGTCAAGCCAGGCATGGGCCGATGAAATTTTGGATGTCTATTTCAAATACAAGACATCGATGCAGTTTAAAGATCGAGAGGATTATGCCGATTCGTCTGAGTGGTTCGCATTATTTCAGGCCGAACTTGACGCTGATCCGCCGCGGCCGGTTATTCTATCTATTTTTTTGGCTCCCGATGGAATCTATGGCGGCCACGAAGTGATTGCCGATGGTTACCAGAGCGGCATAATAGACTATGTTCATATTAATTACGGGTGGGATGGTCATGAAGACAATTATTACACAATCACCAGTAATTTCAAAGCCGGCGGATACGATTGGGATGCCGGTGTCCAGTATATCGTTACGGGTATCGAACCGGATAATGATCCGCCCACGGTGGATGCCGGAACCAGCACAAGTGTTGATGGGTTGGCTTCGGTACAGCTCAGCGGAAGTGTCAGCGACCCTGAAGGAATCGGCATTGCTTCTTATCAATGGACTCAAACCAGCGGTACAAGCGTAAGTCTTTCAGGGGCAGACACCCTTACACCGACTTTTACTGCGCCTGAGGTCTCTTCGGAACTGGTTTTCCAACTCAGGGCAGATGATAAAAACCGGGCTTATGCCGTTGATACCTGCACTGTTACAGTAAACGGCACATCCAGTGGAGGAAGCAGTCCTAATGGAGACGGCAACGGAGGCGGCGACGATGACGACGATGGCAACGGGTGCTTTATCCATGTTATGACTGCTCCCGGCAATAAATTACCGGGCATCTAAACGCCTTGCGGCGTTAACGTATCGAAGCCCGATACGTAAAACATTTCTCGATGCGTTATGATCACGATTTGCAACAAAGGTGCAAAAAGGGCGGCGATGAGTTCTTATCGAAAGAGACTTTTTTACGATTTTATGACACATAGAGCATTCTTGGGATGTATAGTGCGCAGGAACACCAATAACATGTTCGCCCAAAGCTTGAGCCTTATATTGAAGAAATAGCAGGAACCTACCCGTACCCCATCCGGCATCGGAAATGGATTTGTTAAGGCGCTTACCTGCGTTGGGCAAATACTCTTCCGGTATCTTCGCGGTGTTTAGGCTTTGGCCTTCTGACCATGTTTTTGATTTGCAAGTCTTCGTAAAAAATGTAATCCGATTTAGCCTCTTTGTGAAGAAAGTCGTTTCTTGCACACTTGATTCGATAGTGACATTTCTGAACAGCTTTAAGAAGTTTGTAATATTTGTCAGTTCTTTTTTTGGCTCGACAAAGCCGTTTTTGAAGCCGCTTAAGGCGATTGGCGGAAAAGAATATACCAGATTGAGCGTCGATTTTTTTTCGTATTCAAGGCGTTCCAAAGTTTTGCTGATCAGTTTGCATACTTAACGTATTCGCACCTTTGGCATAACGCACAAGACGGGAAAAAAGACATACAAGATGGTATATTCTTTAACTGCAAATCGCCTAAGCTGTTTTTCCCTTCGCCTGAGACACCGCGGAGCCGGTTTGGACTCTCCATTCAAATCATAGACAAAATCCTTCAAGCCAAGATCAATTCCAATAGCCGAAGACACGTCCTGCTTAGGCTCGATGTCAAGCGTGTGCTCAACCGGAAAACAGGCAAACCACTTGTCCGCGTCTTTGGTAATCGCCAGGGATTTGACCTTTGCCGATTCGCCGATAACAGCGCATTTTAATATTGCCAACCTTTGGCACGCTGATTATATCGGCAGAATGTTTTTTGTATTGCGGATATGTGATGCTGTTCCACTGGCCTTTTTTCTTGAACTTGGAAAAGCCGGGAACCCCGCCTTGTTTTGTCCTTTGAAAAAACGATTGGAATCCTTTGCCCAGGCGCTTTAAAACATCTTGCAACACTTGAGAGTATACCGATTTGAACCAGGGGAGCTGTTTTTTCAGTTCGGACAATTTGTTAGCCTGATCGTTGTAGGTAACCGAAATACTATCTTTTTTATACTTATCAATTCTGTCCTGAAAATTCCAGTTGTACAGATACCGGCACATGGAAAACTGATTCTCGAGTGCCGTGATTTGCGATTTCCTCGGATAGATCCTGTATTTGAAGGCTTTCCGGTTATTGATTTGCATCCGCACCAAATATAAGATATTACTATTATTGTCAATTTGGAAAATGCCGATTCATCTCCCACCTTCGCTGCGCGAGGCAAGAAGTCTTCTCGGCATGAAGGATAACCTACGGCTAAACGTGGAAATATTTTGCCATGGTTGTTGGTTCGATCCGGGAGCACTCTTGATAAGGTCGGCGGTTATATCTGGATGATTGAATTTTTAAAAATGCTTGATGCAGCGAATTCCCCATAATTTTAAAACTTAAAAAAAAACTAATGTTAAAAACAATAAAAACAATAAAAAACGAGGAATAAGACTATGGAGTTATTGAGTATGGAAGGCAGTTCAAAAGACATGGGCAACGTTAACAATTTTTTTGGCGATTACAGCAAGACCATTGAATATTATAACCAGGCGCTGGACATAGCCCGTAAAACCGGAAACAGGCAAGCTGAGGCAGACAGCTTAAAAGATTTGGGGAATGTTTTTTTTTCCGTTGACCAGCACGACAAGGCCATTGAATATCATAACCAGGCGATGGGCATTTACCGTGAGGTCGGTGACAGACAAAGCGAAGCAGACAGCTTAAAAGATATAGGGGACATTTATGATTCCCTTGATCAGCACGACAAGGCCATTGAATATCATAATCAGGCGCTGGACATAGCCCGTAAAACCGGAGACAGGCAAGCTGAGGCAGACAGCTTAAAAGATCTGGGGGTCATTTATGATTACCTTGATCAGTACGACAAGGCCATTGAATATTATAACCAGGCGCTGGACATAACCCGTAAAACCGGAGACAGGCAAGCTGAGGCAGACAACTTAAAAAATTTGGGGGATGTTTTTTTTTCCGTTGACCAGCACGACAAGGCCTTTGAATATTATAACCAGGCGATGGACATTTACCGTGAGGTCGGTGACAGGCAAGCTGAGGCAGACAGCTTAAAAGATTTGGGGAATGTTTTTTTTTCCGTTGACCAGCACGACAAGGCCATTGAATATCATAACCAGGCGATGGGCATTTACCGTGAGGTCGGTGACA
>JAAERL010000130.1 GCA_024230435.1 Desulfobacteraceae bacterium
ATACCATCTTGTATGTCTTTTTTCCCGTCTTCTGCGTTATGCCAAAGCCCGAATACGTTAAGTATGCAAACTTTGGCACGCCTTGAATACGAAAAAAAATTCTGCTCAATCTGGTATATTCTTTTCCGCCAATCGCCTAAGTTTACTTTTTTTGAATTTGTATGATGTTGTGCATCAACAGGCTCTTAGGCTTGTGCCCATCCATAAATGGCCGATTTTTCGGATATCTTCGTTGCATTCAAAATTTTGCCTGTTTTTGGACGGGCAATATGCTCATCATGAAAACGAATTCAATTAAATCGCAATTAAGGGGAAAATTTTGCTTTTCAAGCCCCTAAAAATATGAATCAAAAATTCGTTCAAAAAATCAATGGAAATTCAATTTGAAAGTCTTGCACATTATTGATAGCGGGGGAATGTATGGTGCGGAGGTCATGCTTTTGAATCTCGTCGAGCAATTGATTAAAAGAGGAATTGATTCTGAAATCGCCAGCATCGGTGAGATAGGCTTGGAAGAAAAAGCCATTGAAAAGCATGCAATAAAACGAGGCATTTTGGTTCAGAAATTTAGAATGCGTCCAGGCCCCAACTTTTATGGAGCCTTAGAAATTTTACGGTATGCCCGAAAAAAGCAAATTAGCATTTTGCACTCGCATGGCTACAAAGGTAACATTTTATTCGGATTGCTGCCACTTAAAATAAGACGCCTTCCAATGGTGTCTACTTTACATGGCTGGACTTGTGTCGCGGGTTTTACCAAGTTGAAAGCATATGAATTTTTGGATCGTATCAGTTTGAGATTTATTGAAAGAGTTGTTCTTGTCAATCGGGCAATGATGGATCATCCCGCGCTAAAAAGGATTCCGGCAA
Source organism: Desulfobacteraceae bacterium (assembly GCA_024230435.1). GTDB lineage: Bacteria > Desulfobacterota > Desulfobacteria > Desulfobacterales > Desulfosarcinaceae > UBA2230. The sequence continues at coordinate 871 of JAAERL010000130.1, forward strand.
TCAAGTTAAACGTTGTCAATAATGGCATTTGCCCTGTTGTTAAAAGGATTGAATCTGACATAAATCCCGAAATTAAAAAAAATTGCAACAAAGAATTTGTCATTGGCTCTTTGGGGCGGCTGTCATCTGAAAAAGGCTTTATTTATCTGCTATATGCCCTAAAACTTCTAATTGATCGAGGAAAAAAAGTTCGTTTGGTTATTTTGGGTGAAGGTGGCCAGCGGAGTTATCTCGAGGAAAAAATCAGACAATTGGGGCTTAGTGATTGCGTGCTTATGCCCGGGTTTGAAGAAAATGCCAGTGACGCTTTGCCGTATTTCAAAGCGCTTATTATGCCATCGCTTACAGAAGGATTGCCTATTACTATTTTGGAAGCAATGCGTGCTCAAATACCCATCGTTGCTTCACATGTAGGAGGTATCCCTTACGTTTTAAAAAACAACTATAGTGCAATGCTTGTTCCTGCACGCGATCCATTAAGTTTAGCTGATGCCATTGCTCAACTTTATGACTTTCCGGAAAAAGGGTTTGAATTGGCAAAGACGGCAAATCGCATTTTTAGACAAAATTATACCAGTGAGCAAATGGCCGACTCATATTATCAAATATATAAAGGGCTAGGCAGCAGTGCGGACTAATATTTTATATATAATTGAGCGTATGGAGCCCGGTGGTACGGAAAAACAATTAGCGGCTTTGATAAATAGGCTGCAATTATCCTCAAACTTCAGGCCCTATCTATGTACGCTTCGGCCATCTTCTTCATTTATCGATTCTATCTCATGTCAAAAAATAGAATTGGATGCACAACGGCTTTTAAGTCGGAAAGTTGTTAATTCGTTAAAGCGTCTAATCTGTTTTTGCAAAAAGCACAATATCCATATTGTTCAAACCTTTTTTCAAGACTCGGCAATTATCGGGGCTGCTCTCAAATGTTTCGTACCGGTAAAGCTTATTGGAACATTCCGCGATTTGGGATTTTGGCGCAGCTCAAAAGAAAATTTTAAAATGCGGTTAGCCTATCAAATGGCAGATGGATTTTTATCAAATTCGGAGGCGGTAAAATCACATTTTGCCTTAACAGATAGAATTAAACCTGAAAAAATACATGTTATCAGCAATGGTTTTGAAAAGGATAAGGTTGCAGATGATACAGAGTTTGGAAAATCAGATTCTGAAAATCCTGTGATTGGAATTGTGGGTAACTTCAATCGTGCTGTCAAACGTATGGGAGATTTTATCGAAGTTGCAGCCTTGGTTAAAAAAAGATGTAAGAATGCAAAATTTATTGTTATTGGCGATGGCAATCAAAAAGATTGCCTGAAACGGCGTTGTGAAGAACTAAAGATCGCAGATTCAGTTGAATTTACGGGCCGTTTGGATGAGCCTTACAGTTATATTAAACAGTTTACAATTGGTTTAAATACTTCAGAAACCGAGGGCTTTTCCAATGCGGTCATAGAATATATGGCTTGCGGTTTAGCGGTAGTGGTCACTAGAGCAGGCGGGAATAAAGAGATGGTCGGACATGGGGTGAACGGCTTTTGCGTTCCGGTTGGCGATGTTGAGGCCATGGCCGGTTATGTAGTTACTTTAATAGAAGATACGGATATGCGATTGCGTATGGGAAAAAATAATATCAGCAAAGTAAAAACATTATATTCTATGGAAAAAATGATTAAAAAGCACCAATATTACTATTTAAAGCTTTTAGCCTTATGAAAACAATAGAACTTTCTTTAAGAAAATATTTGGATAGAGCTTATTTTAAAGTTAAAAAAAGTCCGAGATATGATTATTGGCGACTTTTGGAAAAATCCCAATATCTTCCTGAAAGCCAATTACGGAAGATTCAATTCCAGCGTTTAAAAAAACTGATACATTTTAGTTATAAAAACAATAAATTCTATCAGGATAGATTTGATAAAGCCGGTTTAAAGCCCGATGATATAAAAGATTTTTCAGATATTGGCAAATTGCCGGTTCTTACGAAAAAGGATATTCGCACTAATCTGAACAGCATGATTAGCTCCGGTTATAACAAAAATCGTTTGCTGTGCTTTAAAACCGGTGGATCTACCGGAAAAGCACTTGATATTTATATCAGCGAGGCCTGCAGTGAAATGCGAAATGCCGTAGCCCGGCGGCATGATCGATGGTCGGGTTGGGATGTCGGAGAGCCGGTGGGCGCTATATGGGGAAACCCGGTATTGCCGAAAACAATTAAAAATAAAGCCAAAAGTTGGGTGTTGTCGCCTAATATTTATTTAGACACAATGGCTGTAACAAACCAATCTGTAAGGGCTTTCACACGACAATGGGAAAAAAAAAAACCAAGCTTGATTTTTGGGCATGCCCATTCGATTTTTATCCTGGCGCAATTTCTTGATCGCTTAGGAATAAATAACGTTCGGCCTAAGGGAATCATATCTTCATCGATGATGCTAATGCCCCATGAAAGAAAGTTCATTGAGCGTGTTTTTAATACCAAAGTGACCGACCGTTATGGATGCGAAGAGGTTAGCCTTATTGCATCTGAATGTGAAAAACACAATGGAATGCATTTAAACATAGAGCACCTTTTCATTGAATTCATAGATGAAAATGGAAGACAAACAGCGCCCGGTCAGCCAGGCGATATTGTTATAACCGATTTAATGAATTGGGCCATGCCGTTTATCCGCTACAAAGTAGAGGATGTGGGGATTGCTTCAAACAAAAAATGTGAATGCGGAAGGGGCCTGCCGCTAATGGAAAGCGTGGCCGGCCGTACGGCCGATTTCTTATTCAAACCCGATGGAACCAGGGTTGCCGGAATTTCACTTATTGAAAACACGTTGACGAGAATCAAGGGCCTTGATCAGATGCAGATAATTCAAGACAGTATTAATTGTCTGCAAATCAATATTGTGCCCGGGAAAGACTATAATCTTAATAGAGAGAAAGAACTGGTTCATTATTTCAGAACTGTTTTCGGTAGTAATACAACGGTTGATATTTATCCTATTAATTCAATTATGGCTGAAAAATCAGGAAAATACCGGTTTTCGATATGCAAAATAAAGAATTAGACTTTAAGTTGCCCGAATACCAAAAAACCTCTCTGGCAGTATTGCTTGCGTTTTGCGGATATGTAATCGTATGGTATTTGCAGATGGGGTACAGATGGCCATTTTTAGGTGAAATCCGCTTTGAATTCTTATACGCAGCAAGCTTATCTGTGTTTGCCATATTCTATACGCGGATAGATAGCTTGCGCTGCCCGTTAACACTTTATCTTTTTATGTATTTGGCATTGGTATTTTTATATGTGCCGCTTTCGATTGATTTTGATCATTCATGGCAAATATTTGTTGATCGTGTAATTAAATTTGCATTTATGGCATGGTTTATTATTGCATTCGTAAAAAGCCCCAGAGCTTTGGTTTTTTTTATCGGGGCATTTATGCTGGCCTATCTGAAAATGGGGCAAGAAGGTTTTGTCGGACAAATTAGCGGGAATCTGGTCTGGCAAAATCAAGGTATCATGCGATTGCATGGAGCAACTCCATTATATAGGCATCCAAATTCATTTTCCGGTATGGCAGTAAGCATGCTGCCATTTATTTTCGCTTTTTTCTCTATTGCTAATCGGAAAATTAAAGCCGTACTTTTGCTTCAAGCGCTTTTTGCATTAAATATCATACTGTTTACCGGGTCTCGAACGGGGTATGTCGCAATGGTTTTATTTGTTATGTTGGCAATTTATAAAATAAAAACCAAAAAAATAAAAAAGTATATTGTCGTATTTTTTATTGGGTTAATTGTTTTTCAATTGGTTCCGGATGACTACAAGGGCAGGTTTGAGTCCATTTTTTCCGGGAAAGAGAAAGAAGGACGATCCGCAAGCACCCGTATTCAGATAATTAAAGATGCGTGGGCTATTTTTCTTGATAATCCTTTAGGTGTCGGAGTAGGCGCTTTCCCGTTGATCCGGAGTAAAGTGTTCGGAAGAAAACAAGATACCCACAACTTGTATCTGGAAATTGCGACAAACATTGGAATACAAGGGTTGATTGTATTTGGCCTTTTGATTTACAAGATGCTTAAGATGTTGAATAGTATCAAAGATGCGGCATCTGAGAGAAAGAAAATAATAGAAAAAAAACTGTTAAATAATAATGATAAAGATTTAAAAAAGTACTTTATGGATTTGAAAATTGTCGAGGCGTCCGCCCTGGCAGTTTATCTTTTTATTATGGTAAGATTGACGCTTGGATTGTTTGGTATGGATTTGTATGAAATTTATTGGTGGTTTGCCAGTGGATTGACTATTGCTCTTTACAATCTTTCAAAAAAAATGAAATTGGATTTAGTAAAATAAATTTTTTGCATTGACCCTAAAGTTGTTCAGAAATGTCACTTCCGATAAGAACTCATCGCTGCCCTTTTTGCACCTTTGTTGCAAATCGTTATCATAACGCAGCGAGAAATGTTTTGCGTATCGGGCTTTGATACGTTAACGCCGCAAGGCGTTTAGATGCCCGGTAATTTATTGCCGGGAGCAGTCGCGATAAATTTTATACATATACATATAGATGGTTTTTTTATAATTTAGTTTCAAAGGCGCAATACATTTATCCAGCTACACGAGTAACTGGTATACGAGAAAAAGGCAGAACGCATGTTCTGCCTTTTTTGTTTTGCGGCTATATTATTTGCTAATTGCCAAACAGGCTTTAAACCAATGCACGCTTTGTTTGACAAAGTTTATTTGGTGGCCCCGGTTGGACATGCGATGATCTCCTTTGGTTTGGATAATAAGTTTTTTAGGGTCTCGGGTATGACGATAGATAAGGTGTGCTTGTTCCAGGGGGACCAATTTATCTTTTTCTCCGTGGATAATTAATATGTTTGATACATTTTTCAAATCTTTTACCAGGTTAAAATTGAGCTTAGTTTTAGCGTTGACCGGCAATGGCTGATCGGATGTGTCTTCTTGCAAAACAGTACGGTTTATTGCCAGACTGGATACCGGCGCCGCATAAGTTATAATTGACGGCACATCGGTGATTGAACCTGTTGCTAAAACAACGGTCCCTCCAAAGCTGCTGCCAAATAATCCAATCAGTTTTCCAATTTTTGGATGAGAGCGCATCTGCAGTATCGCCTGTTGAAGATCTTTGACGCGTGCAGCCAAGGTGGTGACGGTGTTAAAATCCCCCTGACTATCCCCGCAACCTCGATGGTCAAACCTGAAATAGGCAATGTTGTCCTTGTTACATGCCTCAGCTAATGCTATCTGTTTGGGCGACTGGCGGTCAGCCATCAGTCCATGGCAACCGATAACTATTGGCGCATTGGCCGTGTCCGGTAAATGTAACGTGCCTTTGAGCAGGTAATTATCTGATTTGAAGTGAATATCAAGAATGCTTGGCATGAGCGTTCTCCGAATTTGGACGAGTTTATGACAATCAAAAAAGGACAAGAAATAGATCTGTTTATCGAGCAGGCTGCTTTTGGCGGCAAAGGTTTGGCCCGGGTTCAGGGTTTTGCAATTTTTGTCGAGCAAGCCATTCCACTAGATCGTGTTAAGGCGCGCATCGTCAAAAAAAAGAAAAATTATGCCGAGGCGCGTGTTTTAGAACTTTTGGAACCTTCACCGGATCGCATCCAAGCTGCCTGTACATATAGCGGTTTTTGCGGAGGATGCAAATGGCAATTTGTAAATTATGAAAAGCAATTGCAATATAAACACCAGCAGGTGCGTGAAGCGTTGGAGCATATTGGTTTGGTTGAGGACAGTTTAGTTCATCCAACGCTTGCCAGCCCCGTTGAATTTGGCTATCGCAACAAGATGGAGTTTTCATGCGCAGATCGAAGATGGGTACTGCCCGGGCAGCTCGGTTGTCAGGATATTGATACGAGTATGGCTTTAGGGCTTCATGTGCCGGGAACCTTTTACAAGGTACTGGATATTGACGCATGTTTGCTCCAGCCTAAACTTGGAAACCAAATTCTTTCTGATGTGCGTGATTATATCAAAAAATCTCAACTGCCAGTGTATGGCCTAAAATCACATCAGGGATTCTGGCGGTTTTTAGTGCTGCGGCATTCAGCTTATTATGATCAATGGATGGTTAATATTGTAACTTCAGCTCAGCAAAGGCCATGTGTTCAACCGTTAGCTGATCACTTGCTGGAAACTTATCCGAATGTTGTCAGCGTCATTAACAATGTCACTTCGCGTAAGGCGGGTGTGGCTGTTGGCGAGTATGAACAGACTTTGGCGGGAAGCTCCACTATTGTTGACCGTATTGGAGCGTATGAATTTGAACTTTCCTCAAATTCATTTTTTCAGACCAATACCAAACAGGCACAGTGTTTGTATGATACGGTGATGCGCTATGCCGGTTTGACCGGGACGCAGACAGTTCTTGATCTGTACTGTGGCGCAGGTACGATTTCCATCTACATGGCTTCCAAGGCTAAGGAGGTTATTGGTTTTGAGATGATGGAAAATGCTGTTTCGGACGCCCGGAAAAACTGCGTCAGAAACGGCGTCAAAAATTGCAGTTTCATCAGTGGGGATATCCGAAATTGTTTACCTGATTTAGATAGAAAACCTGATGTGATTGTGATCGATCCTCCCAGGGCGGGTATGCATCAGGATGTTGTCAAACAGATTTTGAATTTATCCGTTCCGAAAATGGTGTATGTTTCCTGTAATCCGGCAACAATGGCCCGTGATATCGGTCTATTAAAAGAGTTTTATGATGTCATTGAGGTTCAGCCCGTAGATATGTTTCCCCACACATTTCACATCGAGTCGGTGGCGTTGCTAAAGAAAAGAAACGTTTAGGCGATTGGCGGAAAAGAATATACCAGATTGAGCTTCGATTTTTTTTCGTATTCAAGGCGCGCCAAAGTTTTGCTGATCAGTTTGCATACTTAACGTATTCGCATCTTTGGCATAACGCACAAGACGGGAAAAAAGACATACAAGATGGTATATTCTTTAACTGCAAATCGCCTTAGTTTCAGTTCAATAATTTTCTTAGCACATAAGGTAAAATCCCGCCGTTTTTATAATACGCGACCTCTACATCCGTATCCAGGCGGGCGATGGCTTCAAAATCAACCTGGGCGCCGTCCTTTTTGACAACACGAAACTGCACTATTTTTCTGGGTTTCATATCTTCAACGCCGGAAATGTAATACTTTTCGTTTCCGGTTAATCCATATTTTTCTGCGTTATCTCCCGGTTTGAACATTAATGGCAAAACTCCCATGCCCACCAGGTTGTTGCGGTGGATTCGTTCATAGGATTGAGTCAGTACAGCTTTTATCCCCAGCAGATTAGTCCCTTTGGCGGCCCAGTCACGCGATGAACCGGCGCCGTATTCTTTTCCAGCCAGCACAAGTAAAGGAGTTTGTTCTTTTAAATATTGCATTGCGGCATCATAATTAAACATCTTTTCTTTTGAAGGAAATTTTATGGTAAATGCCCCTTCTTCTGATGCGGCCAATTTGTTTTTGATCCGTATGTTACCGAAGGCGCCACGCATCATAATTTCGTGATTACCGCGGCGGGAGCCGTAAGAGTTAAATTGTGCAGGCTCTACTTTCTGTTTGATTAAGTATTGCCCGGCCGGATAGGATTCGGGTATGGCCCCTGCCGGTGAAATGTGGTCGGTGGTAACGCTATCACCCAAAAACAGCAAAGCCCTTGCGCCGGATATATTTTCCGGCTTTAACAGGTTTTTGGAAAAATTTTCAAAATAGGGCGGTTTTTTTATATAACTCGATGCCGGGTCCCAGGCGTATGTGGTGCTTTCGTGAATATCCAAATTCTGCCAATAGTCGTCGCCGCTAAAGATGTGTTCGTATACATGGGCATAGAAGGTTTGCTGAACATGTTTGGTAACTTTTTTATCGATTTGTTCATGGGAAGGCCACAGGTCTGATAGATAAACAGGCTGTCCGTTCGGATCAATGCCCAAAGGTTCGATGGTTAAGTCGATATCTACACGGCCGGCAAGTGCATATGCGACCACAAGCATTGGAGAGGCCAGAAAGTTGGATTTAATCAATTGGTGAATACGGGCTTCGAAATTACGGTTTCCTGAAAGTACGGCAGCCACATTCAGATCGTGCTCTATGATGAGATTTTCGATATCTTGGTTAAGCGGACCGCTGTTGCCAATGCACGTTGTGCATCCGAAAGCGGTCGGATGAAATCCCAATGCTTCAAAATAGGGCATAAGTCCGGCTTGTTCCAGATAATTGATTGGTACCTTGGAGCCCGGAGCCAGGGAGGTTTTGACAAACTCAGGCACTTTTAACCCGTATTTAACGGCTTTTTGCGCCATAAGTCCGGCGCCGATTAATACATGAGGGTTGGAGGTGTTGGTGCATGAGGTAATAGCGGCCACAACAACATTGCCATCTCCAAGTTTGGTTTCAACACCATTGACATTTAGTTTGAAATTTCGCCTGGAAACAGGATCGCAGCATACAGAGCGTACGGTTTTGCAGCCGGATTCATTATGGAATTCAGACAAGTTTTTTATTTCAGTGTCGCGGTCGTACTCACATCCAAGGATTTTTGCAAAGGCGCTTTTCAAACCTGACAACCTGATGCGGTCCTGGGGGCGGGCCGGACCGGCCAGGCAAACTTCGGCCGTGCCCAGATCAAATTCTATGACCTGGGTATATTCCGGGATTTGGGAATCCGTATAGAACAAACCGTTGGCTTTAGCATAAGCTTCAGTCAGTTGAGCCTGCTTGCTTCTGTTAGTCATTTGAAGATAGTCTATGGTTTTTTTATCCACAGGAAAAAAACCAAGGGTTGCTCCATATTCCGGAGTCATGTTTGAAATGGTCGCCCGGTCGGTTACTGAAAGATTCTTAAGGCCGGGGCCAAAATATTCGACAAATTTTTCAACCACACCATGTTTACGTAATCGCTCGGTTATGGTTAAAACCAGGTCTGTGGCAGTGACGCCGTCTTTTAGCTTTCCGGTGAGCCTGACACCGATAACTTCAGGAATGGACATGTAATAAGGCTGACCCAGCATCA
>JAAERL010000131.1 GCA_024230435.1 Desulfobacteraceae bacterium
GTCTTTTTTCCCGTCTTCTGCGTTATGCCAAAGCCCGAATACGTTAAGTATGCAAACTGATCAGCAAAACTTTGGCGCGCCTTGAATACGAAAAAAAATCGAAGCTCAATCTGGTATATTCTTTTCCGCCAATCGCCTTAAACGATTTTTGTTAAAGAATATAGCCCATAAGAATTGTGCTGACCTGAACAACGAAGGTCAGACCCAATCCTTATGGGCTATTTACAACTTCCAAGATTCCTAGTTGTTTTCCGAAATCTCAATTTCCACACGACGATTTGCCTGTCTTCCTCGAATGGTGTCATTAGGGGCAATTGGATTTTTGGAACCAAAACCAAACGTCCTGATTCTAACTTCATCAACCCCTTTTCCAACAAGATAGGACTGGACAACATTGGCCCTGTATTTGGAAACGCTATCATTATAGCTGGAAGCGCCACTTGAATCCGTATAACCTTTAATAAGAATTTGCTGATTGGGTTTTTTAATAAGATGCAGCGCCAACTGATCAAGGACAAAGTAACTTTTGCTCTCAATTTCATTTGAGTTTACACTGAAATTAATAACAATTTTATCATTTAAGAGTGGCAAGGGGGCAAGTGTGTTGTTTTCGGAGCCACCCAGCTTTCTTTTGATCTCAGCTATGCGTTTTCTTAATTGAGTTGCTGCATCGATTCCGGTTTGATTTGCATTTTCTTTCCTTGAAGCAGCTCTTTTTATTACTGAAGAATCAGGAGTATCCGGATTTTTCACCCCATCATCCATTTCTGCCGTGCGCGCATTTTTCTGCTCCTGAATGGATGCATTAAGCTCTTTGAGATTCAGCCCCTCTTTACCTCCGGGAAAATCATCAGTCTTTGTCAGGGTTATAACCATATATGCAATCAAGCTTAATAAAACCGCTATTACCCCGGAATAAACTCTAATCCATGTTTTCGTTCTTTTTTCTTCAGCAAGCGCAGCTGCATCATAACCGCTTTGTTCACTTTCTTTTTTTAAACTTCCGCCATCGTGAAATGTGCCGGCCGTTGATTTTTTAGGACTTGTCCTACCGCTTTGAACTTGCTTAATATTCTTATTATCATGGAAAGCGTTAATTCCGGACAAATTAATTTGTTTCGAGTATTTTGCCGGAATTCTTAATTCAGCCGCACATTCCTTGATAACCTTTTCATTAATTTGCTGAACCCCCCTGGCATAACCAGTCAATAAAGAATGATCACAAATAATATTGATTAGCCGCGGAATACCACCGGAAAAAAGATAAATTTCCTGAACAGCGTCTTTGCCAAACAATTTTTTGGTTGTACCGGCCACCTTTAACCTATGGCCGATATAATCGCCGGTTTCATTTTGATTAAGTGGTTCAATGTGATACCTAACGGTAATTCGTTGTGCCAAGGCTCTGCTTTGCGGGGTCATCAAAATACTATTGAACTCTTGTTGCCCCACAAAAAAAATATCGATCAGTTTCCGGTCGTGCAGCTCAATATTTGAAAGTACCCGAATATCCTCCATCAGCCTGTGATTCAACCTCTGGCTCTCATCAATAATGAGCAACACCTGTTGTTGTTGCTCATAACTTTTGTGAAGAAAATTACGCAGATGAATCAGGAAGGAGGCTTTGCTGTCGAAAGTTTTTTTCATTTTAAAACCATCAGCCAGCATATTGTAAAAATCCATGCTTTCCAAATCAGGATCGGGAAGTGTGGCGACAATCGTATCGATATCCAACAAAGAAACAAGCCGATTGATCAATATGGTCTTTCCCGTTCCAACTTCACCGGTGAGCAATAAAAATCCGCGATTGTCCAAAATGCCATACCGCAGCGTTGCCAAAGCCTCTTTATGTTTTTCCCCCAACCATAAAAATTTTGGATCCACTGTAATTTGAAATGGCTTAATCTTTAAATTATAATATTCTAGATACATACTCCACTTCCGCTTCTATTGACTAATCAGTTCTTCTCGCCCCATCAACCATAACTATCTTAATTTAAAATGATAAACTCACATAAAAGTAGTAACTTGATTTCACTTTTTTGTCAATAACCACACGGTAGTATCGGCAAGCAATGCCGCCATCTTTAGCATATATTTCTACAAAATAGTAAAAATCAGCCTAACCCCCGCCCCCTTTTAATTGACTCGTAAGCGGATTGAATTTCACGAAATTTTTCCTCAGCCAGCTTTCTAAACTCATCGGGCAATCCCTGGCTTTCAATTTTATCCGGATGATAAGAATGCACCAATTTACGATATTGTTTTTTTATTTTTTCATCGGAATCCTCTCGTTTGCACCCTAATATCTCGTATGATCCTTCTTCAAATGAAACATATTGCGAACTATATCTATTGAATCGGGATTTATCCATATTGAAAATCCGGACAGCGCTCAAGATAATCGTTTCTGCAACGACCGATCTGGCTCCATCGGCCGTACTCACCCGCTCAAAGATATCAATCATCATCTCAAGAATCTTCGGTTGATCCTGGAATTGATAATAAAACTGCATGGCAAAATCATTAAAACTAGCTGGAGAATTTAAAGCAGCGTTGAAAAGATTAAAAGCCACTTCCTTGCTATGCCCCGTTAATTTAAGGTCATTAACGGCAAATGAATCAATGGTGTCTAATTCGGCATCGCTGACTTTACCATCCACGGTGGCCAGCTTAGCCAGCATGGAAAAAGCCCCCACTAAAAAAACCACCTGAGTTTCCTCCATCATAGATAGCCTGACATGTTCTTGCTGCCCGGTCTCCTTATTGCTGTCAAAAACATGCCCGAAAACAGCTCCCGCAATTGCACCCAGAGGTCCACCCAATGCTAGTCCAATAGTTCCGCCAACGATTTTTCCAATAGTGCCCATCCGGCTTCTCCGTTTGGTGGATATTTTATCAGCCGTACCTCATCAGAAATTGTTATGCCATAGAGGAAAGCGGCGCAAATTGACATATACCAATATAGTTCGTTATCATAATTGCAGGGTGATTAAAATGCATATACCTTAAAAACCTTTTGGCTATTATATGTCATATCAACCACCGAATAATAATTTAAGTCTTGATTATCATTCAATACGGCGGTATTATTCACAAAATCTTCTCTGCTGTTTTAACCTTTTCACTATAACTGGCTAACGACATAGGAGGAAACATAGTTATGTGGTCTGATCTGGAATCCTTAGTTATAGTCAATAACTGCTTGCTAATTATTGCAATGATTAGCGCAACAGCTGCCGCTGCTGCCGTTTTATTACTCTGGATCAATGGTAACCGCATGATTTCTTTTTTGATCGGCCGGGAAAAACATGCCGGAAAACATAAGAAAATCGTCGAAAAAGCAGCTGAACAAATTCGCAAAGAGCTCTTAAAAACACAACAAGATCAAGATATTATAAATCAAAAAAGACGCCTTGCGGAAATGGATGCGGACACATTGAGAAAAGAGATGGAGCAAATCCGCCAACGGTACAAAAATGCTGAAGGAGCGCTAAAAGTAGGTATTGATAAACTTAAGGGTATAAAAATTACACAAACAAAGAACCGAAAACCAAAAACCGAGGCTGAACCTGAACTTGAGCTGTCCGAGGCTGAACCTGAACTTGAGCTGTCCGAGGCTGAACCTGAACTTGAGCTGTCCGAGGCTGAACCTGAACTTGACCTGTCCGAGGCTGAACCTGAACTTGACCTGTCCGAGGCTGAACCTGAGCTTGATACGCAACTTGGAATACACATTGATAAAAAGCAGAGCAAAATGCTCGCTAATCTGCTTGATTCAGGCCCAAAGGGAGAACTTGATATCATAGCGATTTTAGACAACGCTGAGTCCAACGAAATCGCAATGGAGCTTAAACAACTTTTTGATAAATACGGATGGACAACACGAGGGATTATCCAAAGTGCTTTCAGCAAAACGCCAAAAGGAATCTCACTTGTAATTCACAGCAAACAGACAACGCCTTCATATGCAAAATTTGTCCAACGCTCACTTACAACCATTGGTATTCCAGTATCACTACAAATTAATTCCAAATTTAAAGAATGGTCCATTTCACTGATTGTAGGGACAGTTCACTAAAAAACGAGGCGATAGATGACACGACCTATCCATTCAATAGAGCATATAAAGGCAACATATAAAAAATATCAGATGATAGCTTTGGTTTGCACATCAATCAGCATTATTGCTGTTTTGTTGTCAACATTATCGAATTGCCAACTCTCCCGGCTATACAATAAAAACATCCGCAGCGCCACATCAAGCAACAACCAATCCATTGCCAAACTCAACCGGGATATGAATTCCCTCCGGGAAAAACTATCTAAAATTACACAGCGTCTTGAAATAGAAAAATCTAATGTAGCTGCTTTAAAATCCAGATCGAATGAATTGGAAAAAAAACTGATAATAGAAAAGGCAAAAACCAAGCCGCAGCCCGGAGATATCCAGGAAATTGAACTGCAGCCCGGAGTTGTCCAGGAAACTGAACCGCAGCCCGGAGTTGTCCAGGAAACTGAACCGCAGCCCGGAGTTGTCCAGGAAACTGAACCGCAGCCCGAAGTTGTCCAGTAAATTAAAATACAAACGGCGACTACATCTCCCGGCTCCAACGATTCAAAGCCGAACAACTGCATGTCTGGCCTGCGATGTGCGTGATCAGTCAACTGTCTGCAAACAATCAACCGTTGGATACACCACCTAACTGTTTAAACACAACTTTTGGTTATAGCTCAATAATAGTTTTTTATGTATTATGAATTTGAAAAGAAAATATAACTAATTCCTACATTTTTAAACCGTCAGAATTAGAACGATTTCAGGTTGCCCCTGACAATTAAATATCAACCGCATACCTATTGTAAGATCTTTGTACATGTCTCTATGCTCGTATTGGATTCTGGAATCTTATTATTTTAGGAATATTATCAGATTGAATTTATTATAAATATCATTTATGACAAAAAACCGGGTCTTGGTCAAAAACAATATTAAATCAATTAGCTATCCTACATAATGAGTTAACAAGCCTCTGAAACACCACATGAACCTTGATTTATACCTTCCTGCATGATTTGAAACTTTCAAGCCCCGAACATTACCAAGTGATAATACTACGGTCATCTTCCGGAAATGTTTTTATATTACTTTGTAATCAACGAAGCGGAGCTATCTAGTATCCTATCTATAAATGACCAATTTTCCCGATATGTTAGCCGATATTCCGGTAAGTTTTCAATAAGTCCTGGCAGTGTAGGGCATATTTTGCGTTTCCTAATCCTAAGATCCTACTCCTAAGATATTGATATTATTGATTCTGAATTTTAAAAAAATATTTACTGCCATGACTTATTGAGAACTTACATATTCCGCCGTATTTGGGTTTATTTCCAAAACGCGTCAGTGGGTACATACTCAAAGTTCTTTACCCATTGAGGCAACTGACGAAAACGGATTCAAAAGGCTATATAAATCAGGACAAGCAAAATTTGATAATTTGTATCTTGCACGACCCGTAAGTTGGGCTGAAAAATTTTATCCTTGCAGTATTAACCCTTGGACATATAAGTCAGATGCCTGTGGTAAAATTTTTCACGCATCTCGATCTCAACCAAATTTTTCAATTTCGCCGATGGACACTGTTTAAAAACAATGCATAAATACATTTATCAAAAATCAGATTTACCAATAAAAAAAGGGTTCACAAAACAAAACTTTGCAAACCCTTTAATGCCATGTGGTGCCGAAGAGAGGACTCGAACCTCCACGAGGAAACCCCCACTAGACCCTGAACCTAGCGCGTCTACCAGTTCCGCCACTTCGGCAAGGTACTTACCTGCATGATTTTAAAGGTTGATTTCATGCAGAAGATGCATTAAATATACTGGTTTGGTTTGAGTGTCAAGACTATAATTTAAGTTTGCGATCAAATTTAATGAAAATAATCGAAAACATAAACGAAATTGAAAAACCCTATAATAACGCTGTTGTTACAATAGGTAACTTTGATGGCGTTCATATAGGCCATCAAGCTCTGCTGCATACTGTCATTGAAAAAGCAGATGCAATCAATGGAACTTCCATTGCAATGACCTTTAACCCGCACCCTATTCGCGTACTTGCAAAAAACGGTCAGCCCCCCCTTATCACTTTACCAGAGCAAAAAGCCGAACTTATCGCCCGGGCCGGCATACAAGTGCTTATCATTGTCCCTTTTACAAAAGATTTCGCCACATTGGGGGCCCATGAATTTATAAAAAGCCTGCTGGTTGAAAAAATCGGGATGAAAGCAATTGTCGTTGGTAAAGATTATACCTTTGGACGTAACAAAGAGGGCGATCTTAACCTGCTTCGCGAAATATCTAACAAACTGAATTTCGATATTATCCTGGTTGACTGGATACAGGCCAGCAATGGCCTGAACCGCAGAATCAGCAGCACCAAGGTACGCGAACTGGTTATGAACGGAAAAATGGATGACGCAAAAAAAATACTGGGCCGCTACTACCAAATCCGCGGTACAGTTGCCGGCGGGCGCAATCGCGGTGGAAAATTGCTTGGATTCCCCACAGCGAATATTAATTTGCATGACGAACTTTGCCCTAAGCGAGGCATATACGCAGTTACCGTAGAGCATGGCGGCAAAAGCCATCTTGGGGTGGCCAATATTGGTTATAGCCCGACATTTGATGACCATATTTTTACCGTAGAAGTACATATACTTGATTTTGATAAAAATATTTATGGCGATCGTATCCGGGTCAATTTCATTGAACGATTACGGGACGAGAAAAAGTTCAAAAGCATTGAAGCTTTGGCCGGACAAATTCGAAAAGATATTATCCACGCACGTAAAATTCTTGCCGGGGCGGCCTGATGACAAGACGTAAACTTTTGATATCATTAGCTATCGGATGCGCCTTGTCATCTGTGGCCCTTTATTTTTCATTGCGAAACGTCCCTTTTAAAGAACTGGGACAATACCTGGGACAAATCAATTATTGGTGGGCATTGCCAACTGCGGGCTTGATCACAGTCAGCTTTATTTTAAGGGTTGTCCGTTGGCAAATCATCCTTTCGCAAACCGGTAACGTCAGTTTTTGGCAGGCATTTCATCCATTGATGATCGGATTCATGATGAATTGCATCCTGCCAGGACGCGTTGGTGAATTTGCCAGGCCGCTGATCTTAAAAAAAGACCACCAGATATCCGTCTTCACCGGCTTGGCAACCATTGCCGCCGAGAGGGCTTTTGACATTGTGATCCTTGTAATCCTGTTTGCAATTGTTTTTTCAAAAATAGCTAAACATCCTGACTTGAAAGGCACATTCGGCGACTATCATTTATCGGCTCAGGACTTTCGGCTTGCCGCGTGGTTGACAATCCGCCTGAGTTTTTTGGCCATTGCCTTTATCATTATGCTTAGCATTGAAAAAACAAGACGGATAATAACCACCGTGATTTTAAAAATTGGCCGATTTAAAGTTTTTACTGGACTGAGAATTGTAAAATATACGGAAAAGACAGCCATTTTTTTCGTACAACTTATAGAAAAATTTTCATCTGGCCTCAGCCTTGTCTATCACCCCAAACAATTACTGGCCTGCATGGCCCTGACCGCACTCATATGGGCAATATCCGCTTTTTCCTATATTGTATTTGCATACGGCTTTCCCGGTATTGATTTGGGGTTCTGGGATATGGCGACAGTTATGGTCATCATTTGTATATTTATCGCTCTTCCTTCGGTACCGGGTTTTTGGGGATTATGGGAAGCAGGCGGTGTATTTGCATTATCTTTGTTCGGTATTCTGTCCAAAGAAGCATCCGCTTATACACTTACAAATCACGCCCTGCAATTATTACCGGTAATCATTATCGGGCTGGGGTCCGCATTGATGACTGGAGTTAATTTCATACATTTGTTAGATAATAAAAAGCTGACCTCGGCAATACAATAGGAGCTATCAGTGGGTTTGCTGAACATTGTTACATTTCCGGATAAATTCCTGAACCGGACGACTCAACAGATTGACAATATCGATGACCAGGTACAACAACTTATTGAAAACATGGCCAAAACCATGTACAACGCCCCTGGCCTCGGATTGGCCGCAATTCAAGTCGGTGTCGATCAGAGCCTGCTGGTTTATGACGTTTCACCCAAAGATGAAGACCGCAAGTTGCAGGTTTTAATCAATCCTAAAATTATATCCGCCGAAGGCGAAGTGCTCTCTGAAAGTGAAGGCTGTCTGAGCGTTCCCGATTACAGGGCGGATGTAAAACGCGCTGAACGAATTCTGGTTGAAGCCACGGACCGTGAAGGCAATCCTTTGCGGTTTGAAGCCAACGGTTTTACGGCAATTGTGTTACAGCACGAAATCGATCACCTGAACGGAACGTTATTCATTGATCATATTAGCGCCTTGAAACGCCAGATGTATGCAAGGCACATAAAAAAACAATTAAAAAAGCAGTCAACGTGAAAAAAAAACCCTCTGTCATTTTTATGGGCACACCGGATTTCGCCGTACCTACGTTGAACGCCTTGCATCAATCCGCCTTTTCGGTCCGCCTGGTAATCACCCAGCCGGACCGCCCAAAAGGCCGGGGACGCAAATTGGCGCCGCCGCCGGTAAAACTGGCGGCACAGGAAATGGGATATGAAATTTATCAACCCGAAAAAATCCGTGATTTAAAATGCGTAGAATACCTTTCCTCGCTCCGGCCGGATTTTTTGGTGGTGGTTGCCTTTGGGCAAATCCTGCCCAAATCCGTATTGTCAATTCCTAAAATAGGTCCTGTCAATGTCCATGCTTCACTTTTACCCAAATACAGGGGCCCTGCCCCCATTCAATGGACAATCCTGCGTGGTGAAGCCCAAACAGGCATCACCACGATGTTAATGGACCATGGCGTGGATACCGGCGATATCCTCCTGACTTCCAAAATTCCCATAACATTAGAAGATACAGCGTCCAGCCTGCATGACACATTATCGCTAAACGGAGCACAGCTTTTGATGGAAACCCTTTGCAGGTTATGGGAAGGCTCCCTTTTTCCCCGCGCCCAGAAGCATGATGAAGCGACATATGCGCCGATGCTGAAAAAATCCGATGGGCGATTGGACTGGCAAAAACCCGCATCGCAACTTGACGCTCAAATCAGGGCCATGACACCTTGGCCGGGAACCTTTTGTTATCTGGAAAACAATCGCTATCGAATCTTAAAAGCCCGCCGAATTGAACATGAGCATCATGCTCGTCCCGGTTCGGTTTTACCCGGATTTGTCGATGAACTTCGTATTGCCGCAGGCAAAGACGCTCTTTCAATACTAAAGATACAACCACCTTCCGGCAAACGGCTGATCATTAGTGATTTTCTGCGCGGCCATCCTATGAAAAATGGTATGATGTTTTCATAAGAAACTTTCAAGGCCCTAATGGCTTATTATAAAATATCTTGCGGCAGCTTTTAATAAACACTTTAACCACATTGATAATACATGCAAAACGCCCGTCAAATTGCCTTTAAAATACTCTACCGTCTTGAAAACACAAGGCAAACCCTGGATCACTGGCTGGACCGCGCTGCGCCGGATATAAATTTATTAAGTCAGCCGGACAAGGCGTTAACACACGCGCTGGTATACGGTGTCTTACGCTGGCAGCTGCGCCTGGACTGGATTATTGATCAATTAAAAAACAAGCCTGGGCAAAAAATTGATCCCCCTGTCCGTCTTATTTTAAGAATGGGACTGTTTCAGCTCATTTTTCTGGACCGCATCCCTGACAGGGCCGCCGTACATACCAGCGTTGAACTGGCAAAAAAGGCCGGTTGCTTTAAATCGGCCGGATTTGTAAACGGCGTATTGCGAAACGCGATAAGAAAACAAAACGATCTTGTTTTTCCTGCAATGGAAAAGGACACGGTCCAGGCTCTTGCAATTGATCAGTCTTTGCCGCAATGGCTGGTTTCCCGCTGGCTGGATCGCTTCGGGCTTGATCAAGCCCATGCTTTGTGCAGATCAGTAAATGCCATACCGCAAATCACCATTCGAACAAACACATTGAAAACGGATCGCCGGAGTTTGCTCGATGACATCGAAAACTTTGCAACCGCAGCCTGCCCCACGGATTACTCACCGGAAGGCATACGTTTTTCATCCTGCCTGAAACCAATTCAAACCTGGCCGGCATTTAAAAACGGGCACTTTCAGGTACAAGATGAGGCCGCTCAAATAATAGGACATTTTTTAGCTCCAAAGCCGGGCAATTACGTTTGGGACGCTTGTGCGGGCCTTGGCACTAAAACCGCCCATATGGCTCAATTAATGAAAAATGAGGGAACAATTCTGGCCACAGACATTATCCCGAAAAAACTCTCCCGCCATAAAGCCGAGATGAAACGATTGGGAGTTAAAATCATTGAAGCGTGCTGTCTTGATCTGAGCCAGCCCGAAATAAAAATTGATTTGCCTGCATTCGACACTATACTTGTGGATGCACCCTGCTCGGGGGCCGGCGTACTCCAAAAAAATCCCGATGGCAAATGGCGTATAAACCCCTCTATTTTGAAACAAAACGCAAAACGGCAATATCAATTGCTAAAACAGGCATCCACTCACCTAAAAAAAAACGGGCGTATCGTTTATACGGTTTGCAGCATGGAACCGGAAGAAACTACTCAAGTAACAGAGGACTTTTTGCAAAGAAACCCCGATTTTGCTATACATATTTCAAAATTACCGGCTGTTGCGCACAGCCAACGGATTTTAAACATAAGCGGTAATCTGAACACATTACCGCACTGGCACGGAATTGATGGTTTTTTTGCCGTTGCATTCAAAAAAAGCGTTTAGAGTCTTGATCGTTAGAGTCTTGATCGTTAGAATCTTGAAAAACGGACAAAAACGAGTTCAAAGACAAGCAAGGGAAGACTGATTTGCAGTTTCCAAGGCTCTTAAGCCGATCCGAATTACGGGTAATACAAATCACGATGATTGATTGCTCTGCCGAGACACTGGAAGATAACTATGCCTGTTTATGACTATACCGCGTTGGATAGTAAGGGAAAAACGATATCCGGAATCATTGATGCTGACGGCGCAAGCGCCGCACGCCAAAAAATCCGGTCCCAGGGAAATTTTCCTGTCAGCGTCAAAGAAGTCAAAGATCAAAAATCCAAAGACAAGGAAAGCAGTTCTTTCTCATTGTCTCAGTTGTTTACCCGTGTCAAAACTACAGACCTGACCGTTATGACCCGCCAGCTGGCAACACTGATAGGAGCAGGTTTTCCATTAGTATCAGCCATGGAAAGCCTCACCTTGCAAATTGCCAATCCCACATTCCAAAAAATTATCGCAAAAGTCAAAGGTGATGTGGTTGAAGGTGCTAACTTCGCCAGCGCCCTTGAAAAGCACCCCAACGTTTTTTCAGATATCTATATTAATATGGTCCGGGCGGGAGAATCCTCCGGAACATTGGAAATCGTTCTCGAACGTCTGGCAGACATTACCGAAAAACAAGAAGCCCTTAAAAACCGGGTAATTACCGCTATGATCTATCCATTGATCATTATGCTTATGGGCGCCTTGATCATGAGCTTCCTATTTATTTATGTTATCCCCAACATTACCTCCATATTTGAAGACATGAAGCAGGATTTACCTTTGCCCACAGAAATCCTGATCAACCTAAGCGAGATTTTTAAAGCCCATTGGTGGGTTTTTATTGTCCTAATCGTCGGGTTGCTGCTTGGTTTAAGGCATCTGCGAAATACCCCAAGGGGACGCCTTTGGATGGACAAAAAAGCGCTCAACCTGCCCCTTAGCGGACCGGTTACCCAAAAACTTGCAGCAGCACGCTTTGCAAGAACATTGGGATCCTTATTGGATAATGGTGTGAGTATGCTTCCGGCTATGTCAATTGTAAAAAACATTGTCGGAAATGTGCATATCGCCCAAATCGTGGAAAAAGCCAATGAGGAGGTTTCAAAAGGCAAGGGATTGGGAAAATCGCTTTCAGCAAGCAATGCTCTACCGGCCATAGCCATTCAAATGATACAGGTTGGCGAACAAAGCGGGAACCTGGAGCAAATGCTGAATAAAGTCGCAGACGTATTCGAAAAAGAGGTTGAAACAACCGTAATGCGTCTTACGGCGATGTTAGAGCCTGTAATGGTTGTCATTATGGCTGTAATGGTTGTCTTTATCATTCTTTCAATCTGTCTTCCGATATTTGAAATGAACACACTTGTTCAGTGATCATTTTATCAAACTCAGCTCATATCCGGCTTGAAAGTTTTGATAATCAGTATTATTTAGGGATTAAAATAAGCATAACCTTGCACTAAAGGGACATTATATGGGAAATGCTTAAATTACGGAGGATTAATGAAAAAAAAGCATCAATCAAAGAAAAAAAACAATCAAGCAAAGAAAAAAAACAATCAAGGCTTTACCTTAATAGAACTGTTAGTGGTCATGCTGATCTTAGGTCTGCTGGCCGGTCTCGTAGGTCCAAGAATATTCGGTCATGTAGATGATGCTAAAGTAAAAAACGCCAAAGTGCAAATTAAGCAACTGGGCACGTCGCTGAAAATGTACAAACTGGATATGGGAAGATACCCCACGACTGATCAAGGACTCAATGCGCTGGTAACTTCTCCGGAATCAGACGACTCGAGCAGATGGCGAAAGGGCGGCTACCTGGAGAGCTCCACAGTGCCCAAAGATCCATGGCATCACGATTACATCTATTTAAGCCCCGGCGCCCATGGCGATTTTGATATCACATCCTATGGCGACGATGGAGCCGCAGGCGGCAGCGATAACGCCAAGGATATAAATAGCTGGGAACTTAACCAATAATGACACTGGTCCAGCCTATTTTTTTTGCCATAGGGCTCAAAACAGCGGCAACACAAAATAGGAATCCGAGCACATGAATCCTGGCCGAAATCTTTTATCATCCAAAGCTTTCACACTGCTTGAACTGATGGTTGTGATGTTGCTCATCAGCATCATTTTGGCGGTTAGCATACCGAAATTTGACAGCGGGATCGGCCAGGATCCTGTAAAAAGAGTTACGCGCAGACTCATCAACACGGCTAGGGCTCTGCGCTCAGAGGCCGTCCAAAAACAAAAAATGCAGACTCTGGTCATCGATTTTACCAACAACCGCATGTGGATGATCAATGAAAACATGGATGAAGATGCAAAAAGCCAGGCAACCGAAAAAGCCTTCAAGCTTCCGTCATCTATCAGAATTGCCAATGTCGTTTATCCTGACCAGGATCGTGAATTGTCAGATACGGCCCAAATTAATTATTACCCGGCCGGACACTCGGACAGGGCGATCATTCTCATGGAAAAAGATGGTGTGGAGCGGTTTTCCTATCTTATCGAACCCTTGCTGCCAAAAGTCAAATTTTTCGAAGAATGGTTATCTTTTTGAAAATACAGTTAAAAAAAGAAATCTCTCCCGAAAGCCGTAACACCGGCCCGGGCTTCACCCTTCTGGAAGTCATGGTGGCGCTGGCTGTTCTGACCATCAGCCTGACCAGTATTTATAAAATGCACAGCCAGACCCTGATGATGAGCGAAAAGGCCAGATTCTATAACCTGGCCCCCGTTCTGGCTGAAAGTAAATTGTCAGAGATTCAACGGCAAGGAATAGATGAAAGTACTGACAATTCAGGTGATTTTGGCCAGAATTACCCTTATTACACCTGGACGGTAAAAATGGAGCAAGTCACTTCCGAATTATTGGAAATGCAACAGCACCATTTAATGCGGATAGAAATCACAGTTTCCAAGAATAACGAACATACTTATAACCTGAGAACGTATCGCTTTTATGTGGAAGAATAGAACTCATAGCAGGGTCTTGAAAGCTGAAAATTACGCCAGAAGCGGTTTCACGTTGCTTGAAATTTTGGTCGCCGTTTCTATTTTCGGTATCGTTACCGCAATGGTGTTCAGTTCATTTCATACTGTTTTTTCCGGCGCCAATGAAATTAGTTTTCAAAGCGATCTCATGGAAATGGGAAACACATGCATCAACCGTTTGAAAACCGATTTGGAATCATTGCATATTTCTCTTGATCCCCGTTATAAACAGCCCGATATAGATGATGATCCGGAAATATACCGGTTTGTTGGAACCAACGAGACCATGGGCGGCAACACCTTTGCAAAACTGCGGTTTACCGCTCTTTCCCACCTGAAACAATACAATGAAGACCGCGCCGGGATTGTTGAAATTACCTATTATGGCGAACAAAATGAGGACGATGACGGCTTTGCCCTCAAGCGAAAGGATAAACACTACCCCTATCCGGATGATTTTGAAGAAGATTACCTTGATCCCATCATCTGTGAAAAGGTAAGATACTTTAAAATCATCTATTATGATCACGAAGACGCTCAGTTTGACCTATGGGATTCTGAATCACGGGATAACAGCTACAGCACCCCAAAATCCGTTGTAATTGAACTTAGTCTTGGAACTGAGGAACAACATTTTGAATTTAAAACCGAAATAATTTTAAGAATGTTCCGGTATGAAGAATCGGACACGTGATGAATGTTAAACAGAATGCAAACCGAATCTAAAAACAGGGCGCTTTACTGCGTTTCAGGCCTGGTAAAAGCGGCAAAAATCCTCGGGAATAAAAGGGGCATGGCCGTCATTATGGCCTTGTCTATTGTGTTGCTGCTCATCACCACTGTTTTAGGGTTGCATTTCAATGAACGCACAGCCTTGCTCAACGCCGCGGCCATGCGAAATAGGACGTCACTGAAACAAATGGCCATATCCGGCATCCACTTAGCCATGGCCGTGCTGATCAAAGACAAGCTGACCACTGAAAACGACTCCGTCCAGGAGGACTGGGCCGATAAAGAGACCATGGCTACCTTTGCCTCGGCAATCCCCTTTAAAAACGGCACCTTGGAAGTCACAATCACGGATGAAATGAGCAAAATCCAAATTAACGCACTGATAAATTATGGTAAAGGTGGAAATACGCCTGATGAAGACCAATATAAGATTTGGATGAAACTGGCCCAATCCCTGACAACTGCCATTGAAGCCGGTGAAGAGGAGGATATCATTGCAATCGGCGACTTTGATGACGATATTGAACCCCAAGAGCTCGTCAACAATATCCTGGACTGGCTCGATATCGATACTGAAGGCAGCCGCAGCGCTGGCTCCGGGGGTGATGGCGCTGAAAATGACTACTACGAGTCCCTTGATCCGCCTTATAAGTGTAAAAACGGGCCCTTCGATCATTTATCCGAAATCAGTTTAGTCAAGGGAATCACGCCGGAATTGTTTGCCGGCCTTGGCGGCGCCGGCGGACTATCGGATTATATTACGGTTTATGGTGCGATGCCTACCAGCTACGGAGTCCAAGACGATGACCCAAGCCTGGGCGGCGGACTCGGTTTTTTGTACCCGGGCAATGTTAACATCAATACGATTGAACTGCCTGTTCTCAAAGCCTTACTGGAAACAGAACACGCTATATACGCTCAAAACCTCATCGACTACCGTACCGCCAACACCAACGGACAATATAACAATATTCTGACGGGCGAGAATTGGTATCAAAATGTTCCCGGGCTCTCGGATACAAAGCTCAGCTCCCAGCCGATTACCTACGCCAGCAATTTTTTCAAAATCGTATCCAAGGCCAAGTCAGATGATATGATCATTGAATCTACAGCAATAATTCAACGCGACAAACAATCTGAAAAAACACCCTGGAAATGTAAAATCTTGAATTGGGAGACGCAATGACATATATGAACTTGGTAGGTGCATTTCATATATCATAATTAACCATGCCTCAGTGTATTCTTCAGCACAGAGGTATAACACGTTACTGGATTTCAGCAACAAACTGAATACCACAACGGCATAGAAAATATGAGTTATGAGTCGTCAAATTCTGGCAATAGATATTCGCAATGACAGTGCTGCGGCCGTTCTTTTAAGTACCGGTTTAAAAAACAGCCTCATTGAGGATTGCATGTTTATTTCCCTGCACAATGATAAAACTGATGCAAAATCCATTGATCAGATTATATCGGATGTCACGGAAAAAATACCTGCCGGCGGCGCCAGCGTTTTGGTCGCCCTGCCGGCTCACCAGGCACTATACCGGTTTGTCAGCCTTCCTTTCGATGACGATAAAAAAATCAGCCAGGCATTGCCGTTTGAACTGGAGCCGCTGCTTCCCATTGCTGTTGAAAAACTAAAAATTGATTATTATAAGCAAGTTTTGGAAGATAAAACCGATTTGCTTACAGTGGCCATTGATAAAGAGATCCTGGAAAACTACCAAGACGGTCTTGAACAAAACGGATTACAGGCCCAGTTGATAGTTCCGGGGGCTTTTCCCCTCGTTTTGACCTTCCTGGCCCATACACCGCATTTACCGGACCATGCGCTTATCCTCGATATGGACGATGACAGAGCAACCTTGTTTGTGCTCAAAGAAGGCCGTTTGATCGCGGTACGCATCCTGGCAGGCGGCATCAGAAGCGAATCCACCGCCGAATCAATGGCTTTACGCATTCGCCAAACTATAATGGCCGTTACAGATACAAGATCGATGGAATTCAAACCCGCAGGCATCTTTTTATGCGGTCCCGGCTTAAGGCGCCGGAACAATGTCAACACCCTGGTGAGCGTTCTTGAAATTCCAGCCCAACCCATTGACTTGAGGACTTATCTTCCAAGGGTGGAATCTTCGGCCCAGGTGCAAAGCTGGAACCCACCGGCAATGGACAACGCATTGGCTTTAGCCTTGCTGGAAACCGAAGCCGAACCATGCCCTAGCTTTTTGCGAACCAGCTCACTGCTGAAAAACTATTGGAATCTTTATAAACCCTTTGTCCGTATTCCAGTTGTATTATTGGCATTACTGATCAGCTTAGGCCTTTGCGGCATCATTTTAGATAATTATCTTTTGCAAAAAAAAATAGACAGCATTGACGCGCAAATGGTGGAAATTTTCAAATCAACCTTTCCAGGAAAAAGACTGATCACCGGCAATGCTATCGATCAAATGAAAAGCGAAATTAAATCTATTAAATCAGGAAGTATCGATCCGACTCAAAGTATACCTGCCGTTAGCTGTGTGGATATACTTCTGGAAATAAGTAAACTTATCCCCAAGGATAAAAAAGTGGAACTGCTCCAAATGTCCGTTGGTGGGGATAATCTGACGATTTCCGGTACAACTCCCGAATATCAAACCGTTGATGATATGAAGGTGCAGCTTGAAAAAGCCGATTATTTCAAAAAAGTGACCATCGCCTCTGCTAATACGAGTAAGTCCGGCAACGCTGTACGTTTCAAATTGAAAATAGATATATGAAAAAACTACCTATTAAATTGCCGCTTAAATTGCCGCAAATCAAGATTCCGCCGTTTTTTAACCAACTGCAGAAACGCGATAGACTCGCTATTATCTGCGCTGCTACGGCGATAGGTGTTTTTATTATCGCCAAGCTGATGATTTTTCCAATTTTCGGTAATCTGAACAGCAAGCACAGCCTGATTAAATCTAAAAGGCAACAGCTTGTGCAAATGTATTCCCTGAAAGCCGAAGCCGGGGCCCTTTCCAAAAGCAGCAGCAACATCAAGCAAGAGCTTAAAAATCGCCCCAAGGGCTTTACCCTGTTTTCTTTTTTGGACGACCTTGCGGGAAAAACAGGTATAAAATCAAACATTGTCTCCATGAAACCATCCAACACCCAACTGAAAAACAGCTCCTATGTCTTGTCAATGGTGGAGATAAAAGTGCAATCCGTGACGATGGAGCAATTGGTCAATTTTTTGCACGGAGTGGAAAATTCACGTGAGCGAATGTGGGTCAGAAGTATGACTATTACCAAAAGAACCAAGAACCAAGGGTTGATTAGTTCAATCTTAAAGGTAGAGACCTATCAGTTATAAACTATGAAGATCACTGGAAAAATATTTCTATACATTACTTGGACCATAGCAGCGCTCCTTATTTTCCTGTATCTGCGTTTTCCATCTGACCTGGTAAAGGATATCGTCATTGGTAAATTTTCCCAAACCCAGTCCGGTCTGGCCATTAAAACCCAAAAAATACAGCCAGCCATACCATTTGGGCTGAGCTTTAAACCTCTTGATCTTTACTACGAAGATTTCAAGATGTTATCAACACCCCGCTTTAAAGTGTCATCCGGACTGCTGTCACTTGTCAGCGAACAAAAAAACATTGATTTCAGCGCCCCGATCAGCTCTGGTGGTCTGATCGGCCGGGTGGAATTGAGCACCGGCTCCAAGCGGCCTCATTCAAAATTAACCTTGAGTATCAACAATGTGCCCATGGAAGAATTGGCCGTATTCAATCAATGGCCGGCATATTTACCCGGAGGGGAAATCAACGCGCACATCAACTATGACAGCAAAAAAGGAAGCGGTGGAACAACATATGTAAAATTAGATAGCAGTAATGCAAAAATCAGTTTTAATCCGCCCATCATGGGCCTTAAACAACTTGATTTCTCACAGCTTGAAGCGGAGATGACCATTACGCCGCGAATCCTGCAAATCAGAAGAGGCGAAGCCGGTGGCGCTCAAATCGATGCCCGAATCAGTGGCTCCATCATCTTTCAAGAACCTATAGAAGAGAGCCGAGTGACCTTGTCCTGCACAATAAAACCCCAGCCCACTTTTCTGGATCTACATAAAAACGACGTGATTGGCAGTTTTTTGGCCTCCGAAAGCGCCAAGAAAAGAGGTATCGTAGTGCGAATTACAGGAACACTTGCCAATCCTAAATATGTGACGCGGTAAAATTATGAGTATTCATCGAATCGTCTTAATAGTAAATTTGATGCTGCTGACCGGCAGTGCATATTCAGCAGTAGGTCTGACCTATCGAATCATTGAGGCATCGATTGGTCAATCTGCCGTGCAACAACCGGCGCAAGCCGAAAAAACGGCCGTTTCACAGAAAAAACGCCCTAAAAGATTGACCATCAGCCACTATAGACCCATTGTAGAGCGGAATTTGTTCAAAACAAAGAAGGGTAATGCAAAACCAGTTCTACCAGACCCTGAGGAACTTGAAGAAACAAAACTTGATTTAAAATTATGGGGAACCGTATCCGGCCTGAAAAAAAGAACCTACGCCGTTATTGCGGACAACAAAAACCGCAAACAGAATCTTTACCGCGAAGGCGAGAGCATCCAAAACGCAAAAATAAAATCCATCCTTCGTGAAAAAGTTATATTAAGTGTAAACGGTAAGGATGAAATCCTTGCCATGGAAAAACTCGATAACGGAAAAGGCCAGTCCGGCAATGACCGATCGTCACAAAGCCAGAGCTCCAGATACAGGTCAGGCAGGGACTCTGGGCGCCGAGACCGCCCATTGACCAGAACCCAACGGGTTTCCTTGCGCCGCAGTATGATTGACAATGCCATGCAGGATGTATCCTCGCTTATGACGCAAATCACCATAAAACCCCATTCCGAGAACGGCCAAACAGCGGGCCTGGCCCTGGAAAACATCAAGCCCAACTCCATTTTCCGCCGCATGGGCTTACGCAATGGCGATATTCTCAAAGGCATTGACGGGCAGCAAATCGAATCTGTGGATGATGCCCTGAAATTATATCAAAGTTTGAAAGAGGCCTCCAACGCAAACGTACAAATCGAGCGAAGGGGCCAGGAACGCACAATTAATTACAACATAAGATAGGGGGGGTCGTGAAAGATGCAAATCACCCAATCTTGCATTGTTTTGAATCCTTTTCGTTGGCTGCCCAAAAAGCGCAGACACAATTGTATACAGTCTTTGCCGCGCCTTGGAAACGAATCCAATTTCGATGCTCTATCGGATTATTAGCAGCTTTCGTGACAATAATTATAAAATTTTTCGGTTGACGGTACTAAGTACTAAAAATACTAAAAGGACGAAATAAAAGTGAATCGATTTAACCCAAATGACACCATTGGAAACAACATGGCGCCATTTAAGAACCGAAAGGATTCACAATATTTTCGGAGATTGAGACGAAGACCCATGCTGAACGCTACTCGCTACCATATGATTATTGCAGGAATCCTAACTTGGATTATTTTTTCAACCCTTGCTGTGCAACCTGTTATTGCCACAGAAAAAAAATCTAGTCTAACTGGAAATATGTCACCGGAGCAGTTGGTTTCGATTGATTTTAACAACGTTGATATAGCTGTTTTTATAAAATTTATCAGCGATTTGACTCAAAAGAACTTTGTAATCGATGATCGTGTGAAAGGCAAAGTATCGATCATTTCACCCGGGAAAATCACGGTTTCAGAAGCTTACGCGGTATTTGAGTCGGTGTTGGAAGTTCATGGGTACGCGGCCATACCATCAGGGGAAATCATAAAAATCGTCACCTCGCCCGATGCCAGGAGCAAAAGTATCAAAACTCGCCTCAAACGCGAAACCGGCGCCGACATAGATTCCATTGTCACTCAAATCATCCCCTTGCGATTTGCAAATCCTGATGATATCAAACGATTATTTACCCCGCTGGTTTCCAAAAACAGTGTCATTCTTTCTTATGCGCCAACCAACACCTTGATCATTACGGACGTACAATCGAACATAAACCGGCTGCTTCACATCCTTAAAACCATCGATGTTATTGGTGTCGGGCAACAAATCAATATTATTCCGGTGGAATACGCAGACGCATCCAACCTCGTCAACTTACTCAAATCCATTTTTACATCTTCTTCAACACGTAAAGGCCGTACCAGCAGCAAAATAACATTCGTGGCGGATGAACGCACCAATGTCATCATTGTTCTGGCAAGCGAAGCCGAAGCCGAAAATATCAGAAAACTGGTGACCAGCCTGGACAAGGAAACCCCCAAAGGGCAAGGAAAAATTCATGTTTATTACCTCAAGCACGCTTCGGCTGAAGATCTGGCCAAAGTGCTACAGGCAATTCCAGCAAAATCGAGCAGCAGCAAGAAAAAAGGCGGCAAGGAAACAGCTCCAGTTGTTTCCGGCGATGTGCGCATCACACCGGATATAGCCACAAACAGCCTGGTGATCATGGGCGAACAGCAAGATTATTTCACGTTGGAAAAAATTATCAAAAAAATCGACATCCCGCGGGCCATGGTATACATCGAAGCTCTGATCATGGAGGTAAACATCGAAAAAGATTTCAAATTGGGCACGCAATGGGCCGTCGGCAGCGAAACGTCTTTCGATGGCAAGGATATGCTCTACGGCGGCGGTTGGGGCGGAAGCACGCTCGACACCGATGAAGGCTTTTCTAATATAACGGGTGCTTCTAACCTCCTGCCCGGCGGCATGTCTATGGGGATTTTTGGCGAATTTCTTGAAATTTCGGGCGTTGCATTCCCATCCATTGGGGCAATCGTCCAGGCCTACAAAAAAGATAGTGATATCAGCATCCTGTCAACACCTCAGATTCTTACCACCGACAACCAGGAAGCAACAATATATGTAGGTAGCAATATCCCTTTCCAAACCCAGGCGGGCATAACCTCGTCATCCGACACATCCTACAATACTTATGAATACAGGGATGTGGGTAAAACCCTTGTCATAACCCCGACGATCAGCCAGGATCGCATGGTCAAACTTAATATTGCCCTGGAAGTCCAGGAGATCGATGACGTAACAAACAACCGGCCGACGACACTTAAACGGACAATCGAAACCACCGCCATTGTCAAAGACAAAAACACCATCGTACTGGGCGGCCTTATTGATAGTAAAGACGAAATAGCCGACTACAAGGTGCCGTGTCTGGGCGACATTCCCGGATTGGGATGGCTGTTCCGGTCCATGGACAAAGGAAATAAAAAAACAAATCTTTACATCTTTCTCACGCCCAGGGTGATTCAACAACCTAGTGAGGCCAGCTTGGTGTCCAAGACAAAACGTGAACAAATTGAGAGGTTGCGGGAACAAAAAATCAAGCTCTACGAAAAGAAAAAAAGAAAATCTGAAAAAGTTTATGAACCTGCCCCCACAAAATCGTCTTTAAAATTGGAAGATGAAAATATTGATGAGGATAAGGATGTTAGTAACGTGTCCGGTGAACCACTTGAAAACGAAGTATCCGAATCCGAACCGGCCGGCACTTCGCTCTCCGAAGCCCAAGGCGGACTGCAACATCAAAATCTTGAAAATCAGGATGCTGCGGCCGATACCTTGGAACCCGATCCCATATTCTCTGCTTCGGGATCAGACGATGAAGGTTTCACGATCCAAGTAGGATCTTTTCGAAGCTCCTCGATCGCAGACGATACGTTACAAAAGATTACTCAATTAGGCTTTACCGCGTATACGATCCGGGATGAGGGGAACAACGGCATATGGTACCGCTTGCGCGTTGGATATTATAGAGACAGCAAAGAGGCCCACACTACATTAACAAAATTGCGCAAGCATGATTTCGACCCAATTTTAATTAAACTATAATGCTATGGAACTAAGCCATATTTTAAAAAAACGATTCGGCGTCACGGACGAAGCCATTGCACAAGCGCAGCATATTCTGCATGAAAAAGGCGGCCGTTTGGGCGATATCCTCATTGAACGCAAGGCCCTGACAGAAACGCAACTGCTTGAAGCCATCAGCATGCAATATGAAATTCCCTTTTGGCCCGAGCTTCCCATGGAAACCATAGGAAACAGTTTTTCTAAAAGAATATCCATTCAGTACCTGAAACGTTACAATATGGTACCGTTGGCTGTCGCCAATCCGGCAAGGGGCCCTTCGGAAAACGAAAATAACGGTTCTTCTTCAGAGCCGGTTTATGTCATTGCCGTCAATGATCCCAGTAATCTAAACGAAGTGGATGACCTTGCGCAATTGCTTGAAATAGACGATCACAAGCTTGTTTTGTCCTCCAAAAAATCCATCATGGCCGCCATCAACCTTGCTTTCGACCTGGCCAAGGATTCGGCCGAACAATTGGTTCAGGATATGGAAGAAGACGAAACCGATATCATCAGTGAAATAGAAGAATCCGCCGATCTTCTTGAAGACACGAGCGATGCGCCCATTATCAAGCTGGTGAATCATATTTTATCTCAATCGATCAAGGCGCGCGCCAGTGACATCCATATTGAACCCTACCAGGACAGTTTTAAGGTACGATACCGGATAGATGGCATTTTATACGACCTGCTTTCGCCTCCAAAATGGATTCAACCCGCTCTGACTTCGCGTATCAAGGTTATGGCCAAGCTTAATATTGCTGAAAAACGCCTCCCCCAGGACGGCCGTTTTGAAGTAAAAATCGGTGATCAAAAAATCGATGTCCGTGTCTCAACCTTACCCATCACTTTCGGGGAAAGGGTTGTAATGCGCTTGCTCAGCAAAAGCGGTTCCATCCTTGAGATGAAAGAGCTCGGCATTCCGAGAAAAAAACATAGACAAGTTGACCAGCTTGTCCGGGCGCCCAACGGTATCATATTAGTGACAGGTCCCACAGGAAGCGGTAAAACAACGACATTATATTCAATTCTATCGTCAATTAACACGCCCGATATCAATATCATCACGATCGAAGACCCGGTTGAATACCAATTGAGGGGAATCGGCCAGATACAGGTAAATCCGAAAATTGAGCTGACATTTGCACGGGGATTAAGGTCCATTGTCCGCCAAGACCCCGATGTTATTCTCGTAGGTGAAATCCGGGATAAAGAAACAGCCGAAATCGCAGTACAGTCCGCTCTCACCGGCCACTTGGTCTTCTCAACGCTGCATACCAACGATTCGGCAAGCGCCATAACGCGAATGGTCGACATCGGTGTCGAGCCCTTTCTAATTTCCTCTTCTGTTCTGGCGGTTATAGCGCAGCGTTTGGTCCGCGTTTTATGTGAGCACTGCAAAGAAGGCTACAAGCCGGACATGACAGTTCAGGCGCTGGGAATTCGGCCCGACCGGGTATCAAAATATACCTTCTATCGCGCTAAAGGCTGTGATCAATGCAACAATACAGGCTATCGCGGACGTATCGGCATCTACGAAATTCTGATAATGAACAGCAAGCTCAAAGCCATGATACAGCATACGTTTGATGCTTTTCAAATTAAACAGGAAGCATTGAAAAGCGGTTTGGTCACCTTGCGAAGAGATGGTATCGAAAAAGTTCTCAATGGCATAACCACCATTGAAGAAGTTGTTCGGGTTACGCAAAAATAAAGGTTTATAAGAGGGTATCCATTAGGGCGTCATATGACCAATCAATTTACACGAATATGCATAGGCTTGTTCATCTTATTTACTATTGGCTTTATCGATAATGATGCACGGGCGCAATCACCGGTTGAAAAACAAAAAGCAGACAACACGCACAGCAATAAAATTCAAGGCCCTCTTGATTTTTATCAAAAGATCATCTCTGCCGCGGATGGGGATCGTTGCCCCATGTACCCGAGTTGTTCAAGCTATGCCAAAGCGGCTGTTGAAAAACATGGGATTTTAAAGGGCTGGATTCTTGCCTGTGACCGGCTTATGCGCTGTGGGCATGATGAAGCACGTCATGCCAGGCCAATAAAGATAAAAGGGGTACCCCATATTTTCGACCCACTTGAAGCCAATACCTTTTGGTGGGAAAATCAATAAAATGCCATTGTTCTTTTTAAACGGAATTAAAAACAATGGCATTTTGCTTTTTGCGCTCTTTTTTACAGCAGCTGCGCCCCTGTGTGCATGGGGCTTAACCATAGAGCCGGGCAAACAGATACAATACGCAGACAAGTTATTCAATGATGGTCAATTCCAGCGAGCAGCCGAAGAATACCAGAAATTTACATTTTTCTTTCCCAAGTCTTCCCAAAAACGCGCAATTGCATTAAAAGCAGGCAAAGCGTTTTTCAGGGCGGGTGATATCAACAACGCCCTGAGGCAATTTAAAGCGTTGACCAATGGTGCAAAGTTAGACGATATTGCTGTGAGCAGCTACTTTATGCTGACACAATGCTACCTGAAAACCGGAATGCCCAATCAGGCCATTGTCCCAATGCATAACCTGATCACGTTAACAAAAAGCCGGGAGATAAAAGATAAAGCTTATTTTCAATTAGGATGGATTCATATTGAGCAAACCGATTGGACCCAAGCCAAGCTTGCTTTTGATAAAATATCCCCTTATAGTACGTTACCTGTTGCCCGATTGCAGAAAGCACTTTCTGAAAGCGCCGGCCTTGCCCTAAAAAGTCCCGCCCTGGCGGGAGCTTTGTCCATTGTTCCAGGCGCGGGGCAACTTTATTGTGAACGTTATAAAGATGCCCTGGTGGCATTTATTCTGAACACAGGACTTATCTGGGCGGCGGTGGATGCTTTTGAAGATGAACATTACGCGCTGGGAGGGCTTTTATCCATAACAGCATCCGGTTTTTACGCAGGCAATATATACAGCGCCACCTCCAGCGCCCATAAATACAATCAAAAACAAAAGAACACTTTTATTGATCGACTCAAGCATAACCTCTCGTTTCGGCTTTTGCCGGCGCAGGGCTTTGAGACAAAAGGCTATATGATACAGGTTGCCTTGCGCTTTTAAGAAGAAGTGATGCTCAAGCGTATTTTAAAAATTATATTTTTGTTAATTATTTTCATGTCAACAGCAGGTATCAGCACTTACCTGACAATTCACCTTCTGATTCGCAGCAAAGATACGGTTGTTGTACCTGATCTGCAAAACAAGCAAATCGTATATGCCCTTGAGTTGCTGACCGAGATGGGACTGAACACCAAAGTCAAGGGGTCGGAATACAGCGCCAGCGTCCCGAAGCATTATATTATTTACCAGGATCCGCCGTCAGGATCTGAAATAAAAAAAGGCCGGGATGTTCGTCTTGTCCTTTCAAAAGGCGCAAGATCTGTCATCATTCCCAATCTTGTAGGCATGGGTGCGCCCCAGGCGCGTATTCTTCTTGAAGAAAATGGTCTCGTGCCCGGAAAAATCAGTTATATCTCAAATGGAAATTATTTCCGTGATGAAATTATGTCACACTATCCGCCATCAGGAAAAAGCGTTTTCAGGCAAAGCGCAATCGACCTGTTAATAAGTCTGGGCGCGGCGCCAATGTGGATTGAAATGCTGGATTTAATCGAATTGAATTTAAACCAGGCGATCACCAAGCTGGAAAGCAATAATCTGGCATTGGGAAATATCAGGTTCGCAGAGGATTTAACAGCGACTATGGATACTGTGACGGCCCACACACCAAGCGCAGGCTACCCTGTACTGCCGGGTTCGGAAATAGAATTGACCGTAAACCGCAGGGCCTCAAGTCAAGCAGCCAAACGCCGGGCAAAAAATCAACTGTTCCGGTATCGTCTGGCGGCCGGTTTTTTAAACCATTCTGTCCGTATTCAATTTAAACACAAAGAGTATACTCTTGACCTTTATCATGCCTTTTTAAAACCCAATAAGGAAATTTGGATAGCAATACCTAACCAGGAGCCATCAACTATTTTTCTATACCTTGATGATGAACTGTTTAGCACAAAACATTTTGGAGCACTGGAGTAAAAAAAAAAAATGACTTTGATAGCACCCTCAATATTATCTGCTGACTTTACCTGCCTGGGACAAGAAATTCGCGCTGCCGAACAGGCAGGAGCTGATTGGATTCATTTGGATGTCATGGACGGCCACTTTGTACCGAACATCACGATGGGCCCCCTGGTTGTTCAAGCAGTACGCCGCTGCACTACGCTGCCTGTCGATGTCCATCTGATGATCAGCAATCCGGATGCGTACATTACCGATTTCGCCAATGCAGGAGCCGATTATATCTCCGTGCAGGTAGAAGCCTGCATTCATTTGCACCGCAGCATTCAATTAATTAAAAGCCAGGGAAAGAAAGCCGGGGCTGTTTTAAACCCTGCAACGCCTCTGTCGTCAATCCAATGGGTTCTTCAAGACCTTGATTTTGTACTAATCATGAGTGTAAACCCCGGATTTGGAGGCCAAAAATTTATACACAGCGCATTGGATAAAATACGGCAGGTAAAAGACATGATCCGCAGCAAGGGGCTCAACACCCTGATCCAGGTGGACGGAGGCGTCAATGCAGACACGGTAGGAGCCGTTACCGAATCCGGAGCAGATGTTTGCGTTGCAGGATCAGCAGTTTTTAACACCGATGATTATGCCGAAGCTATTCGTACATTAAAAACCAATAGCAGGGGTAACTAACTTGAATAACGAAAAAAAAATGCACAACGTATTGGTAATTCACGGCCCCAGCCTGAACATGCTGGGGCTTCGTGAGCCAAACATATACGGAAACACACGCCTTGACGATATCAATACCGAGCTGAAAAAGTTAGGTAAAACGATTGGAATCTGCGTTGAGACATTCCAATCAAACAGTGAAAGCGCCATTATAGGCGCTCTTCAAAAAAATCTTGAAAAAATATCAGGACTGCTTATCAATGCAGCAGCCTTTACCCACACAAGCATTGCCATACGGGACGCTCTTTTGCTGCATACCGTTCCGATTATTGAGGTTCACCTGTCCAATATTTACAAACGGGAAAGCTTTCGCCACAAATCATTGATTGCGGATATCGCCACCGGGCAGCTTTCGGGATTTGGCGTCAACAGCTACTATCTCGGCCTCAGGGCCATGGCTGACATCCTAAACACCCCGGATTCGTAAGCGAATATCACTCATCATCTAAATATTTATTGACATTTTGTGCTTCAACGCCGCGTTTGCCCTCCACAAGCTCAAATATGACCTTTTCACCGGGATTCAATGTCTTGAATCCCTCCATTCGAATCGCAGAATGATGAACAAACAACGTTTGCCCGTCAATTGTCCGGATAAATCCATACCCATTTTCGTCATCAAAGGACAATACTACACCCGTAGACATAGAGTTTTTATTTTTTTTCTCCATTTGTAATTTCAACTTTCAAAATTCCTTATTAAGGCCTAAAACACAAAACATGCCTGATATTATCCATTATATTTCCCTGTTTAGGGACTTGGATAATCGTATTTCCGGTCCCACTTCAGCAAGCTTGCTCCTTTTTCCAGTACGGATTGATCAAATCCTCAAAAATCGTCATCGCCGCGGCGGCGCCCTGCCCCGTAGCTATTACAATTTGTTTATAGCCGCCTTCCACATCGCCTGCTGAATAAATCCCGGCAATATTGGTTCTGTGATAACCGTCATGGCGGATATATCCTTCTGGGTTTAATTCCAGACCGGTTTTTTTGGCCAGCTCGACAGCGGGAATATACCCGATTGCGACAAACACGCCATCGACAGCCATCTCGGAAGATTCTCCGGTTCGATTATTTTTCAAAATAACGGCCTGTACCCGCTCTTTTCCCTTTATTTCATGCACTTGAGTATTCCAAAGCACCTCTATGCCATTTTCGTTCAACTGATTTGCCAGCACATCCTGGGCTCGCAATTTATCCCTTCTGTGTACCAGGGTGACGTCAACCCCAATATGCCGCAAATGCAGCGCCTCGGTAACGGCTGAATTCCCGCCGCCAACAATAATGACCTTTTTTGCCTTGAAAAGCGGACCGTCACAGGTTGAGCAGTAACTGACCCCTCTGCCGGACAACCGTTTTTCACCGGAAACTCCCAAATGCCTGTGGGTTGCACCAGTGGCCAGTAAAACGGTTTTTGTGTGAAATTTACGGCGTGTTGTCTGCAATTCAAAGGTCTCACCGGGCTTAATTTCCAGTACCTCTTCACCCTGATAAATCTGAACATGCTCCAAGGTATGCTGAACCATGATATCAACCAGGGTCTTACCGCCTACTTGCATAAATCCCGGATAATTTTCCACAACCGGTGTTAACGCCACTTGTCCGCCCAAGGCATCCCTTTCAATAAGTGCGGTTTTCAATCCGCTTCTCACCGTATAAATTCCTGCCGAAAGACCCGCCGGACCGCCTCCCACGATCACAACATCAGTCTTAACTAATTTATCGGTACTTTCCGGAATAAATAAAGTTTGAACATCCAGTTTGTGCATAGAAAACATGAACACTTCCTCTTGCTGGGCGCCCTGGCCTATCAGGGTTTCGTTGGCATATGCCTGGGGTACGCTATGGGCATTATATTTTTCCGCTAAATCAGGACGGCATTGGATATCAATGATCTCCAAAAAAACAATCTCAGGCCGCTCAATGGCCGCTTTTAATCCATTGAC
Source organism: Desulfobacteraceae bacterium (assembly GCA_024230435.1). GTDB lineage: Bacteria > Desulfobacterota > Desulfobacteria > Desulfobacterales > Desulfosarcinaceae > UBA2230. The sequence goes on from JAAERL010000131.1 coordinate 29,243, forward strand.
CACCTGCTGGGGACAATAGGGGCAAGTGGGACTAACGAAAATCTTGACATTCCTTGCGGCATCGATTCGTTCTAGAACCGAACGTGATTGATCACTGACGTTGCTTTTTCCCAAGCCGATTAAAATCATGGCTTCTAAAAAAGACCGCCCCTCTTCGCCTATAGGAGCTCCAACCCACCGAATATTGTAACGGTCAGGGTCAATTAAAAGAGTAGGTGAACTATCAACCTTCCATTTTTTTGCCAATTCGTGATCCAACGTGTATTCTTTAACGGTAATCTTTGACGTCAAGTTCCTGAAAACCCGAATCACTTGCCGGGTAGCCTCAACATAAACATCATCGCCTTTTCCTTTTTCAGAAAACAAGTACAAAGGAATCTCATTAGAAAACTGAGCAAAAGTTTGTCTCAATTGGCGCAAAAAGTCCTCTTGTGTATTTTCAGCCGCATCTTCGGCAGGATTTTGTCCCAAAGTCATCGGTATACTCCTTTTTTATTATTTTGTTTATTTTTTCATGGACCTGGGCTAATCCTCAAACTCAAACTCAAACTCAAACTCAGACACATAAATTAACATGAGATTGAAGTAATCACTTGTCAATAGTTACAAAAGATCTTAGGAAAAATGGATTTCAAACCAATAAAGGAGTGCTGATCTCTAAAAGCACCCCTGAGCAAGTAATCGAAGTCATTGGTGACCTGTTAAAGGAATAACTTTTACTGATCAACGCTTTTTTTACGCCCGAAAGGTATGCCCAAACGTCTCATCCTGTGCCGTAACGTGCTTGGATTTATACCCAATAGCTCTGCGGCGCCTTGATCCCCATGCACCTTTCCGCTGGTATGATTTAAAACTTTGCGAATATGATCCGCCACCACCGAATCCAGTTTCACCGGATTATCAAAAGAAAACACATCACTCTGATTACTACCAGCCAAACCATTTTGTTCCAATTCATCAAACTCAAGTAATCCACTGCCGCCAAGGATAAGAGCTCTTTCTACCGCATTTTCAAGCTCACGGACATTTCCGGGCCAGTCATACGATACTAGCCGCTCGATGACACCGGGAGCCAAATTGGGAACTGTTCCCAGCTTCATCTCTCGCGCCTTTTTATGTATAAAATGGTGCACCAAAGCCGGAATATCATCCCTGCGCTGTCTTAGCGGCGGTATTGTAATCGGGAACACCTTGAGCCTGAAGTATAAATCCTGGCGAAAACGCCCTTGGGCCAAAAGTTCTTCCAAATTTCGATGGGTGGCCGCAATAACCCTGATATCCAGTTTGATGGAGTTCGTACCACCGACTCTTTCGATTTCTTTTTCCTGCAAAACACGCAGCAGCCGGACTTGGGCTTCCGGGGAAAGTTCACCGATTTCGTCTAAAAAGATCGTCCCGCCATGGGAACGCTCGAATCGCCCCCGCTTTGAGGAAACAGCGCCGGTAAACGCTCCTTTTTCGTGACCAAAAAGCTCACTATCCATCAAAGTTTCCGGTATCGCACCGCAGTTTACACGAATTAACGGCCCTTTACGGCGGCTTGAAAAGTTGTGAATTGCCCCTGCGATCAATTCCTTACCCACCCCCGTCTCGCCTAAAACTAACACAGGGCTGTCCAGCCCTGCCACCTGCCGTACCATTTGCATTACCGCCCGCAGCCCGGTTTCACTGCCAATAACCTCTTCTCCTGTCAGGCGGCGCAATTCATTCTGAAAATACCGGCTTTCATCTGCCAGCATATCCTTTAAGCTGGTAAGTTCACGGTAACGCATGCTGTTTGCAAGGGCGATTGCAAACGGCTGGTTCAACACATTCATCAAACGCACATCCTTTTGCGTAAACGCTTTGCTTGGATCGTTGGCGACAATAAGGGTTCCAAGAAAATTACGCTCTACCACAAGATCCATGATGATACCTGCCGAATCCAAAATATTGAGTTTCCGTGCAATTTCGCGTGTGCCCTCATATTCACCCATGGTTTCGACATGCCATATCCGCGTGGAACGCCGTTGAGCTAAAGCGCGCCGCACTCTTGAAGGCAGCGCGTTCTTTATGGACACTCGCCGTCCGGCTTTAAGATCTGCATAAGCAACCGTTTCCACCATACCCAGACCAGGATCATAAAGATGTAAAGACAAATGATAAGCGGGGATAATGTTCTTAAGGTAAAGCAAACATTGCCATAATGCTTTTTCGACATCCAGACTGCCGCAAATCCTGAGAGTAGCCTCACGGAAAAAATCATTTTCATCAATCATACATAACCACCTTTACCTCCTTTTTTATCATATTTGACACTTATAACCTTTATATGTCATATTTGCCATTATTTTTGTTATATATGACATTAATTTGGTATCTTTTTTTCACTTTAGCCTATAACTACTTTATATTACGTTGTTTTTCAAAAATATAAAAGCCGGCATAATTTTTGCTCATAAAAATGGATATTTAATTAACCTATATCCTTCCGGGAGACTACAATGACGATCCAACTTAATGATGAACAGCGTATGATCCAAACGATGATCCGGGAATTTGCACGAAAAAAAGTTTCGGTTGAAGCGGCAGAGCGTGACCGCAACAAAATTTTCCCTAAAGATATCCTTAAACAAATGGCTAAGCTGGATCTTATGGGAATGATGATTCCCCCGGAATATGGCGGCGGCGGGACAGATACAATTAGCTACGTCCTTGCCTTGTCAGAAATTGCGGCCGCCTGCGCTTCTACCGCCGTTGTAATGTCCGTGCAAAACTCAATTGTCTGTGAAAGCTTATATCACTTCGCCAACGAAGAACAAAAAGAAAGATACCTTGTGCCTTTGGCAAGGGGCAAAGTAATTGGAGCCTTTGCACTTACGGAACCTGATGCCGGTTCTGATCCGGTGAGCCAGAAAATGACAGCAGTCCGTGAAGGTGATGAGTATATTCTTAACGGCACAAAGCGTTTCATAACATCTGGTAAAAACGCCAAAACTGTTATCGTAACAGCTAAAACCACACCCGAAAAAAAACATAAAGGCATCTCTGCTTTTATCGTTACCAAAAAGAATCCAGGACTGAAAGTCGGCCATCAAGAAGAGAAAATGGGATTGCGCGCCTCGGATACAACCGATTTAATTTTCGAAAACTGCCGCGTACCAGCAAGCGATCGGCTCGGTGAAGAGGGTGAAGGTTTTAAGCTTGCCATGAAGGGGCTGGATTGCGGCAGAATTGGTATTGCCGCCCAAAGTATCGGTGTCGCCCAGGCCGCTTTGCAGGCTTGTATCCGCTATACGAAGCAGCGGCAACAATTCGGCCAAAGCATTTCAAAATTTCAAGGTCTGCGTTGGATGGCCGCTGAAATGGCAACTGAATTGGAAGCTGCAAAGCAAATCACACTTTCAGCAGCAGCGATGAAAGATCGTGGTGAAGATTATACTGCACAAGCATCAATGGCAAAACTTTTTGCTTCGGAAATGGTCAATCGAGTCACCGCAAAAGCGATTCAGCTTCACGGCGGCTATGGGTTTACCACGGATTACCCGGTTGAACGGTATTATAGGGATGCGCGTGTATTTACGATTTATGAAGGAACTTCTGAAATACAAAAAATCGTTATTTCAAATCAGATTTTTAAAGACAGGCGCAAGCCATAATCCTATGGTATATTCGCATCTTTCAAGAGCCTAAGGGTCGCGGAAAAAATGTTTTGTCCAATTGGCGTAGGATAGGGGCTCGTATTCAAGGCGCGCAAAGCCGTGCATATCAAGATATTCGCGGCTTTGCGCAACACAGAAGACGCGCCAATAGACAAGTCAGTTGGGATAAAACATTTTTTCCGTGGCCCTAAGCTCCACAGCCGGGTACGGGTAGACCGGGACACGGGTAACCACCCCAGTCTACCCGTCTGCTAAGCTCCTTCAAACCGTTGATCAAGAAAAATATTTGCTAAAAGCAGATCCTTGGCTGTAGTAATTTTTATATTTTCTTTTACTCCGGGTATGGTCTTTACCAAAATTCCCATTTGTTCTACCATACTGGCATCATCGGTTGTCTGCCAGTTGTTTTTTAAAGCCGACTGATAGGCGTCCTTTATTAAATTGATGTCAAAGGCCTGGGGTGTCTGGGCCATTTTCAGCGTTTCGCGTTCAACCGTACATTCAATGATGCCTTCTTTGTTTATCTTTTTAGGGGTATCGATTGTTTCAACCACGGGAATGCATGCGCGCCATTTTTTTGCACCCGCGATGCAAGCTTTAATCAACTCAACGGGCGCCAGCGGGCGCACGCCGTCATGAATCAGAACAATGCCCTTTTCAGTTTTTATGGAGGCCAATCCGTTAGATACGGATTCCTGGCGGCTGGCTCCACCTGCAACAAGATTAGTTTTTATTTTCAGATCTGCCGCCGGAAGTATTTTTTTACGGCAGTATTCAATTTCTTTTTGGGAAACGACCAGAATTATGCCGTCTATTTCCTGACAGGCGTCAAACGCGCGAAGCGTATGTATGATAATCGGATGGTTGCCAAGTTTCAGGAACTGCTTTGCCGTTGCAGTGCCCATCCGAAGCCCTTGGCCGGCAGCTACAATGACAGCGTATATCATCTCAGGTATTTAAGTTCCATGGGTAAAGGAATTCCTTTTCCCATGGTATCCTCGCCGTAATTTACACCGGCAAGTATTTCAATATCTTTCAAGGAGCGCAGATCCCCTTCAAACACGACTTCTGAAATATTTTCTTTTTGAATTTTGCCTCCCGCCCACTGAATATCCAGCACACTGCTGGCGTCAAAGCGATCTTTGCCCACCACCAATTCGACAGATCCGCCGTAATGCTGAACAATTTTAGCTACAAGCAAACTCGGACGGCTGTGAAATCCTAATTTTACAGGAATTCCGACCTTGATTTGCCCTCTTTCGACATTTTCGTCCAATATTTGGCGTGCGACAGTTTTGCCGGCGCTCAGATAATGGCAAGCATAAAAAAGACCATAATTAATTGTATGTTTAAGAAGCGTTTTGGGATCTACCAGTTCTGATAAACGGTCCTGAACTTTCTTGTAATAGTCCTTATATCCGGCCTCATAAAGATGGCGCTCGTAAAAATGCAGTAACCGGCCCATCATCTGAAGCAAATGAAAAACAACTGAAAAATAGCTCCTCAATTGTTTCAGCTTTCGATCTCCAAACCGGAATCCGCCATGGATGACATAGGTATCGAAAGATGACTGCAAGTTATGAACAAGCATTTCGAACCTGCGAATTTCCACTTCGTTGACCATAGAAGGCACCAACTGGCGAATTTCTTCAATCTTATAAGGATTAAAAAACCGCCATGGATCGAAGGTATTGGAAATACTGAGAAGCTCGCTGGCAATTTTTACAATATGCTTCTTTTGAAGATCTTTTGCTTCATCATCAATATCATAAGGAAGCATTTCGCTAGTAGTAATACCCGGAAAGTCTTCCGTCTCGAAGGTTGCATCAGGGACCTGAATTTTTAACCGGCGTGCTTCTTCGACAATCACAGGAGCCAGCAGCATAAGGGTTTGGTTAAAAAAATCCGCCGTGGTTTGGCCAGCCGCCCTGAATCCCTCTGCTTCGGGAAGATCATAAAAAATAAACCTGTTAGCAATATGTTTTTGAGAATAAGCGCCCAGGCTGATATGCCTGACTGCGGAAGCCAATTCGCGATACAGATACCAGTCCTTATTGTTTTTAGCGCCGTGATAATCGAGAAAATCTTCCAGAACCTGTGAAGTACTGATCAATTTTGAATACAGTTTTTTGGTAAAAACTTCAGGCAAAAGCTTCTGCGATGACAAATAAGTGCAACATTTCAGATAATCTTGTGATAGAAGCCGCACTTTTCCGGAAAAGGATATTTCACAAGAAATATTTTCTATATTATCAGAGGATTCCATTTTTACCTGTCTACATCATATCTTCTTGAGTTTCACTGATAATTTTATCAATTTGCTTTTTCAAGCTTTTGGGCAAACCTTCAATATCAACATTGAGAAAACCACGCACAATGGTTGAGACAGCTTCATCTTCATCAAGCCCCCTGGCCATAAGGTATTCAATTTCACGTTGTTCAATTTTACCCACTGCTGCTTCATGCGACATTTCAACTCCCGGTTGATATCCTCGCAACTCCGGGATGGCTTGCATCAGCCCATCTTTTAATATCAACCCCTTACACTCCAAATGGGCTTTGATTCCGGCAACTTTTCCAACCAGTTCACCCCGGGCGATAATTGTTCCGCCCGCAGATAAGGCACGCGATATGATTTCAGCGCGTGTTCCCGGCGCATCCAGAATAACGCGTGAACCAACATCCAAATGAGACCCCGGACCTGCGGCAATTATGCTGTTAAAGCGGGCAACTGCTCCTTGTCCGGCAAGCTGTGTCGTTGGATACATTTGTAATGAACCTACTGGCTTAAGACAAATATAGTTGGACACGAAGACGCCGCCAGCTTCTACGTGTATATGGGTACGCGGGCGAACATTTATCTTTTCACCCCAGTCGTGAATCATTGTAAAATGAAGTTTAGCGCCTTTTTTTACATAAATTTCAGATACGCCAACATGCATCCCTGATAGCAGGTGGCGGGATGTGGCGCAACCGGTAATAACTTGAAGATGCGACCCCTCTTCGGCAATTACAACGTTGTGAACATTTTGTGAAAAATTATTTTTGGCGATGTAAAGGCAAGCCTGAACAGGCTGTTCGATATGAGCGCCCTCAGCCGCATGGATAAAATAACCTTCATGCGGCTTTTCTTTGGCCCTGGTTGTAAATTCATCGGATTCCGGACGTATGTTCCGCCACAGGTAGCTATCAAGCCATTGATGAGATTCCAACGCTTTGGTAATAGGGAGCACCTCTACGCCAGGCTGTTTTGCATGCGAATGAATAACGGAAAGATCCTTTTGAATGAAAGTGCCCGCCCGGAATTGCTCATTTGTATCAACGCCAACATTTAGAAAATCTTCGGTTTCCTGAGCATCTATTTTCCCGAGATTTTCCTCATAGGCATGCTTTTGAGTCTCATTCAAATACTGGTCAAATTTCATTGTGCCTTCTTTTTTTTCTACTGTATGTCCATTGCGCATCGAACACACTCCTCGTATCCATATTCACCAATCCACTTAAGAATTTCACGAGCGTTTCGCGAACAACATAAATGACCGTTATAAAGAACTTGTCCACGATCTGCGGTAATATAATCCAAAATATGCCCGGTGTGGGTAATAACAAGCGCAGATTTATTCATGTCACTTTCAACCAGCTTGTGAGATTTACCTTTGGCATATTTTACACCGCGATGCAAAAGCATGTTGATGGTTTCCCCAATCAACACCATATTTTCCAAATCGACCCCGGATTCAGGCTCGTCCAATAATACAAGACCAGGGTCTTGAGCCATCAACTGCAGTAACTCGCTACGTTTTATTTCACCCCCGGAGAAATTATGATTGACATCCCTGTCAAGAAATTCGCTAAAATTCAATTCTTTGGCCATCAATTCGATATCTATGCCGCGATTACGCTTTTGGGCACAAATATCAACAATATTTCTCGTTTTTAATCCATTAATCGTTGGCGGCCGTTGAAAGGAGACTCCGATTCCCAGTTGGGCGCGTTCATGGATGGGTTTATAAGTGATATCTTCACCATTATAAACAATTTTTCCGTGTGTCACCTCATATCCTGAAAATCCCATAATTGTCATCATCAATGTGGTTTTTCCAGAACCATTAGGACCAAAAAGGATATGGGTTTCCCCATTGGGAATTTCCATATTGACACTATTGAGTATCGTGCGCCCGCCGACTTCAACCCTGAGTTCTTCGACGACTAACATATATCCACCTCTAAAAAAATAATATCTTTAGGGATTTTAAATTTACAAATCCCCCTTATCACCGTCCGCTGTTAAAATTGGCCGAAGTAGGCCATAAGCCGAATTCTGTTTCCTGTAACGGTTACCCATTGTCAGGATGGCAACCATTCATCTGGGATTCCGGTTACCCGGAACCTCTAGCGACCTACCCGGAAGCTCGGACGAGCAGCCCTCAGACGCTTCCCTATTTGGTCTTGCACCAGGTGGGGTTTACCTAGCTTCCCCGGTCACCCGGAAAACTGGTGCGCTCTTACCGCACCGTTTCACCCTTACCCCGCAACAAAGCGAGGCGGTTTGCTTTCTGTTGCACTTGCCTTCACGTCACCGCGACTCCACGTTATGGAGCACCCTGCTCTATGGTGTTCGGACTTTCCTCCCATCCGGTTTACAACCGGACAAGCGATTGCCTGGCCAGCTCCGACCAATTTTTCATCTCTTTATCTTTAGACGATTAGCGGAAAAAAACATACCATCTTAAAACATACCATCTTAACAGATACCATCTTACGCTTTGTTTTTTTCGAGTTCAAGGCATTCCAAAGTTTGCATACTTGACATATTCGCACCTTTGGCACAACTTAATCAGATAAAAAAAAGGCAAGCAAGGCGTTATATTTTTTGACAAAAATCGCCTTATTATGAAATCAATCCTCTTCCTCAATTAGTTTTCCCGGATAGATAATTCGTTGACAATACGGGCAATGGCGCAAACTATCCATTTTAAGTAAATCATTAACCATCTGCGGTGGGATATTCATACGGCAAACCTGGCAAACGCCATCGGAAATGGCTGCCATTGCGATGCCTTTGCCTTGACGTTTGACCTTTTCAAATAATTTTTGCAGCTTTGGGTCAAACTTTGTCCAAATGGAATCCCGTTCTTGCTTGAATTGTTCAAAAACCTGTTGCTGCGACTGTTCTCTTTTCCGTATATTTGCCTGTTGTTCTTCAATTTCGGATTTTATCTGCGCAAACCCCGCAGACAGTGAAGCCACCTCGGCTTCCATCGTTTCTATTATTTCCAGGGCCTGCAGCATGCCATCTTCAATTTGGGAACGTTTGGCTTTTAAGTCATCTATTTCTTTGAGCAGAGACTGATATTCCTTGTTCGTTTTTACCGAACGAAGCTTGCCCTCATTCTTGATTACCCTGTCGTCAATTTCTTTGACTTCGGCTTCACTATCCCGGTATAGCTTTTTTGTTCCATTTAATTCGGTCTTCTTTTGACCTGCGGTTTCACCGAATACATCGGCCTTTTTTCCCAATTCATTTATTTCAGCTTCAACTCCCGATAGGTCGGCGTCTATCCTTGACATCGCATTTTCGGTTTTTTGAAGGGCTGCCATAATATATAGTTGTTCTACGATATTCTTATCCATTTAATTACCCGCCCTTAGGATATTGGAAGTTTCAAGTCCTCATTTAAAAATAAATGGGTCCTTTTCGATATGGCAAGGCTCTATGGCAACCTGCCATTCAGCGGCTTTTACAGCTTGCCGCAACCTTTGAGTCAGCACATCAACGATAATGTGCTCGGATGCAAAATGCCCTATATCTATTAAGGCTTTTCCGGCCTCTTCAACAATTCTGGCATCGTGATAACGTAAGTCCCCACTGATGTAAACCTGCGCTGTGCTATCTAAAAAATCGTTTAACAAACCACTGCCTGATCCTGAACAAACGGCGACACGATGAACAGACATTTCAGGATTACCCGTAAACCTGAGTACCTTGAGGTTAAAAACGGTTTTCATCTTTTCGACGAGTTTAGATAATCTGATAGCAGATCTCAATTCGCCCACGCGGCCGAGACCGTAATTTTCACTATCACCGATTAGATCTTCGTCCATGGGACCATGATATGGAGCCAAAGAGGTGGTATTTTGCAGACCTATTTTCTCGGCAAGAATGTCGTTGATTCCCGCCTGCACACTATCCAGATTGGTGTGGGCCGCATATATGGCTGTCTGGGAAGTAATTGCAGCATCAATGATTTTCCCAATTCCGGTTTCCAGGTCCAGCCTTTGCAAAGGACGCAGAATCAATGGATGATGTGTAATTACCAAATCAGCGCTCTGTTTAATGGCTTTGCCTATAACTTGGGCTTGCGGGTCAAGTGCTATCAGAATTTTTTTTACCGCTTGTCCGGGTTTACCGACCTGCAGTCCACTGTTATCCCATTCTTCAGCCAGGTACGGCGGCGCCATATGTTCCATGATATCTATGATATCAGCCAGCAGCGGGATATTACCTTCATATTGCGCCATCATCATACCTTCCGTAAGGATTCAAAAGTAATCCAGAGACGGCCTTTATCAGGGCATTTAAAGATACAAACCGCCTGCGGTACTTACTTGCTGTTTGAACAAAAAAGGCGCGGCCGGTAAAACCAGCCTCGCCTTGCAAGCAGTTAGCGATTTTTAAAATCGCTTTGTATGTTGATACACTTCCAACAGGTCTTTCCAAAATATTATCTCATTTCCAAATATAACCTGTTTGCTGACCTGCCGGTAAAGGACGAAATAAGTGGGCCCACCTGGGATCGAACCAGGGACCTACCGGTTATGAGCCGGTGGCTCTGCCAACTGAGCTATGGGCCCGCTAACAACAGAAACCTTTCTCTACCTTTAAGTTACTTGTTTGTCAATTCTTTCTGAGGCCCAAAGGCTATTTTTTTTAATTTCTAAATATCGATAAAACTTTTAAGCTTCCTGCTCCTTGTTGGATGCCTGAGTTTGCGCAGAGCCTTTGCTTCAATTTGCCGAATTCGCTCACGGGTAACTGTAAAATCCTGGCCCACCTCTTCGAGCGTATGATCAGCTTTTTCACCGATGCCAAAGCGCATGCGCAACACTTTTTCCTCACGGGGCGTTAAAGTGGCTAAGACCTTTCTTGTCTGTTCAGCCAAATTGAGGCTTACGGCGGCATCCGATGGCAACATAAATTTCTTGTCCTCGATAAAATCGCCCAAGTGACTATCTTCTTCTTCTCCGATTGGTGTTTCCAGGGAAATGGGCTCACGTGCAATCTTGAGCACCTTGCGCACCTTGTCCAGCGGAATTTCCATCTTTTCGGCGATTTCTTCCGGGCGGGGCTCCCGGCCAAGCTCCTGAACCAGGTACCGCGAGGTTCGTATTAGCTTATTGATAGTCTCAATCATGTGCACAGGAATACGAATCGTCCGAGCCTGATCCGCTATCGCCCGGGTAATGGCTTGACGTATCCACCAAGTGGCGTATGTGCTGAACTTATAACCCCGCCGGTACTCAAATTTATCCACGGCTTTCATCAAACCGATATTACCTTCCTGAATGAGATCTAAAAACTGCAGCCCCCGGTTGGTATATTTTTTGGCAATACTTACCACTAATCTGAGGTTGGCTTTAATAAGTTCGCTTTTTGCCATCTTGGCCCGCAGCCTGCCCTCATCCACATTGGATAATATCCGTTTCAATATCCGGCTATTGGCTTTGATGGAGCTTTCTTTTTGATCGATATTGTCGGCAATACTATAAATAAGAGAATATAGCGTCTCCAGATCCTTTTCAGTCATATCGGATTTCTGGTCTGCCATTTCTAAAAAAGCAGGTTTTTCGACAAGATTTTTCCTGAAAGAAGCCACCGGAACGCTCATAGATTCGGCACAACCGGTAATGACCCGGTTCATCGTATCAAACCAGCTAATTTGATTGCGAATTTCTTCTTCGATTTGATCTATGACACCACCTTCAAGGCGCCATTCCTTTAGCATATCAAAAATTTTCTGGTTACGCCGGGCGATACATCTCCTGATTCGCCGCTGTTCGTCCGATTTAAGCTTATCCCCATTGAAAAGTTTGTCCCGGAATTCCATATTTTCACCATGAACTTGCCTTATGTCGCTCATAGTTTTCATGAACGTATCGATCTGGTCAAGTTCATCCTGGTAGGTATCCCCCTCATCGATATCGCGCAGCACATGTTTGGGGCGCATCATATGATTTTCAATGCATTTGCCCAATTCGAGCAAATATTCCACACCAATGGTGGTTTCCAGCAAGGCTTTGAGCACATCCTGCTCGCCGGCCTCGATTTTTTTGGCGATTTCGACCTCTCCTTCGCGGCTTAAAAGAGTAACCAGCCCCATTTCACGCAAGTACATTTTAACGGGATCTGTGACTGACCCATAATCGGGCACTGCTTCAGCGCCCTCCTTGGCAGTTCCTCCAGGCGCCTTTGCAGCCGGTTTGACCATTTTATGATTTTCATGATCAACAATATCGATACCCAAATCATCAAACATGATAAGTGTTTCATCAATGTTTTCAGCGGTAAGCATCTCATCCGGAAGTGCCGCATTTATTTCGTCATAGGTAAGGAAGCCTTGTTTTTTTCCTTGAGTTATCAAGTCTTTCATGGCTTTCTCATCGACAGCTTTCTGGTTTTTGTCATTGGACGCGGTGTTTTTTTTATTCACTTGTTTTTTATTCACTTGCGATTGAGCCATGACAGTTGAATCTTCATTTTTTTTTAAATCTTTTACGGCATCCATTTTATTGGTTCCGGAATTTTTCATTTTCGCCATTGGAATTAGCCTCCTGCGACCTACGAGTATATCAGTCCTTTTCCGGCTTGTTTCTGTTTCAAGCGCAGCAGTTCACCTAACAATTCAATATTATTATCTTTTTCAGCAGCTTCAATTTTACGCTGCAAATCCGATCCAATCTTGCGCAGCTGCCTTTGTTCAATCTGCGACAGAATCCGCTCACAACCATCACGATCCCAATGCTCTTGTGTCATGGATAGTCGGGTCATTAGACTGCGATGATCAGAATCATTCGTCATTGATATCAGATCGGCCACTTTATCATTTTCCTTAGAAAATCGCTCCAAAATTATTCCGGCAACGGCTTTGAGCTTTTGATCTTCAAAAAGATCCAAAATATTGCGCTCGCAAATAACAGAAATCATAACCGGATATTTTAGCATCATCGCGACAATTTGATGCTCCAAACGATTGTAATCAATTATCATTGGCGGGTCATGCCGCCTGATTATTTTCGATGAGGCCTGATTCCCAGTTTGCGTACAAGCCTGGCGAACCTTTTCCATAACAGCGGATTGGTCAACTCCCAAACGCTCGGCAATTTCCTGAATATGCAGTGTTCTTGAAACCTTATCCTCAACAGCGGCCAAAGATCCCTGTAGAGCGGAAATAATCTTTATTTTTCCCTCCACGGAAAGCCCGTGCTCGGCTATGGCTGCATCCATCAAAAACGGGATCATCCCACGTGCTCTTTCAGAAACTTCTTTAAAGGAATCGGCGCCATACTCTCTTAAGTAAAGATCCGGATCATAACCTTCAGGCAGAACAAGAATTCGGGCATCAACGAAGCCTTGCTCAAATACGCTTATACTCCGCATCGCCGCCTTGATTCCGGCCTGGTCTGAATCAAAAACCAGTATGACCTGACCATTTTGTCCAATTAGACCTTTTAGTGATTGGGCATGCTCTTTTGTCAGAGCAGTCCCCATGGATGCCACCGTGTTTTCAATTCCATATAAGTGCATCGCCAAAACATCAAAATATCCCTCAACCACAAATATTTTTTCCGTCAAACGCGCCTTTCGCCTAACTTTATCAACGCCATACAACGACCTGCGCTTATTGAAAACGGCTGTTTCCGGTGAGTTTAGATATTTCGGCATCCCTTCATCTAATACACGTCCTGCATACCCAATAATTTTCCGGCTCGTGTTAAAAATCGGAAAAATAATACGGTCCCTGAATCTATCGTAATATCCATTTCGTTCTTTTCGCGGAATGACGAGACCAGCCTTTGCAAGAAACTTATCTGCACAAGGCTTATCTCTGAAATATCTGAGCAGTCCGTCCCAAACGCCGGGGGCGTAACCGAGCATATGAGCATCAATTATATCTTTGTTCATACCCCGGTTATTGAGATATTCCATTGCGCGTCTTCCGACTTGGGGATCAAATAATTGTTTTCTAAAAAACCCAAGAGCGGCTTCATTTGTCCGGTATAGTTTGTCCCTTTCAGACAGCGCCTTTTTATGCGAAGCTGTCAGCCGCTCTTGCGGAACCTCAATTCCATATTTATTCGCGATATTGCGAACAGCTTCAGGGAAAGAAAGCCCTTCCTGTTTCATCAGGAAACTGAAAACATTGCCGCCTGTGTGACAACCAAAACAATAGAAAATCTGTTTTTCCGGACTTACTGAAAAAGATGGTGTTTTTTCAGCATGAAAAGGGCAAAGTCCTACGTAATCTCTGCCGGTTTTTTTTAAAACAACTGAGTCTCCAATGAGGTCAACAATATTTGCAGCCTCCTGAATTCGTCTTATGGTATCTTCGGGAATTGTTTTAGCCAACGGCAGCGCCTCGTCTAATTGAATGTATTTCCCTGAGTGCGCATATAGCAGAAATTATACAAAATAGATACTCTTCCCACCAAAAAATACTCACTTTTTCAAAATTTCTGAGTATAACTACGCCAAATCAATTTGTCAATCATACTTTTTCAATAAATCATCCATCATTTGATTCATGGCATCGGCTGCCATCTGCTTAGCTGTAACCCATCGGCCTTTACGGCGCAGAAAGGTACTCAACTGAAACACATTTTTATTCAACGATTGCTGTTTTTCTTTGTAATGCGCCTGCCAAACGAGCCGCCCTGTTTCCACATTCACAAGGTTCAACTCAAAGGATATACGGGCCGGAGTTTCCACGCCATAATCCCGCCCTACCCGCTCGCGGTAGTCATACAGGATTCCAGCCATTACAACATCCGCCCCGGCTTTGCCGGCTGCCTTTTGCATACGGGAAACGGCCTCGCCAAGCTCTTTTTCAAATAAACCGGGCGCAAATTCTTTCTCAGCCGTTATTGTAACGCTCTTGTCCATAAATCCCCGCCTTAACGCCTTGGTCAACTCCACATTCATAGTCCCCAGAACGTTATGTTCAACAAATCCGGTCACTACCGAATTTCCAGACAAAGGATTACGAACCTCAACATTTTCCCCTCTTACCTTAAACGCATCAATAAATGGTAAAACCAAAACATGCTTAAAAGACAGCGTGGGCTGTTTTTGTTTTTTGCCTATCACTGAATGCGAACACCCGGGCAATAAGGCCACAAAGATTAAAAAAAAGATAACACACGATTTTTTTCGTAAAATATTTTTTTTAAACATAATAATTACAATCGGAGGTAAGTTTTTATTAATACCCGAATATTATAGACAGCCTTTTGAAGATGGCGCCCCATGTACACGGGGATCGAGTGCTGCGGCTTGCCTTAACGCGCGGCCAAAAGCTTTGAAAACGCCTTCAATCATGTGATGCCAGTTTTCACCGTAGGCAATTGTAATATGGATATTCATACCTGCCTTGTTAGCAACAGCCCGAAAAAACTCTTTCGCCAAAGATTCATCGAAGCTGTTTTGCCGCGGCATGTCCGGTGGAGTCTGGAAAACCAAAAAGGGCCTATTGGAAAGATCCAGTGTAACGGTTGCAAGAGAATCATCCATTGGAACGGAGAATGACCCATACCTATGGATTCCCTTGCGCTGGCCAAGAGCTTGCGATAAGCATGTCCCCAAAACCAGCCCCACATCCTCCACTGTATGGTGGTGGTCAACCCCTATATCACCTATCGCGGATACGGTCAAATCCAGCAGGCCATGAACAGATAAAAGCGTTAGCATGTGATCAAAAAAACCAATGCCGGTATCTGCTTCTGATTGCCCTTTGCCATCTAAATTTACACTAATTCGGATCTGCGTCTCTTTTGTTTTTCTTTCAACCTCCGCGGTTCGCTGCATATGGCAGTCCTTTCAAGATAATCTTGCGAGCATTCCCGGAATTTATAAAAAGCGAATTTCCGGACCTTATAGTCTGACACTTTATCTCATAAAATGACTGAAAAACGCCACCCGAAAAAGGCTTTCGCAAAATAGCGGGGATAAATAAATCCTTGCGCACGAGCCCTACCCCAATTTGCAATATAATGCAAGCGGCCAACATGCCCAAATTCCTACTATTCTGATCCGGTTTGGCGCCATCTGTCAATGAAAAGGGTTGATTCAATTTCAAAGCGCCAGTATGAACGCACTATCAACAGAAACCGGATTTAATGGAAATGGCGCACGATGTTTGTGCCCGCAGGATTTTAATACAACGTATAACATTGAAATATTAGGAGAAAAATTTTGCGCAAACCAAGCTCTTTTACCCTTGATGATGCAATAAAACGGCATAGCCACGACCAGGATAAAATTATAAAGCCCCAGGAAACCGTGAACCGGTTTAGAAAAAAAATGCAAAATAGCGGATTAACGCTTCTAAAAGATATTTCTAGAATTGATAATGGCCGTTTGGGCATCCCCGTATATTTCAGTGTTTGCGACACTGATGCCTATAATGCTATTGGAAATTTCAAACAAATGGGCAAGGGGGCCACCCCGGAGCAGGCCCAGGCAAGCGCTGTTATGGAACTTGGTGAACGATTCAGCTTGTTTAGTTTTTTAAAAAATCCCGATAATTTCATAAAATCCACAGCGCAGAATCTGGACAATTTAGACAATCTAAAAAAGTCTCGAATCGATTTCAAACACATTGCCCGTTCGGTTGACGAAACAAGTAATGATTTAGAGGTATTGGAAAAACTTTTCGGCCAACTGCCCCTTACCTGGACCTGGGCGCATAATCTGACCAGTGGTGAAACGGTCATGATTCCGTTCAACTGGTTTTTCACAATAAATGAGTTTAATGGTTCTTCGGCGGGAAATTGCAATGAAGAGGCCATTTGTCAGGGGATCTGCGAAGTTATTGAAAGACATACATCGGCCATAGTCAGCAAAGGCATTATAAAACCGCCAAACATTGACATCAACAGCATTAGCGACCCGGTAGCAAGGCAGCTCATCGAAAAATATCAATCAGCAGGCATTGAGCTTTGTTTGTCGGATTTCACGGCTGATATGGGAGTGCCCACCATTGGCGCCCTGGCCTGGGATCCCGCCACCTTTCCGGAAAAAAGTGAAATTGTCTGGACCGCCGGTACAATGCCCGATGCAACAAAAGCTCTGTGCCGCGCCCTTACCGAGGTAGCTCAACTGGCGGGAGACTTCAACAGTGGCGGCAATTATGTCGCAAGCGGACTGCCCAAGCTACACTCCTTGAAAGAAGCTCATGACATCATTTATCCCGGCAAACGCGTTGATTTAGGGAATCTGCCGGATTTAAGCCATCAAAATATAAAGACAGAGGTTGAAAATTGCATTCAAGCTCTTGCCAAAAGAAACATGGATGTCTTTTTATTGGATATCCGTCATCCTTTATTGGATATTCCGGCATTTTATACCATCATCCCCGGAACGCAATTCAGAGAAAGGGCTCAAAATGCGAATGTTGGTATGATATGCGGTAAAATCATTTCCGAATCCCTGCCCGCCAGCCATGCCCTGACCAAGCTTTACGAATTCGACAGGCTATTGCCGGATCGTTATTATTTTAAATTTTACATGGGTCAACTGCAATTAAATACAGGCTGCTGCACTGAAGCGATACAAAATTTCCACCAGGCCCTTGAGCTTGATCCTGCTCCGGAAGATCATGCCAGCATCTATACTTACCTGGGCATGGCGCTTAAAGAAACACAGCAATATAAAGAAGCTATAAAAGCCCTGTCAAAAGCGGATCAAATTGATACACAAAGAACCGATACACTCAATTTAATGGGATTTTGCCATTTCAAATTGAAAAATCATGCTCAAGCCTTGGAATGTTTCCAAAAAGTAGTCACATTAGACCCTAGCTCGGCCATTGATTATGCGAATATCGCCGTTAACTACAGAGCCATGGGGCAAAAAAACAAAGCGGCCGAATTTTACCAGCTCGCTTTGGCTCTGGACCCCGGGATCGACTTTGCAAGAAACCATTTGATTGAAATGGGAATTGAAGAATAATTTTATAAAGTTACGGGTACATACGAATTGTCTGTACCCTTCGGCGCAACAGGCGAAAACGGATTCAAAGGGCCATATATATCAAGACAAGCAACAGTGGTATTTTGCACAGCTTCCAAGCCCCTAAAAAACACGTTGCGCCCATCTTGCAATAGCCGTTGCGGACAGCCATACGCCATTTTCAGCATAAGGGCAAATTTACTGCTTTCCAAACAGGGTCTAAAACAGTTTATCTATCAACTCATCCGCCAAATTATTATAATCGATCGCTCCAAAGCTGCCGCGGCGAAAAAAAACAACCGGCACACCTTCAGCGGCGCTTTCGGCAATCGTTGTATTGGCCCTGACGGTAGTATTGAAAACGATATCGCGATAACGCGGATCTTTATTCAACTGGTCCAATATGCGACGGCTTACACGAGTTCGTGAATCACAAAATGTCGGCAGGATCCCTAATATTTCAATGTCCGGATTAATTTCGGCCTGAACCGAATCGATGGTATCAAACAACTCTTCCATGGCGCCAAATGCATAGGGATGGGTTTGGCATGGCGCCAAAATATATTTGGCGTAGGAAAATACATTGACCGTTAACAAAGACAGGCTGGCAGGGGTGTCCAGCAAGATAAAATCGTAGGTATTCGTCAGTGCTCCCAAAGCATTTTTCAAAAGATTCTCACGGCCGGGCACATCTGCCATTTCAATTTCTGCACCGGCTAGGTCCGGAGTTGAAGGAATGATATCCAGGTCCTGCCAGGCAGAGTTGACAATAACCTCTTGCAAATCCATACCATTCGGATTTTCAACAAGATCATATACTGTTAATTTCTGCTGCTTTGGGTTAATGCCCAATCCTTTGGTGGCATCTGCCTGCGGGTCCATATCAACGATAAGGACTTTTTTATTGTTGCGCGTCAGAGCAGCCGCTAAATTAATGACTGTAACGGTTTTTCCTACGCCTCCTTTTTCATTTACTACAGCAATTTTACACGCCTGCACAAATCCCCCCTTTTTTTAAAACTCATCACTATCATAATTGAGCCGGTCCATCTCATGGCGAAAAGTTTTGATCCCCGACCTTACAGATTCAATGCCATTTGCGATGCCTGCCAGGGCCGCATCCATTTTCTCTTTATCATTTTTGTGCTTACCGGCAGATACATCCGCTTGCTCCAGTCCTGCCAGATAACCCTGGAAACGCTCCGTCAGCGTCTCATATAATTGCCTGCTGGCTGAATCCGCCAACCGTATCATATACTGGAACTTGATATTTTCCCTGTAATCCGTAAAATGCTCCACCATTGATCGTTCGGTTTCTTTTTTCATGCGCCGCACACCACTTGAAAGTGCTTTTAATTGTTCACCGCTCATTTCATCAACCGATTTTTTAAAAATCTTGCGAACCGCGCGTATTAATGCAAAAGCTCCAAAATGAAGAACCGCATCCGTTTTGATGTACGCCGAATAACGCATTGTGGCGGATGCCGATGGCATTGAAAGCCCCACAACATTTTTAATGGCTTCCAGATCCAAATCAATATCAAAGGACCACTTTTTTGAAACAATCGGCAAACCGATCTGAGATAATGCATCTTCCATCTGCGTCAATGCATTGTGCGCCATAGTTTCATAAGGCTCAACGGCTTGTTTCAGGCATTGCTTTAAATATGCCTCCTGCTTTATTGCAAAGGCTATGATTTCAGGATTTACAGACTCGGTCATAAAGGCGTCCAGCCTCTGTTTGAACGATTGAAAAGCAAGATAAAGCGCCTGATTAAAACCACTGCTCTGAAGAGCGGTTTCGCAATTGCTTATATCGGCTTCATAACTATAAATGAATCTAATAATTTTTTTCAATACGGGGCCATTGTACAGATCAAAAAAGTTGTCTATGTTCCTGCGCAACTCCTGTTTAATTTTTTGAAGGGCTCCGTCTAAAGTGCTGTTGAGCATGGACTGGACCTGCTGGATATGTTCTTGATGTTTTTTTACCAAATCCGCCAGCTCACGGGCTTGACCCGCATTTCTTTGCATAAGGCCGCGATTCAATGAGACCCATTGATTCAATGCGGATGACAGGACATCCAATCGTTCAAGCTGATTTTGCAACAACAGTGATGACCTGTCGACATTCAATTTTGTATGGAATGTTTTCTCCAGCCGCAGCGTTTCATTATTGGAATATTCAATCAAGTCATCGCAATCGCGCCACTGATGCAATCTTTTCAGATCCTTTGACCCCAGCTTGTCCTCCTGGGCCAAAAACAAATTAAAAAGAGCAGAAAAAGTAAAAAGCTCCGTATCGGGTAAAATCAAGGCAAGTTCTTCACGGACACGCTGCACCAGTTCGTTTAGAGCGCAAAGATCATCATGTTCATTCAAATCGCTGTTGCAAACAAAGATCATGTTTGCAGCGATGCCCATCTTTTTAATCATATTCAGAAACTGAATATCAGCCTGACGAAGCCCTGTACGGCTGCTGATAACGTAAACAATAAGATGAGCTTTGAGCAGGTAATCCTGGATCATTGCCATGTGAAGCGGATTTGGAGAATCACTTCCTTGGCAATCGGCGATTTCAACATTACCGGTTAAATTGTCACATGGAATCTCAAGCTCAATATCCTTTAAGTAAACCGCCTGGGCATCGTTTCCCGCAAATCCCCGATGATCGCCAAACTGTCCGGCCTCATAAACCTGTATTGCGCTGTCTGCTCCAACAATCGCATTGATCTTGTCATAGCCTTTCAAATATGAGCTCAACAAAACGCTTTTGGCATTGAGCTGCCCCTGGGATATACGAAGGCCGCTGTCAAGCGATTCCAATGCACGAGACAAGTCCGAACGATCCTGTTTGCGGCGGATATCCAGATTCTCATTTTCAGATTGCCATTGTTCAGGGGGAAATAACACTAACGCCTGTTCAATCTCGGCATTGATCTCATCCCATGATTTGAGAAACAAACGTGCGCGAAGGTTATCGCCGTGACGGATTCTTGTGACAATGGATGTTACCACGCCAGCGCCGCGCTTAAGGTAATCCTGACCAAGCAAAGAATTGACCAGTGTACTTTTCCCCGACTTGATAGCTCCCACAACAGCTACGCGCACGACATGGTCCATAAGCTGCTGTTCAATATTTTCACAGGTTTGGCGCCACTGTAAAAAAAACGGGGACAAATCGTCAAGGCAAGACTCGCTTTGCCCGAGCAATCCCATCACCTTTTGATTTAACTCAAGTAGTTTATTTGCTAATTCCTGATAGCGATCCATAATTATCTCTTTGCTTCGTTAAAAATGTCACAATTTGTAAGAGGGTACGATATATCAATGCAATGTCATAATTGTCAAAACATTCCCCCGTTCTTAAGGTCCCGCATGTATTGCTAAAATATAATGACTTGTAAATTTTGGTGTTTTATGATAGGTACTTATCAATTTTGTGCTCTTGATGAGCGCAGCAGTATTATTTCTAAAAAAAGGGGAAATTTATTCAATGTCCGACAAACATCCCGAGTGCCCACTATACAACCCTTTAAATTGCAAGGAATATTACAATCCAAAGCTTTGTGCATTTGTGCGAAAAGACAAAGCGTGTTTAAAGAAGAAAAAACCCAAGCAAAGTAAGAATAATAAAGAAAAAGCATGATGACATTCCCCCGGATGGCAAAAAAACTTTCATGTTTTAATAGCAGGAGAGCAAAAACTGCATCCTGCTTTTCTTTTGTTCAGTTATTTTGGTTAATCTATCCGCTTCAAAAGGTGTTTGGCGTGATTCAAAAATAACATTTGAAATTTTTAATAGTTTTGCCTTTCTTTCACGCAGCCCCTGGCAGACTTCAAGCATTTCCCGCCAAATTTGAAAGTAATTCCGGCTCAATGCCCAATCGTTTAATGGCCGTCTCCCATCGTTCATCGATAGGCGTTTGAAAAATAATATCATGACTGCAAAGGCTTGTGAGCCAAGCATTTTGACGAATTTCCCATTCTAACTGCCCTGGTCCCCAACCAGCACAGCCCAAACAGATAATAAAATGTTGAGGCCCTTTTCCTAAAGCTATGGCTTCAAGAATCTCCCGCGAATTGCTCAAGGCCAAATCCTCGCCGATGACAAAACTTTCATGCCAATGAAGAGGAGAACCATGGAGAATAAATATCTCATTGTGGTGCACAGGCCCGCCGATAAAAATCGGTATCCGTTTAGCATCGCAGCTGATTTTTATTCCAAGCTCTTCAAATATAATTCCACCGTTCAATTCATCATCAACCTGATTGACAACGATACCTACCGCACCTTCAACCGTATGCTCAGAAATACAGGTAACTGAACGTCTAAAATTCGGATCAGCCAACAAGGGCATAGCCATCAAAAAATGCCCTCTTAAAAACTCTGTTGTTTGTTCGCTCATCATTTCCCCGCTTCGTTTAAAAATCTTAAATTGAACAATTCGCTTTCAGCCGCATTAAAAAATTAAAAACAAAAAATTCCAAAAAATGTTTATTTCCCATGCTTTTTCTGCATGGATAAGCGTTTTTCACCTGATAAGGATTCTCGTTATCGTGTTTTTGTGCTTAGCTTCCATCGGCGAAATAGGAAAATTTGTTCGACATCAAGGCGTACGAAAAATTTTACCACAGACACATAGTTGATATTCCAAGAATAAAATTTTCGCACGCAACGAAGATATCGTCAAATTGCCCATTTATCAATGGACAAAACTTAAGGCATGTAAACAACTTTACCACATCTTATGAACTACCGGCCACCATGTTTCACATGGAGACGGTTTCGTGCTTCACTGAAGGCGGCAAGTACGCCATCTCCACACTCCGGACGGTTCTAAGCCCGGCCTTGATTAAGGCAAGTAATAAAATATTAAGGGCTGCGTTATAATCCCGATTGGCTACAAACCCGCAATGAGAACAGTTTTCAAAAGAGCTGTAAAAAAAACTCTGAATAGTCACCATCATCGCAGGTCGGCCATTACCTTGATTTATAATCAAAATTGAAAACCAAATCAATGATGGTTTGAAGGCACGATAAAATAATTGGCCCTGCGTTGCAATGATCGGGAATAAATGATCGGGGACAATTGACGCTCCAATCGCCGCCAACACTGCAAAAACAGCATGCTAAACACGGAATAACAATTTGTTATTTTAGGATAATTTATAATTTTGAGCCAACGAGCCATACCTGTATCAACAGGCAGTGTTCGAAAAAAAGATTGGCCGTATTTTACAAGCGATTAACCGGCACATAAAAAAAACGGCCAGAGAGTACGCAGCAAAAAGGCAGGCCATACCTATAAAGCCGGCTGGTTTAAACCCGGTAAAAAATAAGGATTTAGTAAAAAATCCTGGCCCACAGGACCAAGCTTTCGGCTCGCTGCCCCCAGAGGGGGATTAACCGCAAGCTGTGCAATTCTAACGGTTTATATGGCAGAGCCTGTTGACTTTGACCTATCCCAAAGGACCAGGTTTTCAAATTTTTAATAAAATGGACAAGATTACGCCGGATTCGCATTTCGTCTGCAAGGCTCGTCAGCAGATTACATGTTTTATGTATACGGCCTGTTGCCTAAGGCGAATGAATTGGGTCAAAAGGCAAGCGATAGTGTACACTTTATCCAACTTACATCCCAACAAGAAGTACTCCAAGATCTAAGAACTTGTTTGGGAATTATTATCATTATTGAAGTTTGCAGATGATTTTAATTTGACGTTTTGTCAACTTTTCCATTACAAGGAACTTCAATAGCACTGGCGAGCGGCAACACACCGTGCTTATTGAATTTATTCAAGTCTTGCAGCTTAAAAACCGGATAAACTCCGATAGCAAATCAGTCAAAGCGCTAATATAAGCATGAACTTTTCGGCTTTGCCGCCGGAGAACTTAACGTGAATTAGAGCCAAAAACATATTTAAAAAAAAATCTTGACAGTTGCCGAACGAACTGTTAGTGATTTTTAAAACTAAATTTATATTAACGGACCCTAATTATATAATGAATTCCATTATCAACCTCCTTAGCATTATTCTTATTCTCGTTGTCGGCATCATTGCCAGCACTGGGTCAAAGGGGCGATAATGGATTAAGAAAAGTTCCCGAAAAAACAACAAAAACCGTTATCAGCCCCAACGCTGGTAACGGTTTTTTTTTTGGGCTTTTCCAAGGAGATCGAATGCAGAGCAATCGAGTAAAAAAAGGCATAGAGCGCGCCCCCCACCGGGCATTATTAAAGGCTTGCGGGCTTACCGGAGAAGAATTAAACCGGCCACTTATCGGCATAGCCAATTCGGCAAACACGATTATACCTGGCCATATGCATCTGAACACGATAGCCGAGGCTGTAAAGGCGGGTGTTTACATGGCTGGCGGAACCCCGGTGGAATTCGGAGTTATCGGTGTTTGCGATGGCATTGCCATGAATCATGAAGGCATGAAGTATTCCTTGGCAAGCCGTGAATTGATTGCCGATTCTGTTGAGGTCATGGCCAAGGCGCACAGTCTGGATGCCCTCGTACTTGTCCCCAATTGTGATAAAATTGTTCCCGGAATGCTCATGGCCGCTGCCAGATTAGATCTTCCGGCAATTTTCATCAGCGGCGGTCCAATGCTCGCCGGGCGCCACCCCAACCAGCCTGATGGCAGAAAAATTGATCTGATTACAGTTTTTGAATCAGTCGGCGCAGTCAAATCCGGTCATATGGATCAGGACCAATTAGAGGCCATTGAAGATGCCGCATGTCCAACTTGCGGTTCCTGCGCAGGTATGTTTACCGCAAATTCGATGAACTGCCTGACCGAAGCCATAGGCATGGGGCTGCCAGGCAACGGAACAATTCCGGCGGTTATGTCCGGACGCATCCGATTAGCTAAACAAGCCGGCATCCAAATCATGTCCCTTCTGTCTAAAGGCATCACTGCCAGAAAGATAATGACCGATCAGGCGTTTTCCAACGCGCTGGCCGTTGATATGGCTCTGGGTTGCTCCACCAACACAGTCTTGCACTTGGCGGCAATCGCCAGAGAAGCCGATATTTATTTTGATTTAAACATGATTAATCAAATTTCATCTACAACCCCTCACCTATGCTCATTAAGCCCCGGCGGCCGTTACCACATTGAGGACCTTGATTACGCCGGTGGAATCCAAGCAGTTGTGAAAAGTTTGAGCGAGGCTGACCTGATCAACCTGAATTGCATGACAGCCACCGGGGCTGTTGTGGGGGAAAACCTGAAACACGCCCGGATAATTAATAAAGATATTATTCGCCCCATTGAAAAACCTTATCACCGGCAGGGAGGTTTGGCTGTTCTGTTTGGCAATCTTGCCCCTGACGGATGCGTTGTCAAGCAAAGCGCTGTTCTCGATGAGATGTTATCGCATACGGGACCTGCCCGGGTTTTTGACAGCGAAGAACAAGCAACGCACGCTATTCTAAACAAACGCATCAAAAGCGGCGATATTGTGGTGATAAGGTATGAAGGACCCAAGGGAGGGCCTGGGATGCGGGAAATGTTAACTCCAACTTCTGCAATAGCGGGAATGCAACTGGACGGGCACGTTGCTTTGCTGACGGACGGCCGTTTTTCAGGAGGCACACGGGGAGCGGCAATCGGTCATATTTCACCGGAAGCGGCTCAGGGCGGCCCCCTTGCCCTGGTCCGGGAAGGGGACAGTATCAGCATCGATATTGCCGGCAAAACCATCCATTTGCACGTCGGCGAAGAAGAACTGGTTCAACGCAAAAAAAACTGGCGGCGCCCTGAACTAAAAATAAAAACCGGATATATCGCACGTTATGCCGGCGCAGTAAGTTCAGCAGATAAAGGCGCGGTGGTAGATTAGCGCGGTGATGAATAAAATATTTTTTCAATAACCATAAAATGACAGGTGAAAGATCATGCAAAGAAGAACAGGCGCACAAATTCTCTTTGACATTATGAAAGACGAAGGCATAGACACAATCTTTGGTTTTCCCGGAGGCGCTGTCATTGATATCTATGATGAACTTATTAAAAGCGATATTCGCCATATCCTGGTGCGCCATGAACAGGGCGCTGTCCATATGGCTGACGGATACGCTAGGGCAACGGGAAAAGTCGGCGTTTGTCTGGTCACTTCCGGCCCCGGCGCCACAAACACCGTTACCGGTATTGCTACCGCCCATTGCGACTCTATTCCCCTGGTGATTATCACCGGTCAGGTATCTTCCCACCTGATCGGAAATGATGCTTTTCAAGAGGTTGACATCGTAGGTATTACACGCCCCTGCACAAAACATAATTATCTGGTTAATAGTATTGATGAGCTGCCCAGGATAATTAAAGAAGCCTTTCACATTGCCCGCAGCGGCAGGCCCGGACCGGTATTGATCGATATTCCCAAAAATATCCAGATTGCAAAAACCGAATATGAACCCATGGGCAATATCAAAATAAAATCCTATGCTCCCAATTACTATCCAAACGGCAGACAGGTGCAAAAAGCCGCCGAGCTGCTGAAACAAGCCCGGCGCCCGGTCATTTTCTGTGGAGGCGGCGTTATCTTATCCGATGCACATGAAGAATTGACTCAACTGGCGCGGAACTTGAACATACCCGTGGCGGCCTCGCTGATGGGATTAGGCGGCTTTCCCGGTTCAGATCCTCTTTGGCTCGGCATGTTGGGAATGCATGGCACTTACAGGGCGAATATGGCCATTTCAAATTGCGATGTCATGATCGCTGCCGGAGTCCGGTTTGACGACAGGGTTACCGGGAAAACGGAGTGCTTTGCTTCCCAGGCAAAAATTATTCATATCGACATTGATCCGACGTCCATCCGAAAAAACGTACCGGTAGCCGTGCCTATTGTGGGTGATTGCAAAATAAGCCTGCAGGACCTGAATTGTAAGATCCGTGAACACTGTATTGCCAAGCATAACAACAAACATGAGCAATGGATCAAGCAAATCGAAAAATGGAAAAACGAACATAAACTGGCTTTTCACCAGGAACAAACCATAAAGCCTCAATATGTTGTGGAAAAACTTTATGAGTTAACTAAGGGCCAGGCCATTATCACAACAGAGGTAGGCCAAAACCAGATGTGGGCTGCTCAATTCTATCACTATGATTACCCGCACCATTTTATCTCCTCCGGAGGCTTGGGAACCATGGGGTTTGGTTTGCCGGCCGCTATCGGCGCTCAAATCGCTTTTCCTGATAAACTGGTTATCGATATCGCAGGAGACGGCAGTATTCAAATGAATATTCAGGAATTGGCAACCGCCATTCAATACAACCTGCCTGTTAAAGTCGTTATTTTAAACAATCGTTTCTTAGGAATGGTTCGCCAATGGCAGCAACTGTTTTATAACAAAAAATACGCATGCACCTGCATGGACCATACACCCGACTTTGTCAAAATAGCACACGCATACGGAGCGACAGGTTTACGCGCCGAGTACCCGGAACAAGTAGAACACGTGTTATCCAAAGGACTGGAAACGCCGGGAGCCGTGGTCATGGATTTTACGGTTGAACCCGAAGAGTGCGTTTATCCGATGGTTCCCGCCGGAGCGCCGATTACTGAAATGCTTCTGGTTTAAAACCCGGCATTGCCCCGCGAATTTAATGCAAAGCGGTAAAATGAAGATCTTTTTTTAAAAATGGAAGGATCACAATGAAAGCAGAAAAACACACTTTGACCATGCTTGTAGACAATGAACCCGGAGTTTTATCCCGTGTTGCAGGTTTGTTCAGTGGCCGCGGCTTTAACATAGACAGCCTGTGCGTAGCGGAAACCATGGACCCCAAGGTTTCAAGGATCACCGTTGTTACCCAGGCTAATGAGATCTTGCTTGAACAGATTGAAAAACAATTACGCAAGTTGATCAATGTTATCAAACTACGCGACATGACCGGCGATAGAGCGATTCGCAGGGAACTTTGTCTTATTTGCGTAAATGCCCAATCATCTGAAAACAGAGATGAAATTAACCGATTGGTTAATTTTTTCCGGGCCAGCGTAATCGATGTCGGACCTGAATACTACATTATCGAAACGGTGGGAAGCCAGGAGAAAATATCAGCCTTTATCAGCTTGTTAAAACCTCTCGGCATAAAAAAAATCGCACGCACCGGCGCCATTGCGCTTTATCGCGAACAGGGCAAGGGGTAAAAAACCTTTCATGCCATAAATGCGGTTAAACAACAGTCATATAAAAAAAGTAATTCATCGTATTTTACGACTACAATATATAATAAAAGGAGATTACTATGGCTCAGATCGATTTTGGCGGTGTTGTTGAAGAAGTTATCACGTCAGATGAATTTACATTGGAAAAGGCGCGCGAGGTACTTTCCGATGAAATTGTGGCCGTATTGGGATACGGCGTTCAGGGGCCGGGCCAAGCCCTTAACATGCGAGACAACGGCATCAATGTCATTGTCGGACAGCGTGAAGGTGGAAAATCCTGGCAGCGGGCAATCGATGACGGTTTCGAACCGGGCAAGACTTTATTTGCCCTCGAAGAAGCCGCCCGCAAGGCCACGATCATACAATTTTTGCTATCCGATGCAGGGCAAGTGGATGCCTGGCCGAAAATCAAACCATACCTTGAACCAGGCAACGCCCTTTATTTTTCACACGGCTTCGGTGTTGTCTACCGTGACCAGACGGGCATTATCCCGCCTGATGATGTAGATGTTTTTTTGGTGGCGCCAAAAGGCTCCGGCGCCACCGTAAGAACGAATTTCCTTGAAGGAAGCGGTATCAATTCCAGTTTTGCAATCTTTCAGGATTATTCCGGCCGGGCCAAACAGCGCACCATAGCGATTGGCATCGCCATCGGGTCAGGCTACTTGTTTCCAACTACTTTTGAAAATGAGGTCTATAGCGATCTTACCGGTGAACGCGGTGTTCTAATGGGATGTCTGGCCGGTGTCATGGAGGCCCAATACACGTTATTACGCAAGCATGGTCATAGCCCCAGTGAAGCGTTCAATGAAACAGTGGAAGAGCTTACCCAGAGCCTTATTCGGCTTGTAGCCCAGAACGGAATGGACTGGATGTTCGCCAATTGCAGCACAACGGCTCAACGCGGCGCCCTCGATTGGGCTCCCAAGTTCCGCGATGCCGTAAAACCCGTCTTTGACGATCTATACGAAAGCGTTCTTTCGGGGGCTGAAACTCGCCGCACGATAGATGCAAACAGCGCACCCGACTACCGTGAAAAGCTTAACAAAGAACTTTCACAAATCGGCGATTCGGAGATGTGGCTCGCAGGACGGGCAGTCAGAAGCCTGCGCCCTGAAAACAGAACAAAAAAGCGATAGGGCGTTGTAAGATGGCGTTTTTTGTAACTACTTGACCGGTTCAACGGAGTTGGAAAAAACGCCTTTTACTACTTTTTAACGAAATTATCCAAAAAAAGTGCCTGCGGATAAAACGGCACTAGAAAGCCTGAAAATAATGCAACCCGTCCTTATATATGACACGACTTTACGTGATGGCACCCAGGGAGAAAACATAAATTTTTCCGCCGATGAGAAAATACGCATTGCAAAAAAATTGGATGAACTGGGAATTCATTATATTGAGGGGGGCTGGCCCGGAGCGAATATCCGCGATCGGAGATTTTATGAACTGGCTCAGAAAGAAGTATTTTCATCTGCTCGTATAACAGCTTTCGGATCAACCCGAAAACCAAATACCAAAGCATCTGAGGACCCTAATCTCAAAGCTCTAATTTCCTGCAAGGCGCCCGCAGTTGCTATAGTGGGAAAATCGTGGCCGCTGCATATCGAACAAATTATGGCCAACACCCTTGATGAAAACCTGGCCATGATCAGCGATAGCATCAAGCTGTTCAAAAAGCTTGATCGGGAAGTAATTTACGATGCGGAACACTTTTTCGATGCATACCAGGACAATCAGGATTATGCGATCAAGACCTTGCTGGCAGCCATAGAAAGCGGAGCAGATGCCGTTGTATTGTGCGATACCAACGGAGGATCTTTGCCCTCTGATATTCAAGCCGCAGTTGCAAGAGTGCATGATCTTTTTCACAAACAGGCAATATCTGTAACATTGGGCATTCATACCCATAATGACAGTGGTATGGCTGTTGCGGGCTCCATTGCTGCGATGCAAGCAGGGGTCACCATGGTCCAGGGCACTATTAACGGGTATGGCGAAAGATGCGGTAATGCCGATTTGACCAGTCTTATTCCCATTATCAGCATTAAAATGAACCGCGATTGTATTCCACGCGATAATCTGCCCCATTTGAGCGCCTTGTCCCGTTTTGTCAGCGAAACGGCAAATATGATTCCACTCAACTCGCGGCCTTTTGTAGGTAAAAGCGCCTTTGCCCATAAAGGCGGCTTGCATGTCAATGCCATCATGAAACAGCCCCGGGCATACGAGCATATCGAACCGTCAAAAGTCGGCAACCGGCGCCGGGTTTTGGTTTCGGACATGTCGGGTAAAAGCAATGTGGCCTTCAAAGCAAAGGAATTGGGTGTCAAATTAGATTCCGCAGGAAAGGACTCTACTGCAATTGTTAGCGAAATCAAAAATATGGAAGATAAAGGGTATCAATTTGATGTGGCGGATGGTTCACTTAAAATCTTACTGCAAAAATTCACTGAACAATTCACTGCCCACTTCGAGCTTGAATCCTTTCGGGTAACTATTGAAAAAGACAGGGATCAGCCTTGCTCGGCCCACGCCACCATAAAAATAGCTGTTGACGGCAACCATGAAATTACAGCCGCTGAAGGCAACGGCCCGGTAAGTGCGCTGGATAATGCCCTGAGAAAAGCCCTTGGTAAATTTTATCCGGATCTGGATTCCATGCGTCTGGTGGACTTTAAAGTCCGCGTTATCGACGGCAGGGATGGCACGGCGGCTCGGGTACGAGTTCTACTCGAATCCAGAGATCAAACCGACATCTGGACCACCATCGGCGTATCCGAAGATGTTATCGAAGCGAGCTGGCATGCTTTAGCAGACAGCTTCCAATTCAAACTGGCCAAGGTTAAAGATCAGCAAAAAATCATATCGCCTTAGCACGAAAGCCTTACGTTATATAAACAAAACGGCATAACAGGAAAAAAAATGGAAAAAGGAACTATTCACGCCGCAGGATCTTCGCCACTGGTAAAAATCCTGCGGCCCATGCTTGGACGGATTCCTATCAATACGCTCTTTACTTTATATTAATAAAAAATAACCTGAGTATAAGGAGAAGTCATCATGGAATCCGAAAAAATAATATTTTTTGACACTACGCTACGCGATGGAGAACAATCACCAGGCGCCAGCATGAACAAGGCTGAAAAACTCAGATTGGCTGTTCAGCTAGAAAAACTGGGAGTGGACGTGCTTGAAGCGGGCTTCCCGGCAGCTTCCCAAGGAGATTTTGAAGCTGTCCAACAGATTGCCAACCGTCTGAAAAACACTGAGGTTGCCGCCCTGGCCCGGGCGAATAAAAACGACATCAACCGCGCCTGGGATGCGATCAAACATGCGGTCAAACCACGCATTCACACGTTCATCGCCACTTCTGACATCCACATGAAATATAAGTTGAATATGAGCCGCGATGAGGTCTTGTCCGCTACAATCGAAGCCGTGAGGCATGCCAAATCCTTAACGCAAAGTGTGGAATTTTCTGCCGAAGACGGCTCCCGCAGCGAGTGGGACTTTCTTTGCAAAGTATTTGAAACCGCCATTGCCGCAGGCGCCACCACGGTAAATCTTCCCGATACCGTGGGATACGCAATACCCGGCGAATTCGCCGAAATGGTACGGTATGTGATCAAACACACGCCCAATATCAACCAGGCCATTTTAAGCGTTCATTGCCACAACGATTTGGGGCTGGCGACAGCCAATACCATTGCGGCAATTCATGCAGGGGCCCGCCAGGCTGAAGTCACCATCAACGGTATTGGTGAACGCGCAGGAAACACATCGTTAGAAGAAGTTGTCATGACTGTGCATACCCGCAGTAATTATCTGCCATATACTTGCCAGGTCAAAACTGAACACCTCTACCCCACCAGCCGGCTGGTCAGTATGATTACCGGAATCATGGTGCAGCCCAACAAGGCCATAGTGGGCGCAAACGCCTTTGCCCATGAAGCCGGTATCCACCAGGATGGTATGCTGAAAAATCCCATGACGTATGAAATTATGCGCCCGGAAACCATTGGCCTTGCAAAAAATCAACTGGTACTGGGAAAGCATTCCGGAAGACACGCTTTGCGTGAGCATCTTAAAAAGATAGGCTATGATCTTTCGAGCGAAGAACTCAATGTTGTGTTTGAAAAATTCAAAAATCTAGCCGACAAGAAAAAACATGTTATGGATGAAGACCTGGAAGCCATTGTAACCGAGGGTGTATTACGTACGACAGACATATTCGAACTGGATTATCTGCATGTCAGTGCCGGCACCACGGTCATGCCCATGGCCAGCGTACAGTTGACAATCAACAAACGTCCGGTAAAAGGCGCTGACTACGGTAACGGTCCCATCGACGCATGTTTTAACGCCATTTCCAAACTAACCAATACAGAATCCGAATTGCTGCGGTTTTCCATCAGCGCTCTGACCGGCGGAACCGATGCCCAGGGAGAAGTAACGGTGCGCCTCAAGGAAAACGGCTTGATCGCATTAGGCCGGGGGTCCGACCCTGACATTATCACGGCCAGTGCACGGGCTTTCATAAACGGCTTGAACAGGCTGGAATACCTAAAAGCCAACCCGGTGGAAACGCCTCAGGAAATTTAACATTTGCTTATTTCCACATGCCTTTTTAAAAGAGCCCGGCGATTGACTTAGAGCCTGTTTGAGAATTATTAAACCGGCTTAACTGAATCGGCCGGGCTTTACCCTGATATTGCAACATTGGTCTTGTGAATGTGAATTTAATTTCCCAGCAATGCTTTGCGGATCTTTTTATCAGCTTTTTGCCCTACATTGTAATTGTAGTACATTTTGACAAATTCCGGATTATTGATCGTTCCCTTGATCTGCCCCTGGTACTCAAGGGTTATACCTTTGCCTGGAATATAGGTGGATGAAGAAATAAGCCCGGGGGCCATGTCCTTATTCAGCCATGACGCATACAATTCGATATCTGCTTTGTTACGTTCAAACATTTCCGAAGAATTACAGTCTTTCATAAGATCTATGAAGCCATTTTTCAATTTCTTTGCCGTTGCCTTGCTGGTTAAATAGTGGGTCTCTAAATACTTCACCTGTTCCGAGATAATGACTTCGTTACTATCTTTGGATGGTTTTTCCAGGTAAAGACCGGCAACATAAACCTTCACAAACCCGAGAGCCTTTCTAAGTGCGACACCGTTAAGTTTGACAGATTTACCGGCTACCGTTTTTTGTGCTGGAAGCCGGACACCGGCGAGCTCAACATCTTGAGCCGCCCATGGTGTTGCAACGATCAGTGATGAACTGACAAAAAAAATAAAAAAAACAACCAAAACCAAATCCTTCATCTTCTCTCCTTTTCCGGTTCTGCGTTTTTTTATTAACCCCGAGACCGGGCGAACAATCAGACCTGCAAACAACCAATCAAACTGCGCACGCTCGTCAGTGACTGTTGTGCCAGATACGCCTCGATACCTTCAATTATCTCTATCGCAGCTAAAGGATTTACAAAATTTGCAGTCCCTACCTGAACAGCCGAAGCGCCTGCGATAATAAATTCGAGTGCATCGCCGGCAGTCATAATACCGCCGACGCCTATAATGGGGATATTGATCGCCTGAGCCGTCTGCCAGACCATTCTTACTGCCACCGGTTTTATGGCCGGGCCGGAAAGCCCACCGGTAATGTTGGCCAGTTTTGGCCTCCTCGTATGGATATCCACAGCCATTGCCGTAATGGTATTGATTAAAGAAACAGCATCGGCGCCGCTGTCTTGAACACTTTTCGCAATGCATGTTATATCTGTAACATTTGGCGAAAGTTTAACAATCAAGGGGCCCTGGTAGTTTTTACGAACAGCTTCGGTAACCTTTCCAGCCGTTGAAGCATTAGCGCCAAAAGCGATCCCTCCTTCTTTCACATTTGGACAGGAAATGTTTACTTCAATTGCGCTGATCCCTTCAATGTCATTTAATCGAGCGGCAAGCTCGGCATAGGCCTCGATACCGGTACCATAAATATTGGCCAGAACCGGCGTTTTCAGATTTTTCAAAAAAGGCAGTTTATCACTGATAAAAGCATCCAGACCTGCATTTTCCAATCCAATGGCATTGAGCATACCACAGCTTGTTTCCACGATCCGGGGGGGAGCATTACCCTTGGAAGGCATCAGGGAAAGTCCCTTGACAATAATACCACCTAACCGGTTCAAATCGAAAATCGTTTCAAATTCTTTAGCATAACCAAAAGTGCCTGATGCTGTAAGCACAGGATTTTTTAACTCAAGTCCGCCAATATTTACGGATAAGTCACATGTGGTCATAAGCGTTTTTATTATCCTCTCATTATTAAAATTGTAATTCGAAAACCTTATACTACAGGCCGGTACTAATGATCAATCGAGCACGGACAACAATCGGGCCCGGACAACAGGCGGCAAATAGTTTTTAAATTCGCAACGATATAGATATTAGGAGACATCCGTGCGTAATCATGCTATTTTGGGCTCTATAATTTTAGGCGCATCCGTTTCCGCAAAGGAGATATTTCATGGAATTCAGACCAGCATATTGGCACTGGTTAGTAATAGGGATCATTTTGATGCTGGCGGAAATTTTTCTACCCAGTTTTACCATTTTCTGGTTTGGCTTGTCCGCAATAGCGCTGGGCGTTATTTTGATGTTATTTGCCGAAATCACATTGAATTGGCAGCTTTTTATATGGACCGTTGCATCATGCCTGATGACCTTTGTCTGGTTTAAATTTTTCAAACCCTTTATGAAGGATCGGACAAAGGCCGGAATTGCCATGGAAGCAATTATCGGTCAAACCGGCAGGGTGATCATTGCCCCTGCGCAAGGTTTCAGGGGCTGCGTTCGTTTTTCTGTCCCCTTGTTAGGCGATGATGAATGGTCATTTATATGCAAACAAAATGTCGCCATTGGCGACCTCGTCATAATCAGAGATATTTCAGGCAACACGTTGGTTGTGGATAAAGTTGAATCTTAGGGTCTTGAAAAATGCCAATACAGACGTTATTGCACAGAATTTGAATTCATTTTTAAGGTGTACCGATGGGTGCGCACTAATTGCCCGTGCACATTGACGTAACACATAAGGCGATTTGTGTTAAAGAATATAACATCTTGTATGTCTTTTTTCCCGTCTTGTGCGTTATGCCAAAGGTACGAATACGTTAAGTAAGCAAACTGATCAGCAAAACTTTGGCGCGCCTTGAAGACGAAAAAAAATCGAAGCTCAATCTGGTATAGTCTTTTCCGCCAATCGCCTAAAACGAATTTAACAATGGTATATTCGCATCTTCCACGACCCTTAACAGTTCAAAAGAAAGGATAATATAAATAATGGAAGGACTGATTCTTGCCGTGGCTTTTTTCCTGATAGTTATTATCACTATCGGGTTAGGCGTCAGAATTGTACCCCAGGGAAACAAATATGTGGTTCAACGGTTTGGCAAATTTAACAAAACCCTGAATCCCGGCCTTAATATCATCATTCCGTATATGGATTTAGTAGCGTACAAAGTCACCACCAAGGATATTGTATTAGACATTCCCTCACAGGATGTCATTACTCGTGATAACGCTGTAATTATAACCAATGCGGTTTCGTACATTAATATTGTTTCACCGGAAAAGGCTGTTTACGGAGTCGAGGACTATGAACTTGCCATACGAAACCTTGTGCAAACCTCTTTACGGTCAATTATTGGTGAAATGGATCTCGATGATGCACTATCTTCCCGGGACCACATCAAGACCAGGCTCAAAGAATCAATCTCAGATGACATCGCCGATTGGGGGATCGTTCTCAAAACGGTTGAAATTCAAGATATCAATCCATCTGCCACTATGCAAAAGGCCATGGAGGAACAGGCTGCGGCCGAACGTGGCCGGCGCGCCACTGTAACCCGGGCCGGCGGCGAAAAAGAGGCGGCGATTCTGGAGGCCGAAGGCCGCCTGGAAGCATCAAAGCGCGATGCCCAGGCCCAGGTTGTCTTGGCTGAAGCCAGCCAGCGCGCCATTTTAAAGGTAACCGAGGCTATTCAGGAAAATGAATTGCCCGTCACCTACCTGCTCGGCGAACGTTATATAGATGCCCTGAAAAATTTATCATCTTCGCAAAATGCGAAGATGATCCTGCTGCCAGGCGACCTTCTGGCGACAGTAAAAACATTGATGGGTGCAATGGGGTCTAAAGGTGCAAAAATTATTTAGGCAATTGGCGCAAAAGAATATACTGTATTGGGAAAATTTTTTTTCGTCTTCAAGGCGTGCCAAAATTTGCATACTTTACGTATTCGGGCTTTGGCATAACGCACAAGACGGAAAAAAAAACATATAAGGCGATTGGCGGAAAAGAATATACCAGATTGAGCTTCGATTTTTTTTCGTATTCAAGGCGCGCCAAAGTTTGCATACTTAACGTATTCGGGCTTTGGCATAACGCACAAGACGGGAAAAAAGACATACAAGATGGTATATTCTTTAACTGCAAATCGCCTAAGATGTTTCTTTGACTGCAAATCGCCTTAGCGCCCATCCATAAAATATTCTAATAACCGGAAAGTCTCGTAAAGTATTCCTCAAAGGGGTCGATAAAGAAAGATGATCAACAGCAATGAGGTGGCTTTGCGATGAAACTATTTAAACGGTCTGAACCTTCGCCGTTAAAAACAAATCAACCCGCTGATTTTACAGATGAAGACATTGATCATTGCATAGAACGGTCAAAGGTGCTTTTAAACAGCATCCAGACCACCTTCGATTTTCTGAAAACCTTTGCCTTGGACATCGAGGAACTTTACCCCGATAAATTTAGGAACGACATCGATCAGATAGCTGATATTTTCAAAAAACAAAACCACCCCAGACACCTGGAATTGGACTTTGAACGTCAAAAGGATAAAATTAGTTCCTTTATTGATCATCAACACCGTTATCTGCAAGATCGTGAGACGGAACTCCGAGACATCATCGCTCTTATGAGCAAAGCCATGGCCAATTCCAATGTTGAAAATATCGAATTCTACCAGAGGATTTACGATCAAAGTGATAAAATGCTCGAAATCACTCACATAGACAACATCAAAAAAATCAGAAATACACTACAGCAGCAAGTTGAACTCGTACGTCAGACGATTAAACAAAAAAATGAGCAGGAAAAAAGCCGGATTCAATATCTGGCAAAACAGGTCAGCCATCTGCGTGAGGAACTTGAAACGGCTAAAAATAAGTCCATGACTGATGGACTGACAGGGATTTATAATCGTCAGGCGTTTGACGATTACCTTAAAGATCTCATTAAGCACAACACATCCATGAGTGGAGATTTTTCATTACTGTTAATGGATTTAGATGATTTTAAGTTGATAAATGACACATATGGCCACCTCATCGGCGACCGTGTTCTTATAGCCTTTTCTCACAAATGCCGCTCACTGATACGAAGCAATGATTTCATCGCACGGTATGGCGGAGAGGAATTCGCTATTATCTTGCCGGATTCAAATTTGCAAAACGCAAATAAAAAAGCCCGCTTAATTGTTGATACAGTCAGCTCGACTAAATATGCAACCAGTGCTGAGCAAACTGATGATTATCTTTGCATTACCGTGAGCATCGGTCTATCTGCATATAAAAAAGGGGATTCACCGGAAAGCTTAATTAACCGCGCCGACAAGGCGCTTTATTCTGCTAAAAAAGCCGGTAAAAATCGTAGTGTTGTAAAAAAATAATTTTTTTTATATTTATCAAGACAGCGAAAAACAAGGATCAGGAAGAGCTAATATTATTATTAAATACAAAATAGGCTTTTGAGGCACAATTTTTGCATCCTAAATCATAAATTTAAGTATTATCTTGATGCTATAAATCACCATTTAGACAAACACTATCTGAATCTTGATTTTTTATAACGAGTTAAAAAAAAAGAATCCATTTAGGTGATGCTACAAAATTGTTCAATTCGAATTAAGAAAACCCCAATAAGAACATTTTTTGTTGGCACTGAAGGAGTTTTTCATGCATTTACAAAACCGCGTTCAGTTCATTCAGCCAGATTTAACTGAGCTTAACCAAGAACATACTGTAGTGGACCTGCATTTCCATTCTTCCTATTCAGACGGATTGAACCGTATTGATAAAATCGCCAACAAGGCAATCAAGTTGGGAATCGGCTTAGCAATAACCGATCATAACGATATTCGCGGAGCCATCGAGATTGACGCCAGGCAGGATGTATTGAGCATTCCCGGAATAGAATTAACTTCGCAGGAAGGTTCCCATTTGCTGCTTTATTTCTATGAAATTAAAGAATTAATACAATTTTTCGAAAAACATATAGCACCATTCAGGGGCTCGAACGTTATGAGTTGCCTCTCGCTCCCAATGGCCCAGCTCATAGAAAGAGCTAGGGAATTTAACTGTTTGGTCATCTTTCCCCATCCATATTGCGCAATGTATACAGGGGTCTGCAACCTTCATTTTTCACAAAACACATTGCACCAGCTTTTAAACAGTTCAGACGGGGTGGAAGCCATAAATGCCAATAGTATCAGCCGATGGAATCTGAAATGCTCGGTTTTGGGTTTCAATTTGCGTAAAATTATGGTTGGCGGAAGCGATGGCCATGCCCTTAGCCATATGGGAAGAGCAGTCACATACGCAAAATGCCCTTCGTCACGCCACGATTTTTTAGATGCCGTACGCAATAAGAGCAACCTTGTAATGGGCAAAGAAATTCCATTTTTTCATAAGGTTACCTCCAACAGCCTTAAATTCAGAACTAATTTGTGCATCTGCCAAGAAATGATCAAAAAAAATATGAGCTATAGCCGCATTGCACTCAATCATAAATCGCAAACAATTAAAGCCGGTATTCTGCGCCGCTTTAATCAAAGCAACAGCGCACAAACATTACGCAGATACCTGGGCGCTTAGGCGTTCTTTGTAAAAAAATATAATATCTTAAAACTTAAGCGGCTTTAAAAATTTTAAGATCCTGGGGATGTGAATTATTTCGTATCCACCCGAAAATAAATGCCTAATAACCGCAACCACAATCGCAGCCTCTGCCGCAATTACTGAGCTGGGCCATCGCTTTAACAACTTCACGGCTTTGGGCCTTTTCAATACCGGCCACTGTTACATCCAGTCGCCAGGGCAAGCGCACCTTTACAGCTTCAGCCACAGCGCAGCCCAAGTGACCGAAAAAAGAATGTATTTGATCGGATTTGATGGTCAGGCACTTATTATATCCCACCGGCTTTGCGAAAAGCATTTTTTCAAAGGGCGTTATCCCGGCAGAACCAATTCCGTAAATAAATACGAAATCTATAATTTGATCAATAACAGAATAATCCGATTCAGGCAGTAGTTTTATAGACAGGCGTACCTTACTTAAGGGTCCGGCAACGATATTATGATTTACCATAAAGACCATCCTTTCAAACCGCAAAATTTCTGATCGCTAAGGTTAAGGTTAAGGTTAAGGTTAAGGTTAAGGTTAAATTAGACACTTGGATGTTCTGATGCAAGCCATATAAGAAAATCAAGATTGATTTAAATCGTGGTATTGAATATAACCGCATTTAAAAAGAGGAGTCGTAAATGTATCGTGATAATTACATAAAGGCTTTACGATCGGAATTACTCGAAATAGTGGCTGATGAATTAACTCCGATCGCAATACGCTATAATTACAGCGAAGTCCCTCTTGAGGGAAATATCAAATGGCGGCCCCAGGTGTTGCTTCTAGGTAACTATTCATCGGGCAAATCAACATTGATCAACGATTTTCTTGGCGCCAAGGTTCAAAACACCGGACAAGCTCCCACGGACGATTCCTTTACGGTAATAACCTATGACCACTCTCAACCACCAGAGGCTCCTATCCAGGTAAGCGAAACCCGTGACGGTAAATTTTTGCTCAGTAATCCGGAATATCCTTTTGAGACACTAAAAAAACACGGTCAACGGTTCGCCTCCCACTTCCGTTATAAGAAAGTTAATTCACCTTTCCTTAAAAACCTGGCTATTATTGACACTCCAGGGATGCTCGACAGTATTTCAGAGCGCGACCGCGGATATGACTATCAGGAGGTTATCGGTGATTTGGCCCAAATCGCGGATCTGGTGCTGGTCTTGTTTGACCCTCACAAGGCCGGAACAGTTCGCGAAGCACACACGAGCCTTAGAGACACCTTGCCCGCACGCACATTTGAAGATCGTGTACTCTTTGTATTGAATCGTATAGACGAATGCTCTTCACTAATCGATTTATTACGTGTTTACGGTACGTTATGCTGGAATTTATCCCAAATTACGGGCCGTAAGGATATTCCCATGATTCACCTGACGTATTCAAAACAAGAGGCGCTCAAAAGTAACAACCTGCAAGACAGCAATTACCTGAAGTTTCTGCAAAACCAGCGTGACGATCTGAAAAAAGCCGTTTTAAAGGCGCCTTGTTTCCGCCTTGACAACCTGGCCACATTTATTGAAACCCATGCTGAGAGAATTGCGCACATGCTAGAAGCGCTTATCAGCTTTCGAAAACGGGCCAGAAAGTTTAGCTTTAAATCCTTCGGCATCGCCTTGCTTGCAAGCTTAGGTGCGGCGGCGACGGCTTTTTTGTTGTCGATCATCGCTCCGACGTTTTCGGGCATGCCTCTTTTACAAAGAGCTATTGCCGCAGTCGCGATTGGATTGACATCAATGATTTTCTGGAGCTTTTACTTTCGTAAGACCTTTTATAACCGATTTTATCGAAAAACATTGAAACAAATAGACAATCTTACCACGCTGGAAAACCAGACACGCCGTGATTGCTGGGAAACGATCCGTAATACTGTTCTTTTATTTTTAAGCAATTCCAACGGCAAATATCCTATAGGGGACCTTCGGCATGACTACCGTAAAGTTTGGAAAGTTTACGAAAAAGGCTCCAAGGAAATTCGCGAAGCACTCAGTGAACTCAATGAAATTTCTCCTGAAGATGAAGAAGAATTCTTTAAGAACCGCTTGGAATTAAACGGATTCAAAGAAGATGATTCGTTACACGTACAGTCTGTGCAAGATTTTGTTTAATTGACTGCCATTTTAATTGACTGCCACAAAGTTGAAAGGAGGCAGATTATGATAAAACAGATAATTATTGGAATTTCATTTCTGCTGCTGTTTTGCACCATTCTTCATGCAGGAACTCCAATGACAATTCAAAACGGCCAATGGGAAATCACGGTAGATTCCAAAGTTAGAGGCATAGACATGGCAATGCCGCCAATGACATTCAAACAATGCATTAATAAAAACGATCCTATCCCGCAGAATAACCAATCAGACCAGCAATGTATCAATTCAAAAGTAAAAACCTCCGGCAACACAATAACTTGGCGTTTTGAGTGTAACACTCCCAGCGGAAAGTCCACCGGAAGCGGGCAGGCTACATATGAAAAAAACAAAATGAGTGGTAAGACCACCATGGCACTGGAAGGGATGCAAATCGATAATACGATGAAAGGATATCGTCTGGGAGAATGCGAATAGATTATAACTTACTGTTATAACTTACTGCCTTTATAAAATTTTATGGCTGCTGTAGCCGGAAAAACATGAACACCGATTTAGCCCTGCAAAAAGCCATAGACCTGCTCATAAAGCAAAAAACCATGGTCCTTTCAACCTGTAAAGATACTATGCCCTGGACAGCTCCGGTTTATTTTATCTGCAGTAAAGGTTCTTTTTATTTTTTTTCCAGCCCGCGTTCAAGACATATCCGCCAAGGCTGTGCTCCCGGCTATATATCGGCTTGCGTTTTTTCCGACAGCGATCAATGGGACACCATTTGCGGTTTGCAAAT
The DNA here is from genome assembly GCA_024230435.1 of Desulfobacteraceae bacterium. Classification (GTDB taxonomy): domain Bacteria; phylum Desulfobacterota; class Desulfobacteria; order Desulfobacterales; family Desulfosarcinaceae; genus UBA2230. The sequence continues at coordinate 71,164 of JAAERL010000131.1, forward strand.
GACCGGGCAGGCTAAACCCGTAGAGCACCTAACAATTAAGGTAAAGATTACCTCTGACTTCCTCGTCAAATTCCCCTTTGCAAAACCATTTTTAAAAGGAGGCGGCACTTTCGTTCCAAATCTTTGGAAAAAGGTTTACCTTTACGAGTTTGTTCCCATGAAAATATACTTGGTGGATAATAAAACAGCCTTTGGAAACCGTAAGGAAATTACGAACGAATGGCTATCCCTGAAAATCTGATCGCGACTGCTCCCGGTAATAAATTACCGGGAATTCTCGCTGGATAATCTTAAATTCTCAGATAGCGCCCATCAGCGAAACAGGAAAATTTGTTCCAGATCGAGGCGTATGAATAATTTTACCACAGACATCGTAATTGATATGCTCAAGGATTTATATTCCAAGGATAAAATTTTCAGCACAACTTAAGGCGATTTCTGTTAAAGAAGCCGGGCAAATTGGCATTAATAAATATACACCAGCCAGGGAATGCGAAAACAAGGATAAACAAATGAAAAATATAGATAGCAATCGCTATACAGCTTTGGACCATCCTTCGATTTTATCCGTATTGTTTCACCCAAGAGCTCAAATTGGGGAGCAACCTTCAGAGGGTAACGAGCATTTAATTGCGGCAGGAGATGATATCAACATAGGAGCGCGGTTTTATATCAATAACCCCGAAAGTCCCAATATTCTTTTTTTTCACGGAAATGGAGAAATTGTGGCAGACTATGACGGCCTGGGACCGGCCTACAACTCCTTGGGTATCAATTTTCTGGCTGTGGATTATCGCGGCTACGGCCGCTCGGGAGGATATCCAACAGCCGGAAAAATGATGACCGATTGCCATGTAATCTTTGAATATACCATAAAGTGGCTTAAGCAAAATGAACACAACGGGCCTTTGATAATTATGGGCCGGTCATTAGGAAGCGCCAGCGCCCTGGAGCTATCGTCAAGCCGCCAAGATAGCATAAACGGATTGATTATCGAAAGCGGCTTTGCCTATACACTGCCTTTATTAAAACTATTAGGCGCCTCCATGCAGGACCATAAACTCACTGAAGCTAATGGTTTTTGTAATTTGGAAAAAATGACACATCATCAAAAGCCGGCGCTTATCATTCATGCCGAACATGACCACATTATACCCTTTTCAGACGCTCAGGCTCTGTTTCATGCCTGCCCTGCTAAAAATAAAACCTTTAAAATGATTAAAGACGCTAATCATAACGATATCCTGGCGCGTAGTTTTTTGGAGTATATGAAGACTATAAAAAACTTCTTATCAGATATAAATTAATTAGGCGGTTTGTGTTAATAATATACCATCTTGCATGTCTTTTTTCCCGTCTTGTATGTTATGCTAAAGCTTCTTTGTTTTGAATACCATATGCAGTATTTTACTCGTTACCCATAAACAATATATTGTAGAGACAAGCCGGCAAGTTACGTTACAGGCTATTATTTCCGTTCTTTGATTTGACGGCGATATGTTGCACCAAGCTCCTGATAATGAATAGCAGCAAGATCAATGGATGCCAAAGCTTCTTCAGGCAATTGCTTTTTTATTGAAGCCGGTATGCCTGCAATAAGGCAGTTACCTTTCATCTTTTCTTGCTCCTTGACTACGGCGCTGGCGGCTATCACGCTGCCCGTTTTAATATGAGCATGATTCATCACTACAGCGTGCATGCCGACCAACACCCTATTATCAATGGTGCAACCGTGCAATACAGCATTATGACCAATGGTTACCCCGTCGCCAATCGTTAACGGACAGCCCGGATCAACATGTAACGTACAATTATCCTGAATATTCGAACCGGCGCCGATGATGATGGGCGCCATATCTGCCCGGATAACGGCATTGTACCATACGCTCGAGCCCGAAGCGATTTTAACATCGCCTACAATAACAGCCGTGGGGGCAATAAAAACATCCGATGCAATAACCGGGGCTTTATCCTCATAGGGTAGCAACATAGCTCCTCCTTTTATCATTTTGCATCAGCTTTGGAACTTGCCCAATACAAAAAATGTGACTTTTACAAACCTTGAAAAGCTGACACGATGATATGGTCACACAATTTACCACCATGGTTTCATTTTGAACCAAGAGTTTCCAAATGGAGATGTTTTTTATGATATCCGTTATGAGATTCTTACGCTGCCTGGATTTTAAGACTTCATTTGCGTTGCCTTTTATGGTAACTGTTTTTGTAATGTCGCCTGTTTTCTAATCGCAGGCGCCCACAAAAAACTGATTGCAGGATTCGCTTCGATATTCTCACATTTTTGCGTATCCCTCAGGATTACAAAATATAAAAACCGGATGCCCGGCGAGCATAAATATAACATTAAAAATGTATGCGGATTCGCGGCATCCAGTGTTGCCAAAACACAATTGTTTTTTCTCTGAATCAGATCTTTTAACATAGTATCCAACTGTTTATGGCATATTTAATGCGCGAACAAACCAGGCAGCAACGAAACGGTTTCCAACAACCCGTGATTCAAAAGCAATAGCCGGTATCAGCGCACTAACCTAACGCAAAATCAACAAAAAATCGTTCACAATGTATATAGGTACTCCCTGCAAATGACACATCAAAGGACCTAATAACAACTATTTTTTTAAATCATGCAAAAAACATATCAAGTGAGCATAGAAGCATGGAAGATGCGAATCACACAATCTTTTACTATCAGATGATCTGCAGCTTCCACTGCTCTTAAAACGTAGTGGCAAAAAAATTTAGGACATCAACTGTACAAAAACCTCAATTGGATCACGATATCATGCCTTACTGTAACCGCACTTTCCTTCAGGTAATAATTCTAACAATAATTATTTTAATTTTAACCTCCTACAGCCAAGCCTCGCAAGAATCCAAATCAACTCCCAACCCTCAGTCAGATGAAAAAAACGTTTCTGAAAAATCGGAAAAAGACAAGTCTTCAAAAACTTATAAATCCCTTCGTCCGATTCATACGGACCGGCTCGATCTGGCCGGGGAAAAAATAAACCACAAAATTGAAGGGTTTGCCCAAACAGCGTCAAAATATTTTGGAAACTGGATCAGCAAGGAAATATTTGCCGGAATTAGTTTAATGAAGCTGGTTATTTGCTGTTTTTTGCTGATCATTCTGATCATTCTGGAACGTGTCATTCGGATAATCGTTGCCCTCCGGATTAAAAGAATTCCCGTTAAAGAGGGAGAAATATCCTGGGCGCGGTTGTCCCTTAGAGCCCTGTTAAAGCCATTGACCCTTTTTATCTGGGTTTATGGTATTTACGCCTGCCTATCTCCTTTGTACCCCCATTTCAAGGCGGATGACGGTTCAAACCTGTTTTTAGGCATTATTAAGAGCATGGCCGATATCGGTGGAACAATAGCCTTATTTTTGTTCCTTTTTAAACTGGTTGAGCTTTTAGATGTTCGCTTGATGAGTTGGGCTAGAGCAACGAAATCCACACTCGATGACATGCTGGTTCCCCTGGTGGGCAAAGCCTTGCGTGCTCTTATCGTCATTATGGGCGCCATTATGATTATGCAAAACCTGACGGGCATTAAATTCGGCCCTTTAATTGCCTCGCTTGGAATCGGCGGATTTGCAGTGGCCCTGGCGGCCAAAGACACGATCGCCAATTTTTTCGGAACATTAACGATTTTATTTGATAAACCGTTCCAGGCTGGAGAACGTGTTGCAATCGCCAATTATGATGGCACTGTAGAGTGTGTGGGTTTTCGAAGCACACGCATCCGGTTGCTCAACGGCCACCTGGTGTCCATCCCAAATGAAAGGGTTGTCAATTCAATTTTGGAAAACATCGGTCAACGGAAAAATATTCGCTGGAAAACCAACATTGGCCTTCCATATGATACACCCCATAAAAAAGCATCCCAAGCAGTTGAAATTTTAAGAAAAATTCTTGATAATCACGAAGGTATGGACCCTGACTTCCCTCCCCGGGTCTATTTCAATGGATTCGGGGATGTAAGCTTGAATATCTCTGTCATTGCCTGGTATCATCCACCCGATTATTGGACTTATAAAGATTGGCTGCAAAAAACCTGCCTGCAGATCATGCACAAATTTAAATCGGCCGGCATCCAATTTGCGTTTCCGTCCAAGGAGGATCATCTAGAAACTGATGAAAAGCACCAGTTCAACATCGATATAATGGATAAAGACAAGGACCGGGATTCAGATGACTCGTTTTTTTAAAAGAGCTATTGTTCCAGAGCTGGATAATTTATCTGCTTGAGTATTTCGAAAATGGTATCCAAGGTAGCGGGAGGCTCCCATTGAACCAAAACTGTTTTTTCAGTTATGTTTCCGGTAACACTGCGAACCCCCTCTACCTGCCTGAGTGCGGTTTCGATTGTTTTCGTACAGTGACCACAGGAAATTTTTGGAATCTGGAAAATTGTTTGCTTCATCTTATCCAATCCCCCACTTTTAGGAAAAACATCACAGAAAAATATCACAATTGATACGCCTGAGATTGCGCCATCATATCTATTTTGCTATTAGACTTATTTTCCAATGAAAAATCGGTTTCAATAATTCCTTTGGAATTTAGTACAGATGAAAAAAAATACAAAACAAAATATTATCATACATAGGATGCCTGATGAAAATCAGTGATTTTGGCGGCGAATTCAAACTTATCGATCATTTGGCAAGCATTACCCGCATGGATCACCCCGATGTACTGATGGGTATTGGCGATGATGCGGCTGTAATCAGAACCGGCGCCAAAACAGGTCCTTTCACACTTGTAACAACCGACATATTATTAGAAGGAAATCATTTTAAATCCTCCTGGTCCGAGCCTGAACAAATCGGCATCAAAGCAGTTGAATGCAATGCCAGTGATATTGCCGCCATGGGAGGAAAACCGGCCTGGCTGTTTTCATCTCTCGTGCTTTCAGACAATACAACAGTTGCCTGGGCGGAAAGATTATACAAAGGAATGGCCCAAGCCTGCCGCAAGTACGGTATTGTCATATCAGGAGGCGATATGGCCAAAGGTGAAACCAATACCATTACAATCACCCTTCTGGGAACGGTTAGCGCTGATCATCTATGCCTACGCAGTCAGGCGCGGGCCGGGGATATGTTAATCGTTACCGGAACATTAGGAGCTTCGGCAGCCGCTTTAGCATTACTCCAAAACGAGCTTGAGCCAAGTCATTATCTGCTTGAAAAACATTTAATCCCAACCTGCAGACTGGATGTATCTGACCGGATCGCGCCATTGGCCAATGCAATGATCGACATCAGTGACGGACTGGCTTCGGAGATAGGCCATATTTGCAAACAAAGCTGTCTAGGAGCAGATATATTTCTTGATAAAATTCCACTGCATGATGATGTCAGAAACGCCGCCGGGCAGCTTGGGACCGACCCTGTACAATGGGCGCTGACAGGGGGGGAAGATTATGAGCTATTGTTTACCATTTGCCAGGAAAATTTTAAAAAATTATCAAACAGCGGATTGAATTTCCATCATATCGGCACAATCACCTCTGCAAAAGACACGCTTAGTATTCTTGATAAAAACGGCAACCGCTCCCGGCTGCCTGCCGGTTACAATCATTTCCTGTGACTGCTCCCGGCAATAAATTACAGAGCATTTAAAGCGATTTTTGTTTGAATTCGTTTTCGTCTGTTAGGCCACTGAGCATGGGTATTCCAATCGGCGCGCCTTGAAAACGAATCCAAATTCGGCGCCATAACGCTATATTTTGCTACTTACAACACCCTGAGCATCTTCCAAGAAACTCAAGATTGATTATCCGCCTTTTTTTCCGGCCGCAAATCGCCGCCTTTAGACTGATGTCTGCGCCGGTGTTGCTTTGAAGAGTTAGAACGCCTTGAACGATCTGAACGCTGGTAACTTTTATTAGAGGGACCGTTTTGTTTTTTTCTGGCACGCGGACTTCTTCTCTTTGGTTCCGGTAAAGGTTTGAGAAGCTCTTCGTCAGGATAATTGCACGGCAAGCTATAGCCAATAAGCGCTTCAATGGCCGGGATGGCAAAGCTATCATCTTCATCAGCAAAACTGATGGAAGTTCCGGTAGAACCCGCCCTTCCGGTTCGCCCGATTCGATGGACATAGTCTTCGGGGTCACGCGGTAAGGTATAATTAATCACGTGATCCATACCTTCAATATGAATCCCACGGCCTGCCACATCCGTGGCTACAAGTACTCTGATCTTGCCGGATTTGAAATCTTCCAGCGTTTTAACGCGCTTGCGTTGCCGAATATCTCCTGACAATACCGCGCAATTGATACGGTATTTATTGAATAGATCTTCCAGCCGGCGGGTCTCATCCTTTCGATTGCAAAAAACAATAACCCGTTCCAATTTTTTACTGCTAATAATGTTAAATAGTAAAGCGTATTTTTCTTCCTGTGTGACGATAAAAATAACCTGCTTAACAGAATCAACGGCTACCTGCTCAGGTTCTATTTCCACTCTCACCGGATCACGGGTCCATTGGCCGCATAAACGGGTAACTTCCGTTGTCAGTGTTGCGCTGAACAACAAAGTCTGGCGTTTTGATTTATGTGGTGTTTTGTATACTATTTTACGAACATCAGGGATAAATCCCATATCAAGCATGCGATCAGCCTCGTCAATAATGAGGATCTCGACTTTACTCAAATCCACCTCTTTCTGACGATTAAAATCCAATAGCCTGCCAGGCGTGGCGACAATTATATCAACAGAGGACTGCTTTAGACGCCGGCGCTGCTTTTCATAATCCATACCACCAAAAATAGTAAGAATGTTCAAACTGGTATATTTGGCCAGCTCCTGAGCTTCATCTGCAATCTGCATAACCAATTCCCGTGTAGGCCCTAACACCAAAACACGCGGCACTCCAGTTGTTTTTTTTCCGCGCCTGCCATTCTTTAGAAGATGTGTAATCACTGAAATCAAAAACGCAGCGGTTTTACCCGTTCCGGTTTGAGCCCTGCCGGCGGCATCCTTTCCTTCAAGCGTACTGGGCAAAATTTCAGCTTGAATAGGTGTGCAATATTGAAATGACAGATCGGCTATTGCATGCATCACCGGTTCAGGCAACTTTAGATCATGAAAACGCGTTTTGCCATCAACTGCCGGGACTTTAAAATCTTCCGGGTTCCAGAAAACCGGCGGTTTTGAAGTTTTTTCCGCCCTGCGCGAATCATATCCATTACTTACGCCTTTTTTGCGCCTGTGTTTTACTGATTTTTGTTTGTTAGTATCAACAAACTTTAAATCACTCGTTTTTTTCTTTTCACCGCGCCGATCATGCGCAATACGTGCTTGATCCCGAGCATCCTTTTCCGGCCTAAAAAAATTTTTAAATAATTTTGAAATCCTCTGAACAATGTTTAACAAATCTTATCGTATCCTCTCTCTGGCTAATCCACATTTATTGTCATGTCTTGATATTATAAACAATCGGTAATTTCTCATAATCTTTGGTGCTTAATGTTGTCAAGCAACGCCTAAAACGCCGCGCCCGAAATAAATCTTGGCTATCAAATTTGCATAACGTGGTGCATAACTTGATTCGCATACCGTTGCCATGAATGCCAAAACTGCGGCATATTTCTAATTTAAATAATATTTCAGCACATTAATAAAAATTAGGATGGTTTAAATAGGGCATAAATAAATGGCGAATTTCATCTAAAGATTCCTCTATCGCCCACGGCATGGACTTGGCAAAAAGGTCTAATAAAATAATTGCGTTAACCATGCCATCATGTTCGCATGCAGCCCTTAAACGGCCGGAGAACGCCTTGTTCACCTTTTGAATTTTCTGATAGATATCACTCAACCCCTCAAGCGTAATATCCGGTTTATATCCATCAATCTTTTTAAAATATTGGGACAGCAAATAAGTTGACGTCGCCCGCCAAATGGTTTCCTCGGTGCTTGCAAAAGGTAAATGAAAACGGGCCATAGGTTTGAAAAAATCAGTTAACGGGCATCGGCTGGACGCCATCAACAACCCTAATAAAGAACAAATACCACGTTGAATGGTTGTATGATTATAAATCATACGTTCCTTGGTTACCACGATGACCAAAGTTTTACCATATGACAATAGATTGTTGAACCTCTTGACAATATTGATCATATTGACAGCCGCCGGACAGTGTTGCTCAATATCCGAATGCAGTGGGCAGTTACCGCATTGATGAAATGTCAAAAGCGTCCATCCGGGCGGGTCTTCGGGAACCGGGCTAAGCGCCTGCAAACTTTTTGCGTCTATCAAAAGCTTATAGGTATCCTCTTGTTTGTTGTCCAGACGAAAACGGTATTCAATAGTAATATGACTCATTTCTAAAGCTTATAACGCCCCTTGAATATAAATTCTAAGTTGCTCAAGCTATAATCGATTTCCTGGGATAAAAACTGAGACATTGAGTGCATTGTAATAATAGCATTTTTATCGGCATCTTCACTGCTGACACTTTTGATCCTGCTCAGCAAACCCTCGTTAACGGCCTGCACACGGGTATAATGAATTTCCAGCATTTTAAAATCACAGCTTATTCCCGACTCAGGAGTCTGATTGAAATACTGAGCCAGCAAATACATAGATGCCGATCTGACGGTTGTCTCTTCTATGGTTGCAAACGGCAAATGAAAACGCGCCATTGGTTTTAGAAATTCCATTACCGGACAATCGCTGGAGGCCATGATAATTCCAAAAAGAGCGGATAACCCCTCCATTACGCTTGTCTTCTTACTATAGGTACGTTCGGCGGTTGTACACTCGACAATGCAATCATGGTAAGAAAAAACGTCTTTAAACGTCTCAACCAATTCCATAACATTCAAAGCAATAGGGCAGTAGGGATGCGTATCAGGAATCAAGGGGCAATTCCGGCATTGTTTATATTCCAGTTTCGTCCATCCCGGCAGGAGCTTTTGATCAGTATGAGGCGTAAAGCTTAAGGTTTCAGGGTCCAGTTCAATAAGATAATCTATCATGCCCCCTTCTTCAAACTTAAAATAATAATGAAATTTAAAAGAATTACGCCTCATATACCATACCTTATAAAAAAACACAGACAACTACACGCTTGCATTCCCCGATTAAAACCCAACTTGGATAATATCATAAGCTGCATGAGAAACCAATTGATAGAAGTTTTCCTGCAAGGGTCCTGGAAGCTGTAAATATACCGTTATTGCACAGAATTTAGATCCGTTTTCAAGAAGCAAAGATGTGTGCATACTCAAAGTCGTTGCCCATCGGCGCAACAGACGAAAAACAATTCAAAGGGCATATAGATAAAAGGCCTTATAAATCAAGACAAGCAAGAATAAGATATTTGCAGCTTCAAAGCCCCTTACCCCATCCGAAACGCATCTGCCGGATTCATTTTAGCTGCTCTTACCGCCGGATACAATGAAGCAAGAATACAAATTGCCATAGTTCCCGATACAATCACGGCAATGTCAATGATGTTTAGCTGAACCGGCAAGGTTGTCAAAAAATATACATCACCTGGCAGATCGATAAACTTATAGCGTGCAAGTATCCAGCAAAGCGCCAAACCTGTAAAAATACCAATAGAGATACCACAAGATCCAATGGCGATCCCCTTGGTTAAAAATATTCTGTGAATGCTCCGGTGGGTGGCGCCAATCGCTTTAAGTATAGCTATTTCCTTGTTTTTTTCACGGACCATCATGATAAGGGCGCTGGCAATATTGAAAGCGGCGACTACAATAATCAAGGTCATAATGACAAACATAACAACTTTTTGCATGAGCAACATTGCAAATAAATTGCGGTGCATTTTTTTCCAATGCGTTACCCAATAGTTCATGCCCAATTCCGAGCCTATTTCATCGGTCATCAGTTCTACATTATCCGGATCGGACAATCGGATTTCCAATCCCGCAGCCATGTCGGAAATACCGGCAAGTCTTTGAAGTTGAAACATATTTGTGAATACAAGATTGTTGTCATACTGGTTCATACCCGTATCGAACAGGCCAACGACTTTCAAACGGTACATCTTTGGCAGTTTGCGCAGCCCCGGATCACGGGAATTGGCTGCCATTAGAATAAGCCCGTCACCTATTGCCACCTTGAGCTTTTCAGCCAGCACCTTGCCTATAATGATTTGCGCCTCACACTGACCCTGTTCCTGGTTGATATCAGTCAGCTGGGATAAAAGCTTTCCCTCGACAATCGGAATTTGAACTGAATGATTATCCGGATCAATCCCCCTGAGCTGAATACCTAAGACTCCTTTGGCTGACTGAAGCATTCCCTGGGTCACAACATAAGGCGATGCAGAGAGCACACCGTCTTTTTTTTCAATTGTCTTAATCAGCTTCCCGTAATCGCTGATCCAATCGCCATAACGCATGACAGCCATATGTGCTTCAACGCCTAGAATTCGTTTTTTCAGCTCAAACTGAAACCCTGTCATTACTGCGATAACCACCATCAAGACCATTACTCCCACTGCGACTCCCAAAGTGGCTAAAATGGTGATGACGGGAACAAGCTTCTTGTGATGTTTTATTTTCAAATATCGTTTGATAACAAAGGATTCGAATGGCATTTTCAGTACTGCTCTCCAAATATATAACGTTAGATAGTATCTGTTAAGGTTGTTTTATTCACATCTATAATCATCGGCCGCCGCTGGCAGCCTTTCAGGTTATCTTTCGCGGATAAGGACCAGGTGATGAATCATCGATATCAACAGCACCGGCAACCTTTCGGAAAAAATCCGGGGCTCCGGCATCTCCAATCACGGCATATGCATAGCCCCGAGCATACATCGCCTGCAAGGTTTCAAGTAATAGCCTTGCGCCTATACCCATGGCTCGCATATCCTTTCGTACACCTGCCGGCCCGAAAAACCCCCTGAAGGTACAATCAAAACAGCTAAATCCGCATAGCCGGTCATTATCTAAGGCAATAAAGCAAGCAATGGGATGATGACCAAATGCCTGAATGCTTTCATCGGCCCATTGGGGATTAAAGGCCCTTTCCACCCAAGCCGCAATTTGCCGGCGTTCATAAGCCATGGCGCGCCTGACAACAATCCGGCCGATATCAGACTGAACTGATTTAAATTGGGCCGCATTTGGTAAAGCCCACAATTTTACTAGCATATCCGGCATTTTGGCACCTGCATTGTTTCAATGGTAACATCTATCTTTTTACTATAAAACGAATTATCAGTATTTTGTGTATAGAACAAGCTGGAATTCTTGACAGCTTCATACTTTGATCATAGGATTTTTATTTGTGAAGTAACTTTCAAAGACCCTTGACATTTTAAGAATAATTTTTTCAACAGAAAATACATTTGACAAATTGGCCATTTCGCCGATGATCTGCAAATAAGTGGAGGTTTGTTTGGCTACGTTAAAGCAAAGACGGCAAGCGGACCGGAATCGTCAGGAAAAATGGCGGAACAATCAACGCAAACAAGGCAAAAAACAAGTTTCTGCAGTGATATCACTAAAAGCCCAAATCCTTTTAAACCGGGAAAAGAGGCGCACCGGTGAAACCAACTCGAGTATTATTGAAAGGGCTTTACTAAAATTGCTCAAGTAACTATCATCAATCCAGGATATCCCGATTCATCTTACCGCTGCAATAACCCTCTAAATCCAGACATACATAATTATATCCGATATCTCTAAGGCCCGTTGCAATTTGATCCCGAACCCCGTTCCGGCTCATTTCACAGATATCTTCACGGGCAACCTCTATTCTGGCGAGCTGATCATGATGCCGCACCCGTACATTTGTAAAGCCCAGCGCCTTTAAAAAAGCCTCGGATTTTTCAATGCAGGTTAACACAGAGGCTGTAATGTTTTGGCCATATGGAATACGGCTTGCTAAACAAGCCATTGCCGGCTTATTCCAATTGGGCAGCCCCATCTGCCTGGCCATTTGCCTGATATCAAACTTGGTCAGGCCTGCTTGAATCAGCGGCTGCTTTATCCCCTGCTCCTGCGCAGCCCGAAAACCAGGCCTGAAATCCTGCAAATCATCCATATTTGCGCCATGACAAAAATTGTCAATATTGACGGCGGTATCGAGCATGCGCAAGCTCTTAAATAAATCGCTTTTGCAGTAATAGCAGCGTTCGGATGAATTGGCTCTGAACATTGGATTATCCAACGGTTTTGTATCAAAAAAAACATGCTTTACGTCAAAACGACTGCATAGCTGCGCAGCCTCTTGTTGCTCGAAAAAAGGATGAATAACCGACCTGGCTGTAAACGCTGTCACTTTTTTACCCAAAACATGTTTTGCCGCCGCTAACAGCAAGGTGCTGTCAACCCCGCCCGAAAAAGCGATACCCAAAGATGCGTACCCGTTTATAATTTCGAACAAACACTGCTTCTTAGCAGTCAGTGATAGTGATGAAGCCATAAATTAAAGCCTTATAAGAGTTATAGCCGAAACGATATTACACACAACGTATTTGCACCTTGCACACTCTAAAGCCATGATTTTCGCTCAAAAAATCCGAAATACCAATAATAAAATTAAAACACGTCTTAAATTTGAATCTTCAATACACGAAAACGGTAATCGACTTGTGTGACAATCTGTATTATGTCTGTATAAGGAAGGCTTTTGATAAGGCCTGTATTTTGACTAAAAGGGTTTACAATGCATAGTCAATCCTTTATATGTATTTGAACATTATAGATATGCACACTAGCAACTAAAGCTTTAAGTTTAAGGGGAGCTCTGATGGGCAAAAACAGTTTAATTAAATCTACTGACAAAAAAAAGACTAAACCAAAAGCCGGGACCGGTACAAAAAAGAAAACTGCTGCAAAATCCTCAAAAGCTACAACCAGGGCAGCTAGCCGGAAAAAAACGGCACCCAAGAAAACCGCCCCTAAAAGCACTGCAAATGTTTCGGCCAAAAAGGTTAGCCTAAAAAAACTTATTTTTAAAAAATTCGAACCCTTGACTAAACCTAAAAAACCAATATCCATGCCGGACAAATCCTTAAAGATCAAACCGGCTCCCCCTTTCATTACCGCCGCCGATTCGGCGGAAGCGCAACGCATCCGGAAGTTGCTCAAAACTCAATTCAGCATGCAAGAGATTAAAGCAGCGGCAAAACAACCGCCGGAACCGAAAGCCGCGCCTGAACCCAAGAAAACACCAAAACCGAAAGCTGCATCCATGCCTGAAAAAGACACTGGCAAAGCCAAAAAAGCTAAGAAAAAACCGGCTAAAATCAAACCAATCGTCACAACTGCGGACTCCGTGGATACAACAGAGGATGAACCGGATCCTGTAACTCGGTATTTCAAATTCATTATTGCCGGATTTACCCTTATTATTTGCCTTCTTTTAGGGGCCAGCGCCAAAAATAATGCCAAATTTTATATTAAGCCAGCGGCCGATTATATTGAAATCTGGCGAGGCAACTTCTCACCGACCGGAAAACGTTTTTTCGTTGTATTGCATGGCGTGCCGGCTCCGGATGAAATCAAACCGGTCTATTCGCGCAACGAGGTTTATCCTCTTATATTTAATTATTATCTGAACAAGGCAGACGCTTTGCTGGATGTTTCCGGATTGCCCGATTACGAAGAAATTCAAAAATATATCTATAAAGCCAACGATTTTACCGTAAGCCAAAAAATGACGGATTCTGCAAATATTCGTTTAGACACCATCGAACGAATGGCAATTTTGTATAAGGCGGATGTCGCCTTCAGCAAAGATACCGTTGAATCCCTGGATGCAGCCCTGGATTATCTTTACTCGGCAAAAAAACTCTCAACCGATGAAGATCAGATTGCTTTGATTGACAAAAAAATAGCTGCCGCCAAAAGCCGCCGGTCAGCGCTGGAAGCTCAAAAAAAGGCTTCTGAGAAAAAGGCTTCTGAGAAAAAGGCTTCTGAAAAAAAGGCTTCTGAGAAAAAGGCTTCTGAAAAAAAGGCTTCTGAAAAAAAGGCTTCTGAGAAACCTAAAGAAAAATCGGCTGAACCCGAAACGGAATAGCAAATTTTACATCCGGCAATGAAAATATGCGGATGTAATAAAATCAGATTATTAAAAAGCCCACGCAAGGATTTTCGAAAATGCTTCGTGGGCTTTATTTTTACTATGATCAATCAGGCAAACAACTCTCGATCTCATATAAAAAGCGGCTCTTCGGATTCATCTGCCCCCTGCGATATTGCGCCGAGGTAAGAAATAAATAACGTTCAGCACGAGTCATTGAAACATACATCAAGCGACGCTCTTCTTCCAACTCGGCAGCCGATTCCATGGATTTCCAGTGGGGAAACAACTGCTCTTCGCATCCAATTACAAATACAAGTTTATACTCAAGACCTTTTGAAGCATGAATGGTGGAAAGTTTCACACCATATTTATCATCATTGTCTTCTTCCTCTTTATCTTCCTTGACTAAAGACGCCTCTTCAAGAAAATCAATCAGCGAATCATGTTTTGAGGCCGAATAAATTAACTGATCTATATTTTCCTGCCGTGTGGTCATATCATTTTTATTTCCCTTGGTGTAACTTTCCAGATGTTCCATATAATTTACATCCGTAATGACCTTACGAATGGCTTTAGCAGGTTTGAGCAGCTTTATTTCATCTATGAGATTAAGATAAGATTTAAGGGCGTTGTGCAATTTGGCAGACATGACTTTCCTGGCTACTGCACAACGAGTCGCTTCCAGCAGGGCCATGTCCCCGCTTTGAAGAGTCGCAATCTTTTTTAAGGTTCCGGGACCCACCCCCCTTTTCGGAATATTGATACTGCGCTCGAAGGAGATATTGTCTTTTTCAAACTGGGCTACATTGAGATAGGCTACCAGATCCAGTATTTCCTTACGCTCGAAAAAGCCTTTACCTCCCATCATTTGGTAAGGGATATCTTTTGATCTGAAAATCTGCTCAAACGATAAAGAACAAAACTTTGTGCGGTACAATACCGCCATGCTATCATAGGGAATTCCGGACTTATGAAAAACACGCACTTTTGATGCAACCCACCCGGCTTCTTGATTTTCATCGAAAAAACTATGAATTTCAACTACACCGCCATGTTTTTGAGAAAAACATTTTTTGTCAACACGCACCTCGTTTTTACCGATCACTTGATTTGCGACTTGAACAATCTCATCAGCAGATCGAAAATTTTCTTCCAATCTGAAAAGCTTTGCCCCTGGATATTTTTTTTCAAAAGAAAGAAAATGGCTGATGTTGCTTCCACGAAACGAATAGATGGCTTGCCAATCGTCTCCAACACAAAAAAGATTGCCGTTGCTCGTCAGTAAACTTGTCAGCTCTTCCTGCAAATTGTTGGTATCCTGGTATTCGTCCACCAAAACGTACCTGAACAAATTCTGATAATACTGCCGAACGGATTTGTGATCCTTTAACAAATTACGGGTAATTAATAATATGTTATCGAAATCAACGGCTGAGGCGCGTAAAAGTTCAGTCTCGTAGCTTTGATAAATTTCAGCCAAGGGGATAACGTAGGCATGGGTTGGATTTTCATCGAAATAAGCATCCGGATTGGCGGAGTTTTTGGCAAGTGACAATTTATATAAAACAGGCCGGGTATGTTTTTTATCGTAATTTTTTTGAATCAGTATCTCTTTAACGATCTTTTCCTGCTGATACGGCTGGTAAATTTGAGGTGACGAATCAAATCCGGCTAATTTATAGTGTTTTTTCAAAATCTGAAGGCATGCACTATGATAGGTTCGCACCCAGAAAAACCTGCTCAGACCGAAGCCGGTCATGTCAATCAACCTGCTCTTCATTTCATCGGCGGCTTTGTTTGTAAAAGTTATTGCCAAAATCCTTTCAGGATCATATCCGCTTTCGATCAGATGAAGAAACTTGGCTGTCAAAGTTCGTGTTTTTCCTGAACCGGCTCCGGCAACCACAAGTGCTGGAGTCCCCAAATGCATTACAGCCTCATGTTGCTGCTGAGTAAGAGACATACGATCATCCTTATCGTGTTTATTTTTTCAAAAAAAGGGTAAAACTGATAAGCTCAAAAATCTAAATAGGTATTTTTGGCAATACAAACAATATGTTTACCTTGAAACGGCTTATACGTTTCCCACTAACCAAGATAAATAACCACATTAATTGCATTCACGCCAGTTTTTTCTATTCCTGCAGTGATAATTACACAGACACAGCCTTAAGTCTGCAACGGCGCGATTTGTTCCGGGTACAATATGCAGCACCTCACCAATTCTCTATAATTAGTATATTGTACGGCAAGTCAGCAAGTTACGTTGCAAAATTAATCTTTAATAAATTTAAAGGCAAAGCCTTTGTGACTCCATCGGGATAAAACATTGATGCCTATACCGGATCTATGCGATCTGCTGAAAAAAAATATACCATCTTAACGGGCTTGGTTTTAACATCGGCCATCGAAAAAATAGTTATTGCGATGAATATGTGCTTAAACCGGTTAGAACGCGAAGGCAAAACCTTCATTGTGAGCGAAATCGATCAGGTCCGGGGATGGCCAGCCTTTTTTCGCTAAATTTTCTATTTTCTAAACAAACTCTTAGATAATAACTTTTTTTAAATATGAAATAAAATACTCATCCAATAGGTAATTTGGGTAATTTATTTCATTGATTACAGCAGCGGCATTTATACTTAACTGATTGCAGATCATAGATTAACATTTTGATAACATGCAACTTTTAAACTAGATAAAAAAAGTCATCTGGCATGGCATTCCGTTTGCAGTACTCTTTTTGCAAATTCAACTTCACACAACTGTTTTGAACTATCTTATTTGCGTTACAATTCTAGGTCCAAAATGATCGGCTATTGCGTTGTACGTTTTTACGGCAGGTTCACCAATCTCTTCTGTGCGGCCATTCTTATATTTACTGCTTCTGAATTCTCCTGATCTCTTAATCTCCATATTGCGTTTGTAACATACTTATTTTTTCCTGCATGGATTATACTATTTTTTTCCAAAAAGGAACTATTTTTCCATGCAACTTATCAGGCGGATACAGCAATGTAAACCACCAGGCGGAGCTTTTTTCACATGAGAATTCCCAATAGATCATCAATTTTAAATCCTTCAGGATTTTTTAGAATTTCAGTATTTTTAGCCGCCTTATTGAGCATACCTTCATTATCTTTTTCCGGCGATGGTATTGAATGGGAGCGTTTTCGAATATCTCCCGCACTTTCTGTTTCACAAAGCTACAGCGACAATATATATCTTTCACAAAGCGATGAGACAGATGATTTTATTACTACCATTACACCTGAATTGACTCTTGATTTCGCCATTGCGCAAAAAAACTATTTATCCTTAAGCTACCGCGGAAATTTTTTATCTTATGCTGACGTAAATAATTTCAAAAAAAATCATCATCTGGGATCTTTATCGTTTAATAGCAAAACGGCTAAGGGCTCCCATTTTATTGCAGGGTTATCGGCTCAAGACACTGCCATTGCGCCTTTTTCCAAAGATGAGCGGTCAAAAGATTATATGGATCAACGCGCATTTTCGGATATTTTGCTAATGATTGGAAGTTTAACGGAAATTGGCGGCGGATATGTCTACAACAAAGTTGAATTTGATAAACTTGAATTTAGTGATGATGACTTTACACGAAACACTGTGGATCTTCATGTGCTTTATAAGCGTTCTCTTGTATGGCCCCTTTTGCTTCAATATCGTTACATCGGCCAAGACAATAACGATTTAGGTACAATCAATACCGATTTTCAAACCCACACGGTTTTTACAGGTGCGCGCTGGAGACCCGCCATGAAACTCTCCGGCGCATTAAGACTTGGTTATACATGGGCGATTTTCGATGAAACAGGCGAGCCTGATGGACAGGATTTCAGTTCATATGCCATAGATAGCAGTTTGGTTTATGAACTTTCTGATATAACCCGTTTTATATTTACGGCAGAACGCGCGGTTCAACAGCCCACCAGAAGCGCCCGTGAATCAGGCGATTACTTTATTTTTACTTCTACAGGATTGACAATCTCTCACAAAACATGGCCAAAAATTACAACCGAGCTCGATTTTTTGTACCGATTCAAAAATTATAAAGCAATTCAAGGGTCCACAACAATTCGTAAAGACAGATTTTATCGCGCAGGCGTTTCAGCCGACTATGACTTGCGAAACTGGATTACATTTTCATTAGGCTATCGCTACCAGCATAACAGCTCCGATATTTTATCTGAAGATTATTCTGAGAACTTTATAACATTCACTGTTTCCCTGAGCATGTAGCTTCCGGCATTAATGCCGGGCCGATAGAGTAAAAAAATACAATAATCAAGTCATTTTATTCTTATTGGGTAAAGGATGGAATCATGAAAAAATTTTTCCGGCATACATTCGTTTTGATTTGGACGATAAGTGTAATTGTCTTATTATCATCAAAGCCAGTGCTTTCTTTAAGCAGCTCAAAAGGTGACTATATTGTGGGTCCGGGAGACATTCTGCAAATTCAGGTATGGGATAACGATGATTTAAACCGAACGATTGAGTTATCCCAACAAGGTTCATTCACCTTCCCTTTTGTTGGTAAAGTAAAAGCAGCGAACTTGACGGTCTTTCAAATTGAAAAACTTTTAACTCGCAGGTTATCCGATGGTTATCTGGTAGCACCCCAAGTCAATATCACTGTGTCCGAATACCAGAATCAAAAAGTTTTTCTGTTCGGAGAAATAAAAAGGCCTGGAAGTTTTATATTAAAACGCCGCAGCCATCTTATGGAATTAATTTCAGAAGCCGGAGGATTTACTGAGCAAAGGGGTTCCGCATGCGTCATCGTCCGCCCTGAAGCCCGAACACACAGAACAAAGCCCATTTCAATTCATGACGCAAAAAAGAGCGAAATTATAGAAATTAATATAGACAAATTGATTTCGGGCGCTGCGGATACCCCTGCCTTCTATATTCAACCGGGAGATTCTATTTATATTGGTGAATCGGAAAAAATCTATGTAACCGGTGAAGTAAGGCTACCCGGCAAATTAAATTGGAAAAAAGGCCTTACGGTTCGTGAGGCTGTTTCCTTGGCCGGGGGCGGCACTGCCAGGGCATCGGTTAATCGAATCAGGATTATACGAAATAAAAATGGTGTAGAAAAAATGATTAAACCTAAATTGAATGATCCGGTATTGCCGAACGATATCATTAAAGTACCTGAAAGCTTTTTTTGATCGAATCCAACTTCTAAAAAAAAATGGAGTAAACCAATCATGGCCTTGAAAATCACAAATGCCATTGCTAAGCGTGAATCCGATTTTTACGGTGAGCGGGCAAGTCAAAAAAATGCAGATCCCGGAACTTTCGATTATCACTCGATAACTCAGGACATCCACTTAAAAGATTATATGGAAGTTCTAATAAGAAGAAAATGGATTTTAATTTCGGTTTTCACTACCATAGTGATGGTTGCTTGCGTGATTTCCTTTTTGTCAATCCCGAAATATCAAGCCACTGCCCAGGTACTGTTAGGAGGAAAACCCACGCCGGGCAATCCGCTGGGTGAAAATTACGAACGAATGCCTGAAAGGAATCTTTACTATAAAACCCAAATCACTTTGTTAAAAAATCTGTCTCTTGCCCGCAGTGTTATCAAGGAACTTGAATTAGAAAAAACTCTATCCGGCGAATTCGATTCTCACGAGTATTTAACTCAAGCAAGCGCTAACAGCTCTGACAATAAGGATAACAATGTGGCTGGGCCGGAATCTGATATATCGGCGAATCTGGATCCAAAATACGTATTTAGCGCAAAAGTTTTAAAATGGTACCTGAACCGCTTAATTATCATGCCGGTTCACGATACTAGCCTTGTAAACATAGCATTCACCGGATCGGACCCAGCGCTAATTACGCGCATCGTCAACAAGCATGCACACATAGCAATTGAAAGAACTGTGGAGCAACATCAGGCTCAAGCCAAAGATGCCTTAGATTGGTTGAGATCCCAAATCGAACAGCAAAAAAAAGAAGTCCAATCTGCCCAAAAGGCCATCTACGAGTTCAAAAAAAAACACAACGTCCTATCCATGGAAGATCATCAAACTATTTTTTCCCAGGAAATGCTCGAACTTAACAAAACGTTGACAAAAGCCAAATCCGATCGAATTACACAACAGGCAATCTATTTACAACTCAAGCAGATGCTTAAAAACAAAAAAGACATGTTGCTGATTCCCGAAATTTCTAATTATTCTGTTATTCAAAATTTAAGAAACCAACTCGTGGACTTAAAATCCCAACAAATAGAGATGGGAACCAAGTATGGTCCCAAACACCCAAAAATGATTGAACTCAGCAATGGTATCAATCAGATCAAAAACGAAATTGGCAACGAAAGCAATAGACTTAAAAAGGCCATTAAAACAAAACTGGATAGAGCGACGGCAATCGAAATATCAATATCCAAAGTCTTAAAAAAGCGAAAAAAAAAGGCGATGTCCCTTGGCAAGCGCTCCATTGAATATGCTGTTCTGAAACAACAGGCACAAAGCAATCAACAGATTTATGACTTTCTTTTAAAACAATCAGAAGAGCTGAGCTTGTCCAGTGCTATAAGCAGCAGTAATATGCGCATTGTTGATAAAGCACAAGTGCCCATAGACCCTGTGAGCCCAAACATTGTAGTTAATATTTTTTTCGCTGTTTGCCTTGGTTTATTTACTGGCGCGGGCCTCGCCTTTTTTGTGGAATACTTTGACAATACGGTTAAAACGCCATTGGATGTTGCGATTCAACTCAATCTGCCTGTCCTTGGAACGATTCCATTTTTTAAAGCGCTGCAGCAAAACAATACCAGCGTAAAACTATTATCCGACCTTACAAGTCAAGTAGAAAATGAACCAGCCTACACCCCTATGTACCAGATTGCAAATCGTTTGCCCGCTGAGTTGCGAACTCCGACAGATGGCCTTTCAGCAAGAGTTCTTGTCGTGGAAAGCGTTACCATGAACGAAGGAAAGAGTACGATTGTTTCGCAGGTAGCTGCGAATCTGACTGAAGCCGGTCTACGTGTTCTGCTCGTAGATTGCGATTTGCAGCGTCCTTGCCTGGACAAACTTTTTAAGACGGGCAAAGGCGGCGGCCTGGGAAAATCCATTGATCGCATCATGTCCCATCAGTTAACCAGCGGTACGTTAAATGACTATAGTATGGATGATCTGTTTTTCCTGATTGGTTTGAAAAGAAAAAGCGGCCACCTGATGGTTAAAAATGATGACCAAACGTTCATAGCCCATTTTAAAAATGGTATTTTTGTCCATATCCAAAACCCGAATAATCCTGAAAATAACCGTATCGGCGCTATGTTGCTTAATGGGAACTTCATTACAAAGGATCAATTAAAAGACGCTTTACAGCGGCACCAAAGAATCGGGCAACCTTTGGGCTATATTTTAGTAAATGCCGGATACATTACAAGAAATAAACTCAAGGGGCCTTTACGGTTGCAAACTGAGGAATATCTTCATAAAATATTCAGCCTGAAAAATGGCAAATTTATATTCAAACCGGGCATGATTTCTATTTATGACACGGAAAAAATATTTTTCAAAGAAGATTATACTTCACTTATCAGTAATCTTGGCAGCACAGAGACGAGTAAATATTTAGAAAACGAGCTTTTTTCACATATCATTTCAGTAAATAAAGAAAATCTTTACCTCTTGCCTGCAGGTACATCCCGTAAATTTATCGGCAGCCTGAATCAAATAATTATGAAAAAAATCTTCGAGAAACTAAAACCTCATTTTGATGTAATATTGATTGATACGCCGCCGTTAGATGCTGCATCGGGCATAGAATCAACGCTCGAGTTAGCCGATGGTATCATACTGGTGGTAAAGGCAGGTCACTTATCAATTAAAGTCCTTAATAGTGCTATTATGCACCTGCCCAAGGATAAAATTATCGGCGCCGTTCTTAACCAGAGCAAAATCAATCCCCAATCTTACTACTATTAAGGAACAAAAATGAAAAACCTGGTAACATTTATTGACGGCATGATGAGATCGACTTGCCCAAAAATAAAAAATCCTGTGAAAGTCATACATGAACGTAAAAAATTCCTTGAGCTAGTGGAACTTGAAAGAGACCGGGCGCACAGGAGCAATCAGCAGTTTTCCCTGATAGTGATGCGCGTTAATGAAAATAAAACGACTGCAATTCACGAATTGGCTCATAAAATATTGGAAAGAGTTCGCCGGATAGACCAGGTAGGATGGTATGCCAACGCCCATCTGGGAGTTTTACTGCCGAATACTACAAATACAGGTGCGCAAACAATTGCAAAAGCTATCTATGATAGCCAGGATAGCTCACGAAGCGTAATTGCCTTACAAACGTTATCTTATCCAGATAAATGAGTCTAAAAATGAAAAGCCACAAAACGACAATAAATTTAACGCAAAATCCGCCCTGGCTTAGCAATAAGAAAATAAACGGCGATGAGTCTTTGCCATTTGCACTTGATGCCCTTTTTATCAAAAGAATTCCTCTTTGGAAACGTGTATTTGACATTATCTGCGCTTTGGGAGCACTCCTGGTGCTTTGCCCCTTATTGGCCGCCATCGCAGTTCTTATAAAAACGGTATCGCCAGGACCTGTCTTTTTTATGCAAAAACGGGTTGGCTGCGGTGGTAAAGTTTTTAATTGCTTAAAATTCCGAACAATGGACTTGAGTGCCGATCCGAAGGTTCATGAGAAATATTTGGCCGAACTGATCACCAGCAGTCAAGCAAACTGCAATCCCGGCGATCCAATGAAAAAGTTACCAAAAGATCCGAGAATAATAAAATATGGCTTTTTTTTGAGGGCATCAGGCTTGGATGAACTGCCCCAGCTTATCAATGTTCTTCAAGGACACATGAGCCTGGTAGGGCCAAGGCCTCCGATCCCATACGAAGTAAAGCGATATAAACATTGGTATAAGACCCGCTTCGATGTTACACCCGGGCTAACCGGATTATGGCAGGTCAGCGGTAAAAACAAGCTCGGCTTCAATGAAATGATTCGACTCGACATTCAGTATGCAAAAAAACGCTCACTTCTTCTCGATTGCAAAATCCTGCTAATGACATTTCATGCTGTTTATCTTCAAATAAAAGAAATGAAAGATGATTGCAGTTAAGACTATTGGATCAATTTTAGCTCCGGCGCTGTCGCCCGGTTGAGATATAAAAATATTAACGATACCCTTAAAAGATCGGAGGTACATGATGAGAACAATCGGCATAGTAGGATGTGGCTATTGGGGCCCCAATTTGGTCCGCAATTTTTCCTCTCTTTCCGGATGTGAAGTAAAAATAATCTGCGATTCGGATCCACACCGTTTGAAATCAATGGCATCCTTGTATCCTAACATTGAACAGACCACAGATTATACCGAACTAATTGAGGATAAAAGTATTGATGCTATCGCGATCGCCACGCCGGTGCGTTTTCACTTTGAAATGGGCATGCAAAGCCTGTTGGCAGGCAAGCATACCTTTATAGAAAAACCGATGGTCAGAAACGTCCGCGAGGGTCTAATTCTTATCAATACAGCCCAAAGCCGCAATTTAACCCTTATGGTCGGACATACCTTCATATATTCGCCGGCTGTCGAGAAAATTAAACAAATCATCGAAAGCAAGGAAATCGGTAATATTCAATACATCGCAGCCCGGCGGCTCAACCTTGGACTTTTTCAAAAAGACATCAATGTCGCCTGGGATCTGGCCCCTCATGATCTTTCCATTATTAATTATTTACTGTCCGAATGCCCCATATCAGTTAACTGCCAGGGAAAAGCCCATATCGTCAAGGACATTGAGGACATTACCAACATCGTTCTTAATTACCCAAACGGACGGTTTGCCACAATCCAGAGCAGTTGGCTGGACCCAAACAAAGTCAGGGATATGACTATTGTAGGAAGTAAAAAAATGCTGGTTTACAATGATTTGGAACCGATGGAGAAAATAAAAATTTATGATAAACGGGTGGAAATACCGCCACATTATAACACGTTTGCAGAGTTCCACTATTCTTATCACTACGGCGACATGTACGCACCTTATATCAAGCAGTACGAACCCTTGAAACTTGAGTGCCAGCATTTTCTCGAATGCATCGAAACCGGCGAAGAACCCGAATCCAGCGGTATCGAAGCGTTGAAAGTCGTGCAAATACTTGAAGCCGCTTCTCAATCTATAAAGGACAATGGCGCCAGAGTTATTTTAAAATCACTTGAACACTTTGCATCGCGAGTAAATTAGTATGTTGTCATTTACAAACAACCGGATTTTTTATCCCCCTGATTTATAGGCTAATGCTATGAAAACAATAACTCAAAATGTAGACTTGGGCAAAAATGTCAAAATTTACGATTATGTAAATTTATACGGGTGCAGCATTGGTGACAACACCATCATTGGCGCCTTTGTAGAAATCCAAAAAAAAGCCGTCATCGGTAAAAATTGCAAAATTTCAAGTCATACCTTCATCTGCGAGGGTGTTGAAATCGAAGACAATGTGTTTGTCGGACACAACGTCACGTTTATCAATGATCTGTACCCCAGGTCAACCAACACGAAAGGGATACTGCAAACAGAAAAAGATTGGACCAGCATTCCCACTTTAATTCAAAAAGGCTCCTCAATTGGTTCAAGCTCAACGCTTATCTGCGGTATAAAAGTGGGTGAAAATGCAATCGTAGGCGCCGGAAGCGTGGTAACAAAAGATGTCCCGGCCAATACCATTGTTGTTGGTAATCCTGCAAAGTTTCTACGAAAAATAAAACCCCGATATTAAAGAACAAAAGTTTTCAGCAAGCTATGGAGGAACAACATTATGAAAGTGCCATTTATTGATCTGAAAGCCCAATACGTATCAATAAAAAATGATATCGAAGAGGCTGTTGCTCAGGCAATTGACAGCTGTGCCTTTGCAGGCGGTCCTTTTGTAGAAAAATTTGAAAAATCGTTTGCTCAGTTTTGCGGGTGTGAATATGCCATAGGAGTAGGAAGTGGAACCGAAGCCATTTGGCTTTCGTTGCTGGCTCTTGGAATCGGCCGGGGCGATGAAGTCATAACGGTTCCAAATTCGTTTATCGCCACAGCCGAAGCCATAAGTTTTTCGGGCGCAAAACCTGTTTTTGTCGATATTGATGAAACCACCTGCAATATAGATGTTCGTCAACTTGTTAAAGCGATTACTCCTAATACAAAAGCGATCATTCCGGTTCACTTATATGGACAGATGTCCGATATGGATCAAATTATCAATATCGCAAATCAACACGATCTTTTTGTAATTGAGGATGCCTGCCAGGCGCATGGCGCTACATATCGTGATCAAAAAGCCGGAACCATGGGCGTGACTGGTTGTTTCAGTTTTTATCCGGGAAAAAACTTAGGAGCCTATGGAGATGCCGGAGCCGTGGTGACCAACGACGCCAACCTGGCTCAAATAATCCGTTATTTAAGGGACCATGGCCAGACAGCAAAGTATGAGCATAAAGCTGTTGGCTGGAATGCTCGCATGGATGGCATTCAAGGGGCAATACTGGATGTTAAACTCAAGCATCTGGCTTCCTGGAACTACGCCAGGGGGCTACACGCCGCATATTATAACCGGCAGCTCGAAGGCCTTGATGGAATAAGAATTCCAGAAAAGCTTTCCGCCAACAGCCATGTTTATCACATTTATTCTATTTTTTTGGAAAATCGTGATGATGTGATGGAGCACTTGATAAGCAAAGGCGTTCATTGTGGCATCCATTACCCTATTCCGATTCATCTTCAACCGGCATACCGGCAGCTCAATCTTGCGAAAGGTTCATTTCCGCGGGCCGAATTAAATTCGCAAATGCAGTTGTCGTTACCGATGTATCCTGAACTCAAAGAAGAACAAATTGCCTACGTTGTAAAAACTTTGGAAGCTTGCCTGATGCCGAAAAGCAAACCGGTATATATTTCCAAAAAAACTCACCATGAACCGCAGTCAATTTTAGACAAAGTTGTGGCAACACGTTAAAGACGAAAGGCATCATGGAACATCACGTAAAATATATAAATCCGTTACAGTTTACCGGGTGGGATGAAATGGTTTTATCCTTAAGCGGATATTCTATTTTTCATAGCCGGTCATGGGCGCAAGTGCTCGCCGGGGCCTATGGCTGCAAACCATTTTACCTGACTATTTATAAAAAACGGCAACCTGTTGCAGTCTGGCCTACAGTACAAACCCATACACTCTGGAGCAGCAGAAAAGGCGTATCGTTGCCCTTTTCAGACCATTGCGAACCTCTTGTGCCCGATGAAAACTGTTTCAATGACCTAGTTGATTCAATAATCAACTTTGCACATAAAATGAAATGGAAAACGTTTGAATTCAGGGGGGCAGGACAATTCTTAACTCAAATTCCGGCAGTCGCCCGCTATAATCTTCATGTTCTTGACCTTTTACCGAATGAAAAAGACATGATTAAACGACTTCGAAACAGCACTTGGCGTAATATTAAAAAAGCGTCCAATCAACAGGTCGAAATTTGTATTGAAACATCACTTGAATCCGTTAAAATTTTTTATGATCTAAATTGCCTGACACGCAAACATCACGGCCTGCCCCCCCAACCTTTTAAATTTTTCAGCAACATTCACCGCTATATTTTAAGTAAACATAAGGGAATTGTAGTGCTTGCCAAACGCCGCAACCAGATTATCGCCGGTGCTGTTTTTTTTCATTTCGGTGATATCGCCATCTACAAATACGGTGCATCCCACAGGGATTTTTTGGCTTTACGTCCTAACAATTTGATTATGTGGGAAGCAATCAAGTGGTACGCTCAGCGGGGTTACAAGCAATTCGATTTTGGGCGTACCGAACCTGAAAATCGAGGCCTGAACCAGTTTAAAACCGGATGGGGAGCAAAAAAAAGACAAATTGCATACTACTGTTTCGATTTAGCGAAAAATATTTTTATTGAAAAACAGCCTTGGCTTCCTCCTTTTATGAATCTGGCCTTTCGCAAGATGCCCGTTCCCATTTTAAGGTTGGTTGGATCTATGGCATATCGTCACATGGCCTGAATTTTAACGTTGTAAAAACATAAAACAAGAGCAATTAATCATGACACATCTGATTATTTCCAGGCAAAAAAGCAAATCCGATGCTCAGTCTCCCAAGTACGGGTATTACTATTTTACACCTTATGTTTGCATGTTGGCAGTCTTTGTTCTTACCGGCGCAGCAGCCATGGCGGCCGGGGCCCAACTAAACAGCCGAGTTTTCTATTATTTGGGACTTGCGACGGCTGTCTATGGCATACTCACAACGGCAGGTTGGGCCCTGGCGCGGTATGTTATCCCGGGAAACCGCGTAACGGTGGCAAGACAAATCATTAGGGGACTGAAATTGAAAGGCTCGGAGCAAATACTCGACGTTGGTTCCGGGCGCGGTTTGTACGCCATCGAGGCAGCAAAAAAACTTACAACCGGTCAGGTTAAGGCAATTGATATCTGGGATTCAAAATCCATTAAAAACGTTGCTTTTCACCATAAATTGTCCCAACCCACCGGCAATACCATCGATAACGCTATGCAAAACGCAACACGCGAAGGTGTTGCCCCCAAGATTGAATTTAGAAACATGGATGCCGCACATTTAGAATATGCTGATGAGTCATTTGACATTGTGATCTGCGGATTCATAATCGGACATTTATGGCAAAGCCAGGACAAGGTGCTAAAAGAAATAAAACGTGTTTTAAAATACAACGCACGCATAGTATTAATCGATAATGTTCGCGATATTACGTATTTTTTGCTTTCAACGCCTCACATGTTTTTATGGTCCTGGCTCAGAGGAAGAAAAGCCAAAAGATTAAGCGAACAGAATTGGTTCAAAACGATTGTCCGGGCAAATTTCGCTATTCGCAGATGGAAAGTTCGAAAAGGAATAATCATTATCGAGGGTAAAAAATAAGGAGCTAATGTTTACCACATGATTACAACTCAAACTGTCAATACCATATACTACCAGCTTAAGCCTTTTTTACCACGTTGGTTTCAATTATGGTTACGCCGACGCACTGTAAATGCAAAGCGTAAAAAATACTCAGCGCACTGGCCAATCCTCCACACTGCTGGTGTCCAGCCTAACTGCTGGAAGGGCTGGCCCGAAAAAAAACGGTTCGCTGTGGTTCTTACCCATGATGTAGAATCTGAAAAAGGTTTAGCCAATTGCCTGCGTGTTGCGCAAATGGAAATGGCGTTGGGATTTCGATCTTCTTTTAATTTCGTAGCCCAACGCTATCAAGTGCCTGATACGCTTCGGTACAAGTTAAAGAGCAAAGGATTTGAAATTGGGGTACATGGTGTTTACCATGACGGAAAACTCTTTCAGTCCCGCACGATCTTTGCGCAACGAGCCAAAATTATCAATCGTTATCTAGCGAAATGGAAGGCCGTAGGATTCCGGTCTCCGGCCATGCACCATAACCTTGAATGGTTACACGAACTGGATATCTGTTATGACTTGTCCACGTTTGACACCGATCCTTTCGAACCGCAGCCTGATGGAGTATCCACAATATTTCCATTTTGGGTAAAACACGATTCAAGCAATCACCGCTACCTTGAAATGCCATATACATTAGCCCAGGACTTTACCCTGTTCGTCTTAATGAAAGAAAAATCAACGCGCCTGTGGCGGGATAAACTCGATTGGATAGTTACAAATGGTGGAATGGCCTTGCTCAACACCCATCCGGACTACATGAGCTTTAATGGAAAAAGCAATGGCATTGATACGTATCCTGCTGAACGTTATCTTGATTTTTTGCAATATGTAAAATCCATGTACAAAGAGCTATATTGGCAACCTCTGCCAAAAGATGTAGTCATGTATTATAATAAACTAAGCACTTAAACGATTGGCGGAAAAAGATATAGCATCTTCACAGATACCATATTGGGTTTAGATATTTTTTCGTCTTCAAGGCGTGCCAAAGTATGCATACTTTACGTATTCGCACATTTGGCATAACGCACGAGACAAAAAAAAGACATGCAAGACGGTTTATTATTTAACATAAATCGCCATACTATATATTCAGGCATTTATAAAGATAGAAAAATAATTTTATTTCTTTGAAAAATGAAGGTTTGTACCCTGTAGAAGCAATTGTCGAAATAGGATGATCACTAAATACCTGTCAATAAAGAATTTTACATATTCTATTCCACAAAAAAACTTCTAATAGCAAAAAATCTTCATTTTGTAAATTCCATATATATTGTTGTTTTGCACTATAAAAAGCCTTTTCGTTCAAGCACTAATTAACCATCTTAAGCAAAGGGGTACACTATGTCTCAACCAATATCACAAGCAAGTAAAAAAGATTTTCTATTTCCAAGGGGCAATTCCTATACTTTTTTATACTATCGGAAAAAGTTTTCAAGAAACTATCGGGACTACGGATTCTGGATATCCTGGAAAAAGGTCACCGCGCATCTGCTCAAACCCTTTTATCAAAAAATCATCTACTATATTTATGAATTGGATTTAAATACCTGTGTAAAAAAGCAATCTAATGATTCGAAATACGTTTTTCGTTTGATTCACTCAGGTGAAACCCATTTGATCGATCAAATAGAACAGATGGAAGAGTGGCTAAGTGGCTCACTTAAGAAAAAATTGCAAAACAATTGTTTATGCATGGTAATTATGGATGGTGAAAAAGTTATCGGCTTTAACTATGCCGTAGTCGGCAAAGGAGATATTCCATTGCTGAAATTAAGAATTCTTATAGGCCCGAATCAAGCATGGTCGGAGCAAATTACCATTTCAAGTGATTACCGCAAACAGGGTCTGGCAAGTTCTCTGCGAAATCATTTTTATAAAGAACTTCGGGCAAAAGGCATATCAACGCTTTATGGCCACCGCCAGCAATCCAATATCGCCTCGAAGCAGTCGGCCAGAAAGTACACAAGAAACGTAATCGTTCGAGCCGAATTTAAACGAATTCTGGGAATTTTCCGCCTCAAATGCCTTACGCATTTGCCCCATATGCCCGAAGCGATAAAACAGATACACCTGAAACCAAATTCGATCTTAAATACGGCAGAGGCAAAACAGTCTCCATCAGATTCTGTAAAACCTGTGTTTACCGTACAAATTGAGGATTTAATATGAAAAATGAATTCTTAAAATCATCGCCTGGTCCAAATGGCAAATTAAAAGTCTTGTTTATCGCAGGACCGACACGCAGCGGCAGCACAATCATCAGCAACATACTTTCTCAGATGAAAGGTTTTTTCCACGCAGGAGAGGTCATCGAAGCTTGGGACCGCGGCCGGACATGGAAATGCAGTTGCGGACAATATCCAAAAAATTGCGAAATTTGGTCGGATATTTTCAAATCGCTCGATGCTCGCATCAGCAAAAAAGACCAAGCTGAAATTATTCGCACGGGCAATATCGTGTCCAGAAGCCATAAAGTAATCTTAAACTATTATCTGCCTTCTAAAAATGGCGTTAATTGTCAATCTGAGGCTTCATATTTAAAGGGATTGTCCATATTGTACAAATTGATTCAACACAAAAGCGGCGCAGATATCATAATCGATTCGTCTAAAAACGTCGGTTATGCGGACGCGTTAAAAAAAATCAAAGCCATAGATCTTTATGTCGTCCATCTTGTCCGGGATTCACGCGCGGCTGTCTTTTCCTGGTCCAAAAGAAAAAAAGAACTTTGGCGGGCAAAACCCATACGCAAAGCGGTGGAGTGGAGCTCACGCAACCTTGCAGCAGAATTTTTAAAAAAAAGACGACCCGTAAAATATTTCCAAATCCGTTATGAAGATTTTATCAAAAACCCTCAAAAAGAAGTGCTCTCTTTGCTTAATTTTATGGATTTTTCCATAAAGCAACTTCCCTTTATCTCCAAGGATGAAGTGATTATAAAAAGTAGTCATGGGTTATGTGGAAATCCCGGCAGATATAACCGGGGTGTCGAAAAATTACTATTGGATAACCGTTGGAGACAAATGAAACGCTCTGACAATTTAATTGCCACTGTTTTGACATGGCCTTTTCTTATTAAATATCAATACCCTTTATTATAAATCATTTCATAGATCGTCGCCTAAAAGATTCGGCGGATCCAAGGATGTCCGCCACAGCCTAAATCTTATTAAGATCAGGTAAATTAAAATGCGATTAAGACAAATAAATACCAAGAAAAGCGCCGGTTTACTTTTATTTCTTTCGATCATTACAATCCTTTTTATTTTCCTGACGTTTCAATTTTTCTTATTTACTGATTACGAATCAAGAGCCGGCCTTCTTTATAAAATCGCTGGAAAAACCTTTTTCTCTGCTGTTTATGTTTTTTTTCCTGATGGCAAACTCAAAAATGTATCTCCTTCCAACAATGGCATTTATTATCAGCCCCATATTAACGCCAAAGGAGATAAAGTGGTTTTTTTCGGTAACGATAGCGGGGCTCCAAGATTGTGGATCGCATATCTAAAAACAGGCAAAGTTGCGGCCCTTTCACACGAAACAAACAGCGTCAGGCATCCGGTATTTTCCTGGGATGGCTCAATGATCGCGTTTGCATCGGACCAGGCTCATCAACAAGCCCCGGAAAGAATCGAATTGATGCGTGGCAACGGGCTTCCCCGCAAAGACATGAAGCTAAATCTATTTATCATGAATGATGATGGACAAAATACCAGGCAAATCACCTATGGGCCGCACCAAGACCAAAGACCGGCCTTTAGTCCCGACGGAAAAACCGTGGCTTTTGTTTCCGACCGCGGGGGATCGATGAGATTGTGGACCGTAAAAACAGATGGCCGTCAGGGTCCCCGGCCCTTACAAAAGCATGGCTGGGGATACAGGCCCTGGTACTCTGCAGACGGTCAATGGATTTATTTCTTTACTCAAGTGAATGAGCGGCATCAAATCTGTAAAATTTCAATAAATGGAGAATCCATTGAACCTCTTTCCAATGACGATTTGGGTAAAAGCCATGGGCCGTTTACCGATTATGACAATGACGTTATTTTATATCATTCAACCAGAAGCGGAAAATACGGAATCTGGGAGCTTCCCCTCGATGGCAATTCGCCCCGCAAATTAATACTGCCGAAATTTGAAGAGGGAACTGCCCATGCAACGCGCTCTAAAAACGGAATTATCGCTTTTGATGTCTGCAAAAGATCCTTTCTACGTAAAATCGGCTCCTTTTTTGAAGGATTTTAGCTTTGATTATCCCGTTGCGCTATAGTGTTATACTCTTATTACTGGCAGTGATCGTGTTTATGCATCCTTTTTTAGCGGTAAACAAGCCAATCGATGCAAAGGTGCTTGTTATTGAAGGATGGATCCCGCAGGCTTCTTTAAAATACGCTATTGAAGTATTTAAAAACCAGCCATACGAATTAATTTTAACCAACGGTGGAAAACTCAAAGATACTAACAAAAATCAAAGCACAAAAACCTATGCCGGGCTTTGCAAGGATAATTTAATACGCATGGGAATAGACGAAAATCTGATTATCGCTATTCCAACAAAAAATGTCTCCAGTAAAAGAACATTGAGTTATGCACAATCGACGATAGACTGGTTAAGAAACAATAGACAATCAACACATGCTGTCAATATTCTCACCCTCGACGCACATGCCCGTAAAACTTATGTTCTGTTTAAAAAAGTATCAAAAAAACAAATCGGCATTGGCGTTATTTCGGCCCCCGCCACCGGTTACAACCCGTTTTACTGGTATTTTTCCGTTAAAGGCATCGGATTTGTTATAAAAAACTTTATTGGTTACTTGTATGCGCTAACATTATAAGTAATTTTCGCCTATACTTACTACCATTTAAGGTAAAAGGTGTTATCTGCAATGAAAGAGCAAGAACATTTTTTCTTTAAAAAAATCAAAGTAAACTCAATCGGCTCCATGTGCATTTTTTCGCTTATCGATCGAATATTATCTGAAAATCACTGCGGTTATTTTTGCTTAACCGATGTGGGCAATGTGATGATGGCCCAGAACAATGCTCAATTGGCTAACGCCATTAACAAGGCCAACTTATCTATCGCCGACGGTACGCCTCTGGCGTGGTTTGGAAAATTAATCGGCCGAAAAAAGGTTGAAAGAATTTCCGGGATCGATCTTTTTCAAAAATTGATTTACAATCAGCGATATAAGCATTTTCTTCTGGGCGATACGCAAGCGACCCACAAAAAAGTAATCGAAAAAGTTAAAAAGGTTGCACCCGATTCTAAGATTAGCTGTTACAGTCCCCCCTTTAAAGAAAATTTCACTGAGTCTGATAACCTGGCAATGATAGAAAGAATTATGGATGAACGCGCCGATATCATATGGGTCAGTTTTGGCGGAGGCAAGCAGGAAAAATGGATGCTCCAAAACGCTTCAAAATTAAAACGGGGTATTATGATAGGCGTTGGCGCCGCCTTGAAGTATTATATCGGAGAGATTAATATTCCGCCCAAATTGATTCAAAAATTTGGACTGCAATGGATCACACGCCTTAAAAAAAATCCAAAAAGATGGATATCAAAAGGTCAGTTCAAATATCGGATTCAGTTTTTAATGAACTTTCCTTCCGAGTATATAAAAGCAAAATTTATTTCACATTCCTGAAAAAATATAAAAAGGATAACAAACATGGGAAAAAGAGCTTTGATTACCGGAATAACAGGCCAGGACGGGGCCTATTTGGCTGAATTCCTGCTTAAAAAAGGTTACCAGGTCCACGGTGTTAAACGAAGGGCGTCACTATTTAACACGGACCGCATCAATCATTTGTACCAGGACCCTCATGAAGAGAATCAACGTTTTTTCCTACATTATGGAGACCTGACGGATTCGAGCAACCTTATTGGCATTATACAACACGTTAAGCCCCATGAAATTTATAATCTGGCTGCGCAAAGCCACGTCCAGGTCTCTTTCGAAACCCCGGAATACACCGCCAACGCTGATGCTTTGGGCTGTCTGCGCATTCTCGAAGCCATACGTATTTTAGGGATGGAAAAAAGCACACGGTTTTACCAGGCGTCCACCTCAGAGTTATACGGCCTGGTTCAACAGGTGCCTCAAACTGAAAAAACACCTTTTTACCCTCGCTCGCCATATGCCTGCGCCAAACTTTATGCTTATTGGATAACGGTCAATTACCGTGAGGCATATGGCCTTTTTGCCTGCAACGGGATTTTGTTCAATCATGAATCACCCTTAAGGGGCGAGACGTTTGTAACGCGCAAAATTACACGTGGGCTTGCCAGGATTGTAGAAGGATTACAGAATCATCTGTATCTTGGTAATATGGATGCAAAAAGAGACTGGGGCCATGCCGCCGATTTTGTAAGAATGCAATGGCTCATGCTTCAGCAAAGCTATCCTGATGATTATGTGATTTCCACGGGTGTGCAATATTCCGTAAGACAGTTTGTCACCATGGCGGCCAGTGAGTTGGGACTGGGAATAACGTGGGAAGGCAAAGGACTTGATGAGAAAGCCATTGTGACAAGAAACCACAATGGAAATAAGCCGGAAGTCGGCAGCGTAATTGTTTCCGTAGATCCTAGATATTTCAGACCAACGGAGGTTGAAACACTGCTGGGTGATCCTTCCAAAGCAAAAAAGAATTTAGGATGGGAACCTCAAATCCCCTTTAGCGAACTCGTTAAGCAGATGGTGCACAAAGACCTTGAGCTGGCGCGCCGCGACGCCTTGCTGATAAATAAAGGCTTTAAAATCAATAATGGATTTGAATCCTGAAAAAATAAGGCTGTGCGATGATAAAAGGAAAAAACATCCTGTGTTTTGGTTCTGAAAATTGGTCCTACCCCGGATTTCAACAAACAATTATGCGAAAGCTTTCTTTTGCTAACAGAATAATTTTTGTCAATCCGCTCGGATCAAGAAAAGTAACGATGCGATGGTCGCAACTAAATTTTTATTTAAAGCGATTAAAAATGATAGGCGCCAAAAAGTTTGCTCCAACAAGCAATATCACTGTCTGTTCACCGTGGATAGTACCCCTTGTTTACAATCGTGCGATCACAAAATTAAACAGACACATCATCAGGGTGCAATTTAACAAATTGCTGTCAAACCAAAATTTTAAGCCCTATATTTTATGGATAGGCACGCCGGCCGCGGCTTTTTGCATGGATATGTTCGACCCTGAATTTATCGTCTATCATGCAGTTGATCGATATTCACAATTCTCGTTTGTAGACAAGAATAAAATTTGCGCATATGAAAAAAAAGTTGCTCAAAAAGCAGATGTCATTTTATGTACTTCCGATGCCATTCGAAACGATCTGTCGGGTTATAATAAATCAGCTTTTACCGTAACCCACGCTGTTGACTTCGATCATTTTAACTCTGCGCTTGAGTCCGGGGTAATTCCAACAGATTTAAAAACCATTTCGAAACCAATCATCGGATATTTTGGTGGTCTTTCAGAGCGTCTTAATTATTCTTTACTTAAAAAAATAGCTCTTCGATACACCAATGCCAATATTGTCTTAATAGGAAAAAAGCTTCATGATTTAGGATATATTGAAAACCTTCCCAATGTTCATATTCTCGGATTTCGAGATTATGATAGTTTGCCCTCTTATTTAAAGCATTTTAATGTTTGCCTGATCCCCTACCTGGTAAACGAATTGATGCTTGGCGTGGATCCCATAAAACTCAGGGAATATCTGTGCCAGGGCAAACCTGTTGTCAGCACCAAATTACCAGAGGCTGAAAAACTCAAACCCTTACTATTTTTAGGCGAAAATGAAGAGGATTTTGTTGAAAAAGTCGGATACGCCCTTAAAGAAAACGGCAGTTCTCTTAAGAAAGACCGTATTCGGCTGGCCAGAAAATGTGACTGGCCGAACAAAACAGAAGAAATTTCAAAAATTCTTACGCAGGCATTTCAAAGAAAAATAACACGTCCGTGTTAAATGTCGTATCTCTTAGGCTTCAAATTATAATTTGCTTTTTTATCACCCCGTATTGTTTTTAGCCATTTGCGGTAGAAATGTATACATGTTTATCAACCGCAAATAAAACGCGTAATATTTTTTAAAAGGAGGAAAAAAGTGCAAAAACAACATTTTCAGCAAATTTTTTGGAGTCTGTTTCTTATCTTGATGCTAAGCCTAAATACCGGATGCGGAGGCGCAGGCGAAGATGAAGGTAGAGGCGGTGACGCTTCCGGACCACCAGCGCCACAGTCCACCTACGCTGTGACAGGAACTGCGTCCGGATTGATTGGAACCGGATTGATCATCCAAAACAATGAAACCGATGACCTGGCCATTGAAAACAATGGATATTTCAGGTTCACCTCACAAATGAATAAAGGGACAGACTGTAATGTGACGATTTTGTCACAGCCAGAAGATCCCGGCCAGGTTTGTTATGTTGTCAATGGAAACCAGACAGTTAACGAGAACGATATCACAGATGTCCAAATAATATGCACGTATGGTTTCCGCGAAGTGTTTGATTCCGAGATCAACCCTGTCAATTGGAACTCCACCGCCGAATACAGCCGCCCCTTAGTAGACGGGGCATTGGAATACAAGTTGACTACAACAAGCGATTTTGCTCTTAACTACCTTTCCTTTAATGATACTACCTGTAATACTGTATCGGCCGACATCGCAATTACACAAACAGATCTATCAGGCATAGGAGACGCCACTTTTACCTCACGGCTTGAGAGCTGCGGCTATCATAGCGCTACTCCCGGTGAAGCTGTTGGTAAAAAAACAGGAGATATCTTCGCGGCAGTCGATATTACAGGGACCGAACCTCCATTCCAGGCTTTTTACCAAGTTTTCCGCTGCCTGGACGAAGAATGCGGAAACGCCGAAAGCGTTGAATTCCTCACGCCGGGCCCCAATGGCTACGTCCAGTTTGGCACGGATATCCAATTGGGCGATGTCACTACTGTATTGATTGATTGGGATCGGCTTTCTCCAGGGCTTTTTAGCTTCCAATTAGATGACGGCCCTGTTGAAACGTTTGACCCGGTGGCCGCGGGTGCGGAAATTACTTCACCTGAACCAAATTCGGCGAAAAAATACCTCGGGGTTAAAACCATGCTATCGAATCCGGATGATATTGCTGACATGACAACGGTTTTTGACAACGTTGTCTTAGATGGAACGATTCTTGATGATTTTAACTCTTCAACCTACCTGGACGGATTGATTTGGAACAGCACCTATGGAACAATAGCCGTTGAAAATGCACGTCTTGTCATGGAAGCGGCCAAAGAACATGTGGCGGACGTTACAGTTGATACACGATTGCATAGCACAAACCTACGCAGCCGGAATAATCTTATACCCAATTCAGAAATTGCCGAAGCGTTCATAACAATGTCTCCGGAAACTTTTGTGATAGACGATGATGGAGATCCGTCAGAAGTTTATGCCGTCATTGAAATGGTTTTTCGTCCACCGGGAACAGATGAAAACGATTTCAAAGACAACTTTTTTATACAAGCAGGATTAAAGCAAGAGCCTTCCGGAATTACAGCCCAAATTCTGGCCATCGGTTGTGCTGATTCATCCTGCACTGCAAAGCTCATCGACCAGGTTCAGGAATTTCCCGTATCCGTATTCAGCGATACTGCCTACCAATTTATAATGGAACATGCAGGAAACGGCGTTATTGCAATCAGTCTTGATAACTCAGAGTCTCTGACTCTTGATTTGTCAGAATTGACACAATTTGCAATTACCGATTTTAGTCATGTCCGTTTAAGAACTCTCGCCCGGGGAACGGATATGCCCGGAGAAGAAGCTTTTGTCCGAGCTTACTTTGACGACATCCGTTTTGGCAGTACGGATTAATCATTATCATCAGGTTATTGTTGCCTAAATAGGCAGATGTAAAGTAAACAGGAGGTAGCCCCGCGGCCTGAAGGCACTGATCCTGAAAAACAAAATAACCGCTAAGGCGATTGGCGGAAAAGAATATACCAGATTGAGCTTCGATTTTTTTTTCGTATTCAAGGCGCGCCAAAATTTTGCTGATCAGTTTGCATACTTAACGTATTCGCACCTTTGGCATAACGCACAAGACGAGAAAATAGACATACAAGATGGTATATTCTTTAACACAAATCGTTTAAGCCCTATTTTGGAAACAAATCCGGGAAAATAGTTTTAAAGGATCAGTGCCTTCTACCTATAAAGGCCATTGAAATTTCAAAACAACAAATAAAATAAAAATACCATGCAAATTAACACCATAATTGTGTTGTTCATATTGACAGGGGGCATCATTTCCATTTTCAGACCAATGTTGCTCATATACCTGTTTGCCAGCCTGCCTATTCTTACCATGGCATTATCTGTTTCGGAATATGACACTGAATTAAAAATTGCACAATTGGGCTCATTAAACGTGTTTGCCATGGATTACCTGCTTTTCGTTCTGCTTGCCGTTTTTGTTTTGCTGCTTTTAAAATTTGTCATATTAAGCCATAGAAGTTCAGTCTGTTTACTTCCTGGAATGTTAAACAAAATGATACTTATTCTATTTGCCTGGGATATCATTTTGGCCGCACTCTCGTATTGGAAAGGATTTAATTTTCAAAATATCTTAAGACATCTTTCCACTGAATCTTTAATGTTCCTTACCGTGCTTATTCCGAACATTAAAAGCCTCGAAAATAAAAAAGAACGATTTTACAATCTGTTATCTTTATTGTGCGTAATGCTCGTTATAATAGCGCTGTGGAGATATTTTTTTTCCCATCACGTCGGTCTCACAAGCAGCGGTACATCGCGTGCTATAAGTGGAAACGCTATTGTAATTTTTATCCTTCCTATCTGTTATATCCTATTTTACAGCACCCATATGACAAATCGGTTACCAGTTCCATATGCAATTGCCGCCTTTATGATCATAGGAATAATTCTAGCCGGCCACAGATCAGGACTCATTGTCGTGCTTATGATTTTATTCGTGCGGTATATGCATATTAAACGCAAAAAATTGAACTATTTTTTTATTCCTTTATGGGGATGCGCACTTATTATTTCTATTTTATTTATTTTTCCAAAAATCAATTATACCGCCGGAAAATCTTTTTTAGGCGATTTGGCTTTAAGGTTCAATGATACGTTTGATTTTAATAATAGAACAACCCGCGACCGGCTCGATATTTGGCAATATTCTGTTGATGTGTTAAAAGACAGACCCTTGTTAGGCGCCGGAACATTCCCTGTAGACGCAAAATCAATGGCAAAAAACAATTATTTTTCTCCGAAAACCCAAATAATTCTTGACATGCCTGCGCACAATGTTTTTGTAGACAAACTCATTCACGAGGGAATCGTTGGTTTTAGCATTTTAGTTTTCTTTTTCTATATCATTTTTAAACAATTCAAATTAATTTTTTTATTAAACAGATACTATGCAAGTTTTTTAATAACCTATTTTTGTGCTTTTTTCCTTTTCAGTCTTTTTAACACCACATTCTCGAACTATAGCGGCAGAATTTTCTTTTTTATCATGCTTGGCATGTTAAACACCGAGGCTTTAAAAGCCGCTTCTGCAATCGCAGCCAAAAAAGCAGCAATAAAACGTATGTTTTCAGGTAATCCCAATGCAAGCCGTTGAATCCAAAATTGAAAAAGAGAAAATACACACAAAAACCCTATTTAGACCAAAACCCTCTATCTATACAAAAAATGAAATTTTCTCGAACATTGTCTATATCATCGTTAACCAAGGATTATCTAAATGCATTTCCTTTTTAACGATCACGCTCATTATCAGGGTTCTTGGCCCGCATGATTTCGGAAATTACTCTTTTGGGCTGGCCGTTGTCGGGTATTCCGGCATCTTTGTAAATTTCGGTTTAAGCACATATGGCAGCAGACAAATAAATCAGCTCAAAGGCCAGGAACAGATTGCACACGTTATATCGGAAATTGTTTCATTCCGCCTTGTGCTTTCTGCAATCACATACATTCCCTTTTTTGCACTCTTTGTATTAACCGGCATAAGCCATATGGGCGTTTTGATCATACTGAACATCAAATCCGTTACAGACGCCCTAAATATAGAATGGTACTTTAAAGGTGTTTTAAAAAACAAATATGTTGTCCTGGCAAACCTGCTCCAGCACATAACGCATTTGGCAGCCGTACTGTTACTGTATAATGCGTACAATTTAAAAATTGCCAGCATTGCACTGTCTGTCTCGTTTATCGTACTGGCGGCCACTCAGATATTAATACTCTGCAAAAACGAAAAGATACCGTTAAAACTGTCATTGCCGTCCATATCAAAAGTCAGGCATATCGCTTTAAATGTTTGGCCCTTTTTCTTTAGCGGCCTTTTTTCGATTATCTTATTCAGTACGGATACTATTTTTTTAAAAATATACACAAGCTCAACTCTGGTTGGATACTACAATTGCGCACACAGGGTCATCGATGTACTCGCAAATCTAAGATATTCCATTATTGGTGTCTTTTA
Source organism: Desulfobacteraceae bacterium (assembly GCA_024230435.1). Classification (GTDB taxonomy): domain Bacteria; phylum Desulfobacterota; class Desulfobacteria; order Desulfobacterales; family Desulfosarcinaceae; genus UBA2230. The sequence goes on from JAAERL010000131.1 coordinate 111,773, forward strand.
TCCGGTTTTTGCCCAACTTTACCATAAAAACCCGGAAAAACTTCTTTCGAAATTTCGTGTATCTTTCAAGACAATTATTTCCGGCACTCTCATTATTACGCTCCTGATCAATATATTTGCCGCTCAACTGATTCAAACCCTTTTTGGAAAAAACTATATATCTTCCATCATACTTCTGAAGTATCTGGTTTTCACGAGCCTTATACTTTACACAAACACATTTATCAGCGCACTTTATAATGCAATCGGTTTTGAAAAAAAAGTATTCTATTCAACTTTAATAGCCGCCACGCTCAACATTGTTTTAAACAGCTTGCTCGTATTAAAATACCAGGCAATCGGCGCAATTGCCGCTACCCTCATTGCCTTGGTTATAGCAACGGTTTTACTGATTTTTCATTTTAAAAACGCAATTCGGCAAATTAACTTAAAAAAACAATTTTAAACCATCTGGAGCATATATGAGCACTATTAAAATTGCGGTTTTAATGACCGTATACAATAGAAAGAAGACAACGCTTGCATGCCTGGATAAACTCTTTGCCCAGACAAAACGTCACCATATAGATCTGCGAGTCTATATGGTTGATGATGGATCGGATGAGACAGGAATAATCGCCAAAGACAGTTATCCCGGATCTATTGTATTGATAAAAGGAACCGGTGACTTGTTCTGGTGCGGCGGTATGCGATTGTCTTTTTCTACCGCGCTGGAAAAACAATATGATTATTATTTATGGTTAAATGATGATTCAATGCTTTACAAGCACGCACTGGACACCATGATCGAAACGTCACTTAAGCTTAAACAAAAAGAAGGCAAACCCGTAATAGTCGCCGGATCTTTCCAGGACCCGGAAATCAGAATATTCACTTACGGTGGCTGGAATTTGGTATCCGGCGTTTGGCCGCCATTGCGGTTTATACCTGTCAGTCCGGATAGATGGGCGCAAAAGTGCAATATTTTTAACGGGAACTGCGTTCTTATACCTGCACAAATTGCCCAAACCGTTGGCAACATCAAAGCCGAATTCATACATGCGGCCGGAGATTACGATTACGGCCTGCGTGCACAACGCCGTTATGGCTATTCGAGTTGGATTGCTCCCGGATACATCGGAACATGCTCACGAAAAGGTCCTGAAGCGCAAAAGATAAATGGCCGGCCCTTTAAAGAAACTTTACAGATTATGAAATCGGATGCCGCCATGCACCGCGTCCGCGACTGGCTTATGTTTTCCAGACAATACGGCAAATTCTGGAAACCGGTCTATTGGTTATCAGGTATTTTTCGATTAAAATTTCCTGCAGTCTGGTTTTTACTACGTTATAAAAAATCAAACTAAAAATTTGGAACATATCAATGAAAAAAAACATTTTGCATATTTCAACTGGAAGAAACGGCGGTGCGGCAAAAAGCGCTTTTTTGCTGCATAACGAATTACTTAATTTAAATTTAAATTCAAACATATTGATTGCAGATAAAGTTGATCCAAAAGACCGATATGCTTATTCGATACAAAATTCTTTGCCGAAAAAATATTTGCTATTAATGCTGAAAAAAGCTGAATTTCAACTCTCCAAACTGCATAAACCAGCCGGCGGATCATTATTTAGCCCAGGATTGTTCAGCACTCGCATTACGTGTCACCCTGCTTTTAAATCTGCCGATATAATACACCTTCACTGGATCAACCAGGGGATGATGAACATTTCCCAAATTCAAAAAACAGGCAAAAAAATCATATGGACCCTACGGGATATGTGGCCTCTGACAGGAGGGTGTCACTATTCGCTCAATTGCAGTCGGTTTACCTCTTCGTGCTATAACTGCCCTCAGCTTCAAAAAACCATAGGGGTTGATGTGGCCAATATTTTGCATAACCGAAAAAGCAAAGCATTTTCGAAAAATAATATTCATTGGATTGCTGTTAGCACATGGATGAAGCAAATGGCAAAAAGCAGCCGGTTATGTAAAAATAAAAAAGTAACAGTCATCCATAACGGTATTAATTGCAATGATTTTTACCCAGTGGATAAGCAGTTGGCCAGAAAGGCCCTTAAGCTTCCGTTAAACGCTAAAATTGTGCTCATCGGAGCGCAAAACACATATGAAACCTATAAAGGGTTTTCACTATTCCATGATTGCCTTGCCTATGTTCGCAAAGATTGTCATTTTGTACAATTCGGGAGTTTTAACAATAGCACATCAAAATTTAAAAACTTCGCGTACACACATTTAGGTTATTTGAAAAATATCTCAGACCTTCGGAATGCCTATTGTGCTGCGGATGTTTTTGTGTTGCCTTCAGTCCAGGAAGCTTTTGGAAAAACTGTTATTGAAGCAATGGCCTGCGGCACACCGGTGGTTGCATTCAATAAGAATGGGCCCAGGGATATTATTGACCATATGTCAAACGGTTATCTTTCAACTGCGTTTTTGCCAAAAGAATTCGCCCATGGCATTAATTGGTTGTTGAATGCAAAAAATTATGCATCAATTTCAAAAAATGCGGCTAAGAAAGTTAAAAACAATTTTCATATTCACCATATCGCCAAAAAATATATTGATTATTATAAAAACATTTAACCTGCGGGCTATTGCCTTATCCGTTAAATTATTCCCATTCTGATTTTTTGCCATCGTCCAAATGTCCAATTTGACCGATGAGAACTAAGGTAAAGGTTTCACTATGCAGAAATATTTTAACTTTTCAAACGAGTTATTCGATTTGGCAGATCAAAATTCACTTTATTTCAGGCGTCAATTTTTACTATCATCAGAAAATCTTAAAATTTTATCTTCCTGGAAATCCACCACTATCGGTCAAACATTTTATCTGAAAACACACCCTGATCTGGGCTTAACACAGATCGAAAAAAACGCAAAACAGATCACTTTATTAGGATATCTTTTCGATAGTGACAACCCGGATAAATCGCAAACAAAGATATTATCCGATTTGGCCTTATCTGATCATGACCATCAGTCCGTTCTTAAAGCTACAAACGCATTTGCGGGAAGATGGATACTGATCTATCATACAAAATCATCTTTAATTCTTTTTACCGACCCGTCAGGATTAAGATCCGTGTATTATTCGGATTCACCCGAATTGCCTTTTGTCTGCGCTTCTGAACCAGGCATTATAGCAAGGTTGCTTAATCTGAATTACAGTCAAGCATCCAGCAAACTGTTCCTGAATTCTTCATATATAAAAAGCGACAGAGAGCATTGGGCGCCAAGCGGAATTTCCTTGTATCGTGAAATAAAACATCTTGTCCCAAATCATTACCTTGATTTAAAGACAAAAGAAACGAAAAGGTTTTGGCCTTGGGAAGAAATAAAAACCAGGGATATTCACGATGTTGCCTCAGAATCATCCGTTATCTTAAAAAACCTTCTTGAATGCGGCGCAAAACATTTTGACCTGGCTCTTCCAATAACCGCCGGCGTAGACAGCCGGGCCCTGCTTGCAGCTTCAAAAGACATTAAAGAAAAAATATTTTACTACACCCTTATGTACTATGATTTAAAAGAATCGGATGCAGACATAAAAATTCCTGCCAATATGCTGCGCAACCTGGGATTAGAGCATTATGTCCTGAACTGTTCAGGTAAAATGAGCCCTGATTTTAGAAAAATCTATTTTTCAAGTGTGGATAAAGCCCACGAAGCATGGGGGCATATCGCCTACGGTCTAAGCAAAAACTACCCTGCGGACAAGGTATGTATAAAAGGAAATTGCAGCGAAATAGCACGTTGTTTTTATTACAAAGGCGGCTATCCCAGAAAAATCACGGCAACAACTTTAGCGCAATTAAACGGCATGGAAAAAAATCAATTTTGTATACCGCATTTCGAAAAATGGCTTCAAAATTCTTACCAAACCGCTTTGGACAGCAATATTCACATCTTGGACTTATTTTATTGGGAACACCGGATGGGCAGCTGGCAAGCCATGAGTCAATTGGAGTGGGATATCGTTCAAGAGTCCTATACCCCGTTTAATTGCCGCAAATTGCTCCACACGTTACTATCTTCAAAAATGCGATACAGAGAACCCGCCCATTACGAATTATTCAGACTCATTATCCATAACCTATGGCCAGATCTTTTAAACGAACCGATAAATCCCAAACCCTTCAAAATAATTAAAAACCGTGTTCAAAAATTGCTTAGGATCACCGGAACTTACCCGCTTATCAAACAAATTAAAAAACTATCTGCTTCAATGTAAAAAGGGCTCATTCACACAAAGTTTCCGGCGTGAATGAGCCCTTTTTAAAGACTTGCCTAATTACAGGCTGCATAACTGATTATTTTTATACAGCCATTATCTTTGTTAATTATTTGTAATCCGCAAGTTTTTAGGCGCTGCCACTTTGTCTGCTGTACTTGACTCGCCGTATACAAAGGCCCCGATTGCCCATTGATCTGACCCCCATTGCATTGTTTGGACATTATTCGGCCAACTAGAGTTTGAATTCAGGCCATCGCTGAAAATCCCGCTCAAATCCGCTCCCAAGTTTTTTGCAACCGACCCCTCGGAAAGAGAAAACTCATAATTTGCAACGTTCACAAAACCAGGCAAACCTGTTACGGCTGTACTTTCCCAATCATTGATATTATTAGAATAATATGTCCGGCCACCGACGCTTGCAAGGCTGCCGCTGTTTCCTTCACGATAAAATAAATTATTGGAGTGGCTGGTTATCCTACCGTTTGAATCTGATATGCAATTTGCGCCGGAGGCGTAGAAAATATTATTTTTGATTTCAAGTGTCTGAAATTTCGCACCGGAGCCTCTTACAACCAACTCGTTTTCCCGGTTCGAATAAAACGTATTATTGAAAATATGATATGAAAGCGTACCTGATAAATTGCTTTCGAACTTAATACCGGCTTTTGCATTCTTATAGATTAAATTACAATAGATATAAATATTATTGGACGGACCGGCCTGGACATAAATACCATTGCTGTCACCGGAGCTAATTTTATTATATCTTATTTTTATATTTTTAGGCGGTAACGCGCCGGAATAAGTTCTTTCAACATGGATGCCGCTGTTGTTATTATATAATTTATTATTTTCCACAACAATATTTTCAACATGGTTCTTTAACAAAATTCCCGCACCGCCGCTTGAAGTATTTAAATGCGACCTGGAAATGTCACATCCTCTAATTGTTGTATTATAAATATGCGCATTGTCGCTTGTATAGCCTGCGTAAAGGCAAACGGCGCTTCGAGGCGTATCATGAACGATACAATCAAGTATCTCTACATTTCGGACGGTACAATTTGTGGTTACACTCACATGAATTCCATATGAATAAGAACTGTTGCCGATGTGATGGACATAACAGTTTTTAATTCTTTTCATAGCGCCGACTGTTAAGAGTCCTTTCTGAATACCGTTATTTATGGCAACTCCTCTGGATTCTTTCATATTTACATCGACTTCAAATCCTATGAACTCAGTTTCGATCGTATCATGGTCTTCGGCGATTAAAACGACCGCACGGCTATATGAGCCGGTTGTGTCAAATTTGGCTCTTTGACCATTTCCCCAAGAGTCGCCTATATAAGTTACGCCCCCTTCAACCCAAAGACCTTGTGAACCGCCATTTAAAGTCCATGTGCCTGCACTGTCAAAATAAACTTTATCTGCCGGTTTCAAAGTTGCTCCGCCTGACCAGCCGTCCATACCTGGGCATCTTGCCCATGGGCTGGTTTGGGTTCCAGGATTATTGTCATTGCCTTTGTTAGAAACGTAATATGTAGCTGCCATTGCTGGTGTGACAAAGCTCAAGAATATCGCTATGATAAAAATGGTTTTAATCGCGCGTATCATTTATTGCCCCCTATGCGTATGATTTGTTGCCACTTATCAGTAATGGTATCTTATACGAATTGGTTAGTAAAGTTTAACTTGGGAAGTTCTTGCGCTTAGATGCTGCCGGAAAGCATCATTTCAGATGCTTTCCGGCAGATCCTATTAATGAATTAAGGAGTATATTCCATGTCGTTTGTGATTAAAATTTTATCAAGTTTTGATCCGTCTTCGCGCTGGTAAACGGTCAGGGTGTGTGTGCCGGCTGTTAAATAAAAGGTGGCTGCAGAAGTTTCACCACGATCAACCAGTTGATCCCAAATCCAGCTGCCGGACATTTGCACATCCCACAGAACAGATGAGCCATTGTCCATTGAAACAAAGAAGGAATCGTCTTTTCCGTTAGCAGCCAAAACCCTGCCCCATACGATGTAGTCGCCGCTTGTTGGCACTTCAAACGTATACTCGGCATACCCGTTTGATTTAGAAGGCCCGGAAAGATATCCGCTGCCGTTGGGCGCTTCGATGTAGCCCTTGGCTGATGCATCGGTATCCTGGAAGGCAGCCATCGGGGCATTCATGTAACCATCCTCAGCTTCGATAAAAAGCTTATGCACGGTTGAAGCAACTTCTTCACCCATGGCTTCGGGTATATATTCCATATCGTTGGTAATTAATATTCTATCGAGTTTAGAGCCGTCTTCGCGCTGGTATACGGTCAGGGTGTGTGTACCGGCTGTTAAATAAAAGGTGGCTGCAGAGCTTTGACCACGATCAACCAGTTGGTCCCAAACCCAGCTATCTGACATTTGCACATCCCACAGAACAGATGAGCCATTGTCCATTGAAACAAAGAACGAATCGTCTTTTCCGTTAGCGGCCAAAACCCTACCCCATACGATATAGTCGCCGCTTGTTGAGACTTCAAACGTATACTCGGCATACCCGTATGATTTAGAAGGCCCTGAAGGGTATCCGCTGCCGTTGGGCGCTTCGATGTAGCCTTGAGCTGATGCTTCAGAATTATCGGAAATCATCATGGGCGCATAAATATCGCCGTCTTCGGCTTCTATCCATACTTTGTCAAGAGATTGAACGACTTGTTCGCCCAGTGCTTCGGGGATATATTCCATATCGTTGGTAATTAATATTCTATCGAGCTTTGATCCGTCTTCGCGCTGGTATACGGTCAGGGTGTGTGTACCGGCTGTTAAATAATAACTGGCGGGCTCTGTTTGACCACGATCAACCAGTTGGTCCCAAACCCAGCTATCTGACATTTGCACATCCCACAGGGCAGATAAGCCGTTGTCCATTGATACAAAAAACGAATCGTCTTGCCCGGATGCGGCCAAAACCCTGCCCCATACGATATAATTTCCCGCTGACGGGACAACAAAAGTATACTCGCTATAGCCATATTCCTTAGAGGCGCTGGAATGATATCCACTGCCGTTGGGTGCTTGGATGTAGCCTTGCGCTGATGCTTCCGGGTCATCGGCAATCGTCATAGGCGAGTAAATATCGCCGTCTTCGGCTTCTATCCAAATTTTGGCATAGTCTTGCACAGAATCATCCACAACCGGATCTGTTCCGGCGCTGACCTCTTGAGCGTCTGTGATACCATCGTTATCGGTGTCGGCGTTATTGGGATCTGTTCCGTAAAGATTGATTTCATCATCATCCGTGAGCCCGTCACCATCGCTATCGAGCTGTGCCGGAGCAATGATTGAGACCTCACAGGTATCGGTTGCTGTCAGCCCTTCGGAATCGGTAACAGTCAGTTCGAAAATAACCGTGGAACCGGCCGTTGCGCTTGGCGCTGTAAAAAAGGCTTGGAAGCTGGATGCTTCGTTAAGGCTAAGTGCCGGGCCAGCGGTTTGAACCCATTTAAACGTTGCGATACCGCCGTCCGGATCTAAGGAACCGGCGCCGTCCAGCGCTACCAAGACACCGGCTTCAACGCTTTGATCCGGCCCTGCGTTTGCTTCGGGCGCCTGGTTGACAACGACATCAATAGCCACTTCATTGGAATTAAGGCTTTCGTCAACGCCCTGAAAGGCGCGGACCACAAAATAGTATGTATTACCAGATAGCTGGTCTACCGAGCAGCTTGTACCTGTTCCGGTCCAGGCCGGAGCGCTGAAGTTATAATCCTGGCTTTCGGCACGCATAAATACCCGATAACCTTCAGCAGCAGGATCACCGGCATCCCAGGCCAGAGTTACATTAGCTGCGCTGACCATTGATGGTAAGCATATTGCGATAAACAAGACCAGCATACCAAGTAGAAAAAAAATGCGGCTTTGACGCGGTGATTTACACGTTTTTTGCTGCCGTGATGATAACGTGTTAATTGATCCGCGAACTAAGTTCAGCTTGGAATTTTGAGTCGACGTACTGTTTGAAAATAAGCTGTAGTTGTACATTGTTTAGTTTTCTCCCAATGGAATCCAAAAGAAACTATTGTCAAGTTATTTAACCATTAAGAGCAAAAGAGAGAGCGAGAGAGGAAAAAAAAGAGAAAAATTCAGGGTCAGTTAGAGTGTAGCTTCAGAGCTGTTCCATTCTTCTGGACTGTTGTTTTTTGCAGGATTATAAGGTTGCATAACCCGGCAGGGTTGTTGTTAAGGGAAGCTGCAGAAATAAGAATTAAATAATCGTGTTTACTGCTATGTTTTGTTCTGTTATTCAATTCTCTAATCCTTATCAATGACTATTTTGTTATGCTTCCCGGCTTCGATTCTTTGTCTTTGCGCTGTTTGCGCCTGTTCTGCCCCTGAGACCCGGTTATAAGCCTTATTCAGAGACGAAACTTTAATTTTTTTTATGTTTGAATTACGGCCGCCATATATTGCCCGGTCCACATAAAGCAATATACTTGCCAAAATTTCTCTACAGGTGTCCAAGGCAGTGCGCAAGTCAATTACACCCTGAAATTTCACAACAATGTTTCTGCCCGGAAAAATCGTGGAGGGGCTGAATCTGCAAAACCAAAATCGCAAAGCCAGCTAAAAATATACTTATGTGCAAATGGCGGGATAAAAAAGATAACACGCATGGCGGCAAGTTAGACAGGGCCAGCAATTTTTTTTTATTTTTAAATTATATAATCTTAAATTTTATTATATTATAGAGTATAATCAGCTTATTGCTAAGGGTCTTGGTAAGATTTCATAAATATTCAAATTTTTAAAATATTAGACCGTTATGAAAAAAAATCTATTAAA